>NZ_CAKUAL010000048.1 GCF_934636505.1 uncultured Ellagibacter sp.
CCGATGAGCCGAGCCGACCGGATAACCCCAGCGACCCTGATGCGCCGAGCGATCCAGGCAATCCCAACAGCCCCGATTCATCTGATCAACCGAACGATTCGGATCAGCTTGATGAACCCGGCAACGCGAACGACCAGAACGCTTCAGGCGCGTCGTTGCCATCGGGCAACTCAAATGGCGTCGCCGTTGCAGCTGGTTCTTCGGCTGACAATGCTCGCATGCTCTCTGGGCAAAATGAAACGACCACTGAGGATTCGCAAGATGGGCAGGATAGAAGCGCGGCCTCCGCCTTGCTGCCCGACGAGGATGCTTCATCTTGGGTGAAGATACTCGTGCTGGGGACGGCGTTCATTGTCCTCATTGGCACCGTGGCGGGCGGCGTGATCGTGCATCGTCGTCGTCGAAAATAGGACCCAGCAAGGAAATGCGAGGGGGCAGCGCCGATTCTGCCTCGTATTTGGGATCGCCCCCTCGCTTCTGTAATTCTGCATAAAGGGGTAACATCCGTGCCTGGGGAATGACGCGAACCGGTTGACCTCTTCCACTCGATCGATTCGCAGGCGCACATTTGCCAGGCAAACCTTAAAGTCGCGCCACGGTTGCTTTGCAAGAGCTAGTCGTCGCTCAAATCTTCGTCCTGGTTGACCTCAATCGGGTCGTCCTCAATGTCCATGCCCTGCGTGTCGTTAGTCGTCACTTTGGTCTGCGCGTTTTCCTCCGTTGCGGTCTTCGTGCCGTCGGAAGACGTGGTCGCGTCAGCCGCTTGCTGCTCTTCGGTTGCCTTCAGGTCCTCTTCGAGCTTTTCCAGTCGGCGCTTCTCCTCTTCCTCCTCGGCCTTGTCGCGCGCGGCAGCGGTGGGATCTTCCAAGTTGTAGTAATACGTCTGCAAATCGAGCGTGGAAATCATGCGATTCGCGCTTTTGCCCTGGTAGGTGACATACCCGATCTTCCCATTCAGAAGAAGCGTCGCCGCGCTGAACTCCTCAAGATCGAGATGGTGCAGCACGCTTACGCCGCCATCGCCGAAAACCACCTTTAGATCGATGATGTATGTTCCGTCTTCGGTTGCCTGCTTGGGGACATAAACGATAGCATCCTCACCATCTTTCAGGTGCGCATCCGAGCTCATAAGGTTTGCGGAGAAGGACTCGTCGCCAGGGAGCTTCACTGACATGCTCACAACCGACTTCCCCGAGCTGTTCGAGAGCGCGACCGAATAGACGTCGCCTGCGTTCTCGCCGATTTCAAGGGTTTGCGGCTGCGCCTGCGCGACCGGCTCGTCAGTTGCGCAACCGGCAAGGCAAAGCGCGAGAAAGGCGCAAAGCGCAAACACGGTAAGGCGGCGCATGGTAGGTGAGGCAAGGTTTTGCATGGGAATCCTTCGCTGCGGTTGGGTCGAAAACGGGAAAGCTACGAGGCGATAAGCCCCGCGATATAGGGCTTGTCGCATTGCGGGTCGGAAAGCGGGCAGTGCTTGTGACACAGGGGGCAAAGCGATTCGGCATCGCCTTCCGAAGATTCGGCTTCTCCATCCCCGCTGTCGGCCTGGGCTTTTGCGGATTGCGCGTCGGCGGACGCACCCGACGCCGCGGCTTCGCCCCGAGACGCACCCGCACTCGACTGGCCGCCAGCCGCAGAAGGGGAAGAGGAACCGGACGCAGAGCCCCCCTTCGCGTCTTCCCGTGCGTCGTCGCCCGCACCCTCGCCAGCTCCTGCAAACAGCTCGAGGGAATTGAACCCGACGACACCGAGCGCCACGATGCTGGCGCAGGAGATTGCCTTCACCCCCAAGCTGATCGCCTTGCGCTTGCTCGGGTCGAAGGGGATGTTCAGATGCTTTAAGATGCTCGCCCAGTGCATCGCGAGGTGCACGACGGCAAGAATGCACGGCAGAAACGCGCTCACCTTGTGAACGGCAAGCCACATGCTGCTCATGACCTTGGGAGCAAGCCCCGCCTGATAGAGCAGCCGGCTGATCGGCACCGAGCTGACTGCGAGCAGCGCAACTGCAACACCAAGCAGCACCGCAACGACGAACAGCGCGAGCTGGCCCCCTTTCACCTGCGCGTTCTCGACCAGCCGCGCGACCGTCTTCATCCACCAAAACGAGTTCACGATATGCGCGACGACAGCGAGCAGAAACACGACGCCTATAATCTCGTGCGCGATGACGCCGGTGAGCTGCGCGAGCATCGATGCGATGAGCAGTATGGTCAGGGCGCCGTCGAGCGCCATGCGAGCAGATCGACCCTTCATTACCTTCCTCGGTTCGTTGTTCGAAACATGTCGACTCTACACCGACGCCAACGTGAAATCGACGAGAGCGGGGTAGAAGGCGTATTCGGTGTAGGTATGGACCTTCTCGGAGAACTCAGCGCTCCAACTGTCGAGGAACTCCTGCTTGAAATCCTCGTAGGCGAGCGCCATATCCCTGCTGCCCGTTTGCTCGAAGGCGCGCGCGAGAAGCGACATGAACACGAGCAGGTAGCGGATATGGTCGGGCATGTCATGCTCGTCGGACTTGATTTCCAGTCCGAACTGGGCGTAGAGGTCCTCCACCGCGACGGCGGTCGGCCCGAAGATCTGGTCGGCGCCGTCGAGGTAGTAGGAGGCATAGGGCGGGGCGTACATCTTGAACGAGCCAATGAACAGGCGCGTGTAGTCGAGCTGCGAAAGGTGAGCGCCCACAACCGTCTCCGTCGATTTCTCGTAAGCGCGAAACGCGTCCTCGAGGCCGCAGAGGGCATCTTCGTATCTCGCAAGCGCCATATCCTGCCTCATGCGCGCAAGCTCTGCGCTTACGGAATCGCCGCTTTCGGGATAGTCCCACAGGCGGGCGAGCCCCTCAAGCAGTGCTGCAGGTGCAACGTGGGGAAGAGGGCGCGCTGCGTAGGCGTCCTCGTCCTCAGCCTCGGGTGCGCATGCGGGCGCTTGGCACTCCGCGGCCAGGCGCGCGGCTTCCTCGGGCGCCTCGTCTGTGAGCTCGTCTGCTGCGATGTCGTTGCTCATGGGTGTCGTCTCTCCTGTGTCTGCTTGCCGATTTCGTGCAAAGGAGGCAAGGGCGAAAAGCGCCCCTGCCTCCTCACGGTACGTGCAATGATACGTCTTACCAGGTCTTGTGGAACTCGCGCATGTAGTACACGGCGGGCTCGGTGCCCTCTTCGGGCAAAAGGGTGTCCATCTTGTAGGACTGCATCAGGTCGTAGAGCGTGGAGTCGTACACGTTCTCCACGTCGCCGAACACGCGAGCACCCGCAGGGCAGGCGTCCACGCAGTAGGGATTGTCCCCGTTGTAGACGAGCTGCTTGCACATCTGGCACTTGAGCGGCGCGCCGACTTCCACCATCGGCAGGTCGTAATCGTCCAAGATGGGGTCATGGCACGGGTATGCCGCACCGATGGCCTCTTTCAGCTCGGCACCCGAGGCCGTGCACCCCTCGATCGCGGGCTCGACGGCGGCGATGTCGGACGCTGCGGTGTTCTCCGGCGCCGGCGTGATCTGCCCGTAGGGGCACGCCGTCGCGCACAGGCCGCAGCGAATGCACTTGTCGTAGTCGACCACCGTCAGCCCGTACTCGTCCTTGTGCATAGCGCCCGTCGCGCACGCCTCGACGCACGGCGCGTTCGTGCAATGGTTGCACATCGTGATCTTGTAGGAGTACTTCGTCTTGGGGAACTTGCCCGTCGTGGAAGCGATGTGATGGGTGAGAAACACCCCGGTCGGCACCTCGTTGTGCATCTTGCACGCGATCTCGCACGCGGCGCAACCAACGCATTTGTGCTGGTCGATGATCATGATATAGCGCGTCTTCATTACGCTTCCACCTTCTTAATGCTCACGCGGGTCAGACCTCCATGGCGCGCGGTCGATCCGCTCAAGCGCTCCCAGTCGCAGGGGAGGATGTCGTTGTTGTTGCCGCCGCGGGGCTTGAAGTTCTTGAAGTCGGCGGCCGCAACGTGGCCGAAGGCCCAGTGCCCCTGGCCGTATGCCTTGATGACGACGCCTGGGCGCGTGCCCTCCCATGCCTTCGCATGGACAGTGATGGAACCTTGCGGGGAAGTCACTTCGACGGTGTCGCCGGTCTTAAGCCCCAGATCCTCCATGTCGGACGGGTTGATCTTGATGACGTCGTCCCAGGCCACATCGCCTGGATCGGTGTCCTTAAACTCCTGATACCCCACGCAGTTCGCGCTTCGACCCTCAAGGTTCAGGCGCGCGCGGTGCTCTTCGAAGATGTAGGGGTAGGTCTTCTCATCGCCGTAGCGCACGGGCGTCTCGTAGTGCGGCACGAAGGCCAAGCCGTCGCGCGCCTCGAAGCCCATAGACTCGACGACGGAGTTCACGTCGCACTTGTATTGGGTCGCCACCTGCTCGAGCAGGGTCTTCAAGCTTTCGGAGAAGAACTCGAACTTGCCGGTGTCGTGCCCTAAGCTGCCCCAATGCTTCTTATATCCCATCTTCTTGGAGTTGAAGCAGCCCTTCGAGCAGAAATTGCGCCAGCTGCCGAGGTCGGTGCCCTGCTTGGCGTTTTTGCCGTTCCAGGCGGGCGCCGTCATGATCTTCACCGCAATCTCGGCGAACTCGGCCGCGTTGGTGGGGCAGTTGCCCGTCTCGGGATCGCAGAAAGCCTTCGAGTAGTAGTTGTAGATGTTCGAGAAACCGCGCTCCTTGAGCTTCACGGCGAGCTCCCATGCGATTTCCGTCTCGTCGGCCTTGGTATCCCACAAGGGCGTGATCACAGGCTGCTGCACCGAGATGTAGCTGTAGAGGCCCTGGCTCGCCTTCATGAAGCCCCAGCGCTCGAACATATAATGCTTCGCGGGAAGCAGGATGTCGGCGAACATGGCGGACTCCGACGGCATCGTCGTGATGTTCACGTAGAACGGCACCTTCGCGTACGCCTTGTCGAAACGCTGCACGCCGGTGGAGCTGAAGCAGTAGTTGCACCAGTAGCTGATGAGCATCTTGATCTCGTAGCTGCCGTCCTCGTAGTGCCCGTCTTCCTGCAAGATGACGTCGGCAAGCCGGCTCGACGTCTCGTTGGAGTGGATCGCCTTGCCGTTGTAGTTCAGAAAGTCCTTGCGGATGCGCCCGTCGATCGCCTTCATCTTGGCAGCCTTGCGGGCGTTGCCGTCGCGGAAGTGGTTGTGGTCGGGCAGGCTTGCCGTCGAAGCCGACGCGCTTCTGAACACGCCGCCCTTCGTCTCGATGGAACCGACCAAGCCGTTGAGCGCGTTCGCCGCCATGGCGCCGTACACGCCACGGACCTGCATGTTCGTACCTGGCGACTGCCATGAGCAGCTCGCATCGCCGTACTTGCCGAACTGCGTGGCAACCTCGGTGATGTCCTTCGCCTCGATGCCGCAGATGTCGGCTGCCCACTCGGGGGTGGCGTCCTTGAGCGCCAAGTTCCACCAACGCACGAGGCCGTAGCCCTGGTTGTACTCGAACTTGGACTCGTCGACGGTCTCGCCGGCCTTGAACAGGTTCGTCTTGTTGTTGTAGTTGTCGGTAAGCTCGTAGTTCCACGGCCCCTGCTTGAAGTCGCCCACGAACTTCTTGTTCCAAAGGCCCTTCGTCAGGATGACGTGTGCGATCGCGCAGGCCAGCGCGCCGTCGGTGCCAGGGATAATTGGCAGCCACTTGTCGGCCTTCGCGGCGGTCGCCGACAGGCGCGGGTCGATCACGTAGATCTTCGCGCCGTCCATGACCTTGCCCCACACGCTCGATGCCCAGCCTGACATGCGGTTCGACGAGATGGGGTCGGTCGACCACATAAGGAAGCACTTCGTGTTGGTAAGGTCGTAGTTGTGGTACGAGAAGGTACCTTCGGTCGCCCAGTTCGCCATCTTCTCGGCTTCGGCGCAGATGTCGCCGTGACCGAAGTAGTTCGGGGTGCCGAACAGGATGTTGAACTTCTTGTAGAGGACATCGCCAACGCCGGTGGAGCGGCCCTTTTGGAAGGCGAGCTTCTTCGTTTCGCCATTCTTCTTGAGCTCCATGAGCTTGTCGGCGATGGTATCGAGCGCCTCGTCCCAGCTGATCGGCACAAAACCCGGGTCGACGCCGCGCCCCTTCTCGGGGTTGGTGCGCTTCATCGGGGTCTTGATGCGGTCGGGGTCGTAGACTTGCTGGATCGCGAGATGCGGCTTAGGACAGATTTTGCCGCCCGTCGCCGTGCAATTCCAGTTGCCCGTGATGCGGAGGATACGCTTGTTCTGCGTATACACCTTCACGGGGCAGGAGGCAGTGCACCCTTGGCAGGTGGTTGCGGTCCACTTGCCGGTTTGGTTCGGCTTGTGGGACTCATCGGCTACGGCGGTAAACGGCGTCACCCCCGTCGCGGCCACCGCAGCCAACCCCAAGGCGCTCGCCTTGAGGAATGAGCGTCTGTTAATGTTCACTTCTTCTTACCCTCTCTCTAGGGCCTCGATTCACTGCTAATGGTTGCAATAGCATCGTTTCCCCTGCTACTGCTGTCATTTGAGGGATTCGGCAGTAGAAAACGAGAGAATGCGTATGGAATTATAGCGATGTTTCGTTAAAAGTCACGTAAAGTCAAGCGAATATTCGACGAAGTGCAATACTTTCTTTCGCCCCCGAATATTTTTAAGAGTTTACTTGACTGTGTCTAATAATATCATCACAATACACGCCCGAGGGATTGCGCCCCGATAGGGCGTTGCTGTCGGAATTTAATTCGAATAAGACGAAAGAGAAGAAACTCATGAAATTCGCAAGGCAATTCACCGGTGAGCTCATCGGTACCTTCCTTATGTGCTTCCTCGGCATCGGCGCCGTCGCCGTGGCAACGCTGTTCGGCGCGCTCACCGGCCCCGGCCAGGTCGGACTCGTGTGGGGCCTCGCCATCGCGATCGGCATCTACGTGACGCGCAACCTCTCCGACGCGCACTTCAACCCGGCGGTCTCCCTCTCGATGATCCTCGCCGGCAAGATGAAGGTTCGCGACCTTCCCGCATACCTGCTCGGCCAATGCGCCGGCGCCTTCCTCGCTGCGGGCGCGCTGTGGGTCATGTTCGGCGATTCCGTCGCGAAGAACCTCTCCAACAACGGCCTCACCATGTCCACCAATTCCATCGGCAGCGCTGCCACCATCTGGTGCGAAGTGTTCCCGAACACCGCGAACGGCACCGTGCCCATGATGGTCGGCGCCTTCGCCGAGGGTTTCGGCGTCTTCCTTCTCTGCCTTGTCATCCTGAGCCTGACCTCCGATGAGAACAAGGGCAAGCCGAGCTCGCTTATCGCGCCGCTGTTCATCGGTCTCACCATCACCGTGCTCATCAACGTCATCGGCCCGCTGACCGATGCTGGCCTGAATCCTGCTCGCGACATCATGCCTCGTCTGTGGGCTGCCTGCGTGGGTTGGGGCTCCATCTGCTTTGGCAACAACATCATGGACACCATCTGCGTGTACGTCGTCGGCCCGTTCGTGGGCGGCATCGTCGCTGCGCTTGCGTACCGCTACATCTTGAAGCCGATGCACCTCAAGAAGGACGAGGAGAAGATCGAGGCATAAGTCCAAGCTCGATCACGGCCGCAGCGGCGAGCTCGATTCCGCTGCGGCTTTTCTCATATTTGCTGACGTAAGGAGAAGAAAATGAACGAGATCATGCAGACGATCCGCGACTACTACGCGGAGAAAAAGCTTGCCGACATCATCTCCATTGAGGGCCTTGAGCCTTCCGCCGAGGCCGCCGAGGCGCTCGCGCTTCTGCCCGAGGACATGCGCGAGAACAAGATGCTTCCGGGCTACCCGTTCCCGCCGATGCTCGACGGCTGCACCGTGGTGGTACTCGGCGCCCGCGACGGCCGCGACGCCTTCGTCGCCTCGAAGCTTGCGGGGGAGTCTGGCAAGGTCATCGCCATCGAGGGCTGCGCGCGCGGCGTGGAGAAGGCCAACGAGGCGAAAGAGCAGATCGCACACGCGTTCGGATTCGCGAAGTCGAACGTTCATTTCGTGAACGCGACCATCGAGGACCTCTCCGCGGCGGGCATCGCCGATGAGTCGGTCGACGTCGTCATCGCCAACTGCGCCGTGTCGCATAGCCCCTTCAAGCTCAAGGTGCTCTCGGAAGTGTACCGCGTGCTGAAAGAGGGCGGCGAGTTCTACGAGTTCGACGTGTTCTGCAACCGCCGCCTCGACCCCGAGCAGAAGGCCGACCCGGCCATCGCGGGCGGGCTTTTGGCGGAAACCGGCTATGACCAGGACTTCCGCCGCACCATGCGCAAAGCAGGCTGGGAGGACTTCCGCCACATGAGCTTCCATGCGGTCGAGGTGACCGACGAGGCGGCTGCGAAGGCGGCAGGCGAGGGAACCACCTACGAAGGACGCTATGTCCGCGCGGTGAAAAGCCAGGTCATCGAGGATCTCTGCGAGCAATACGGCCAGTACGCCACCTACGACGGCAAGATCGCCGGCTGCCCGGACTACTTCGACCTCGACGACCATCACCGCTTCTTCACCGATGAGCCGATGAGCGTGTGCAGCAACTCCTGCAGCATGGTCGCCGACACCCGCTACGGCGCGCACTTCAAGGTCGACGGCAACCTGCGCCACCACTACGGCGCCTTCGGCAAGTGCGGCAACGTCGAGCGCATTGTTGAGGAATAACGGGAATAGCTCTCGTTTTCCGATAGCCCCTTGCAGCCCCCTTCCCCCCATTGTGAACTGCAAGGGGCTCTTTCGTGTCCCCTCGAGCCCTCTCAGCGAGACGTCTTCCGCCTCCGCCATTCCACGTCCTGCCCCCGCAGCCCCTGTGGCCGAGCGCCCGTTACGCCCCGTAAACAAAACACACGCGGGCGGGGAAATACCTGCTATCATGCCCAAAGGCTCCCAATGTGGGGCCTTTCTTGATGGACTTCGTTTACGGGAAGGTGGGTTCGTGAGACGACTCGTCAGCTTTGCGATCGCGGTGTGCCTTGCATGCTGTGCGCTGCCCCTCGCCTCATGTAAGGCTCCTACACTTTCTGATTGTGACCTGCAGCTTTTCCAAAACGCCTCGGGCACAGGTGATACGCGCGACATCGTCTCGGGCGTGGTGAGTCTGGGCGGCGTGTACCGACAAGGGGACACGGCAGGGCGCGTAATCTGCCTCAACATCGGCATGAGCGAGACGAGCCCCTGCGATTCAATTTCGATCGAGTCGCTCACCGACGGCGTCCGCGTGGGAAAGTCGAGCGGCTCCTGGGAAGACACCGCCAATTACCAGCTTGGCGAGATTGCAAGCGGGGGATACGTGTATTTCGCCGTGCCCGTCGAGCAGGGCACCGACGAGACGGCCGACATGGCGGCGTATCGTGCGTTCGGCGGCGTCGAGTTCCGCGTCACCTTCCACAGCGGAAACGACCAGGTAAGCCGCACCTACCGCATCGTGCCGACCGAGCGCTATCTCAGCTGGGTGAAAGACCCGAAGGGCAACACCTTCGACGGCGCCCGCTTCGAAGTGACGCGGGCGGGGGAGTAGACGATGAGCGAGGAGACCTTCAGCGGCGGGCCGTGCGGACCAGGCGGTCAGGCCGCACCGACGCTTGAGGACGCACGCCGCGCGCTCAAAGAGTGCTTCGGCTACGCGGATTTCAGGCCAGGGCAAAAAAGCGTGATCGAAGCGCTCATAGCCGGGCGCGATGCGCTCGCGGTCATGCCGACGGGCGCGGGGAAGTCGCTGTGCTACCAAATCCCGAGCATCGTCTTGCCCGGGATCGCGATCGTCGTCTCGCCGCTCGTATCGCTTATGGGCGACCAAGTTCGCGCGCTCGTGCAGGCGGGGGTGCATGCGGCCTACCTCAACTCGACGCTTTCGCCCGCAGCCCAGGGCCGCGTGATCGAGCGCGCGCGAGCAGGCGAGTTCGATATCCTCTACGTCGCGCCTGAGCGGCTCGAAGACGCGCGCTTCGTCGACTTCGCGAACCGCGCGCGCATAGCGCTCGTCGCCGTCGACGAGGCCCATTGCGTGTCGCAGTGGGGCCAGGACTTCCGCCCTTCCTACCTCCAAATTGGCGCCTTCATAGCACAGCTGCCCACACGCCCCGCCGTCTGCGCACTCACGGCGACGGCCACCGAGCGCGTTCGCGACGACATCGTGCGCCTGCTCGGGCTGTCCGACCCCTACCGCATCGTCACCGGGTTCGACCGACCGAACCTGCACTTCGCCGTCGAGCGCGCAGAGCCCAAGCGAAAGCTCGCGAGGATCGCGGCCTACGCCTTAGAACACGCAAGCGATTCGGGCATCGTGTACTGCTCGACCCGGAAGGACACCGAGGCCGTGTGCGATGCGCTCGTTGCTGCAGGCGTCCGCGCGACGCGCTACCATGCAGGGCTCCCCGCTGCTGAGCGCACGACCAATCAGCAGGCGTTCATCTGCGACGATGCGCCTGTCATGGTCGCAACGAACGCGTTTGGCATGGGCATCGACAAGTCGAACGTGCGCTACGTGCTCCACCACAACATGCCCGCCTCGATCGAGGCATATTACCAGGAAGCCGGCCGCGCAGGACGCGACGGCCTGCCTTCGGAGTGCCTGCTCTTCTGGAGCGAGAAGGACCTTTCCACCTGCCGCTTCTTCATCGAGCAGGAATCGGGCAACGAGGAGCTTACGCCGGAAGAGGCCGAAACCGTGCGCCAGACGCGCCGCCGCATGCTCGCGGCGATGGAGGGCTACTGCGTGACCTGCGGCTGCTTGCGCGAGTACCTGCTTCGCTACTTCGGGGAAGAGGTTGCGGCGGGCGGCCCTGCGAAGTGCGGGAACTGCGGCAACTGCGAAGGCGGCTTCGAGCGCGTCGACGTGACGAGCGATGCGCGCGCGATCATGCGCTGCGTGCAGGAGCTTCGCGGCGAATGGGGCAAGGGGATGGTTGCCGACGTACTGCGCGGCTCGAAAAGCGAGAAGGTGTCCTCGTTCGGGCTCGATCGCGCGAACGCCTACGACACGCTTTCCCACGCGTCTGCGGCGCACGTGAAAGACGTGATAGAGCTCCTGGTCGCGGGCAGGTACCTCGACATCTCGGAGGGCAAGTTCCCCAAGGTGGGGTTCGGTCCGAACTTTCGCGCAGCGGCGGCGCCCGAGTTCTCCCTCTTCATGAAGCGCGTCACGCGGAAGAGCGCGCGGGCCGGCGCAGGCGGCGGGCACGCGTTCGGCTCGAGCGGCACAAGGGGCACAGGCACTGCGGCGGACAGCGGGTCCAGCGAGCTTTTCGAGCGCCTGCGCGCGCTGCGCAAGCAAATCGCGAGCGAGCGGGGATGCGCGCCCTATATGGTCTTCTCCGACGCCGCGCTGCGCGACATGTGCGCCCGTCTTCCGCAAACCGAGGATGAGTTCCTCGAGGTGAACGGGGTCGGGCAGACGAAGCTTCTGCGCTACGGAAAGGCGTTTCTCGCCGAGATCGCCGCCTTCGAGAACCACTAGGCCGCAAGCCCTCTCGGCATACGCCGCACTTGAAAAGTGAAGGGTCTGTGACGAAAAGGACCCATCCATTGACTCTTGGGCGAGTTGGACGATGATAGATGCCGCTAGCGAGCCAAAGGGGCGCGCAGCAAGCGGACATCGAGGGATGTCCCCACAAAGGAGATACGTTGACCAGCGCAAACACACATACCACTCGAATTATGAGCCTGATTATCTAGGGCTCGGGTTGCTTGTTTGCCAGCTGCCCGAACCCATATCGGGCAGCTTGTGGTAGATGGAAGCCGGAGGCTGTTTGAGAAAACGTCTCCGGTTTTTTATTTGCTCTACGATTTTATTTCGTTCGCACCCTTATGATTCTCCGTCGCTTTCCCAAACAGCCTCTCGCTTCGACACAGGAAGCGTATCGAAGACTTGCGAGAGAAAGAGAGAGAACAACATGTCAAGCACTGCAACAGCGAGCGCGTTGCCGTTCGGGGCGAAGCCTCAGGAGAAAAAGAAGAACTCGACGGCGGAGATCGTCGCCGCATCGATGGTCGGCACCGCCATCGAGTTTTACGACAACTACTGCTACTCCATCGCCGCGGCGAGCTATTTCGGGCTCATCTTCTTCACCGACGTCGCGAAGGCGAACCCGGTTCTCGCGACGCTGCTCGCGTTCGTCACCTTCGCCGTGTCGTTTTTGGCCCGCCCGTTCGGCTCGCTTTTGTTCGGGCACTTCGGCGACAAGCTCGGGCGAAAGAAAACCCTGGTCGCAGCACTTATGATGATGGGTATCGCGACATTTGTCGTCGGTCTTTTGCCAGGGTATGACGTCCTTGGCCCCGCATCGGTCGTCCTTCTGTGCGCCTGCCGCGCGTTCCAGGGCGTTGGGCTTGCCGGCGAGTGGTCGGGCGCGGCGCTCGTGGCGACGGAGAACGCGCCGAAGAGCAAGCGCGCGCTCTACGGCAGCTTCCCGAACCTCGGCGCTCCGATCGGGTTCTTCTGCGCTTACGGCGTGAACCTCGTGCTCGACACCGTGCTCACGACCGACCAGATGGTCGCGTTCGGCTGGCGCATCCCGTTCCTTCTCTCCATCTTCCTTGTCGTCGTCGGCCTCGTTGTTCGCCTGCGCATGACAGAAACCCCCGTGTTCCAGAAGGCGGCCGCCGAGGACCGCGTCTCGAAAACCCCGCTGCTCGACCTTCGCCGCCATTGGAAGCGTGTCGTCTTGGGCACCTGCGCGGTGAGCATCACCTACACGCTGTTCTATCTGCTCGGCACCTGGTCGCTTTCGTACGGGGTCTCCACGCTCGGTTTTTCCCAGCCGCAGTACCTCGGCTTCGAGCTTGTCGCCGTGTTCTTCTTCGCCTCGTTTATCGTGGTCGGCTGCCTGTGCGCCGACCGTCGCGGCCGCAAGCCGGTACTCGTGGTTGCAACTGCTGCGACGCTCGTATTCGGCCTGGTGAGCCCCATGCTTTTGGGAAGCGGCACCGTCGTGGGCGTCATGGCGTTCCTCTGCATCGGGTTCACGTGCATGGGCGTCGTCTTCGGGCCGTGCGGTTCGTATCTTCCCGAGCTGTTCCCCGCGAACGTGCGCTACTCGGGAGCTGGCCTTTCCTACAACCTGGCCGCAATCGTGGGCGGCGCGTTCGCCCCGACCATCGCAAGCGCGCTCGTCATGAACTTCGGCCTGGGTGCCGTGGGCCTCTACCTCGCCGGCATGGCCACGGTTTCGCTTGTCGCACTCGCGTTCTTCAAGGAAAGCCGCGACATGGACTACGAGCGCTAGGGAAACGGACTTGAGACACTGCCAGCCCGTCGCCGCGCCGCAAGCGGGCTGGCAGGCGCCCTTCAAATGCCGCGGCTGTTAAGAACGGGTGACTTCGCGTTCTTGCCAGCCGCAATGGGCCCGTCCTTTGCTATTATTTCGGAGATATGCACGAAAGGACGCTTTCATGACCCAACATCTTACCGAACGCGACGTGCGCGATATCGCCACCTACGCGCGCATCGGGCTCACCGACGATGAGCTTGTCCAGATGACGACCGACCTGAACAGCATCATCGACACCTTGAAGCCCATCACCGAATTCGACCTCGATGGCGTTGCTCCCACCTTCCACCCGATCGGAAGCCTCTCGAACGTCATGCGCGAAGACACCGAGCGCGAAAGCTTCACGCAGGAAGTCGCGCTTAAGAACGCACCTAAGCAGCAGGACGGCAGCTTCCTCATCCCGTCTATCTTGGGCGAAGGGGGCGATCGCTAATGGCATTCTCCACCGACATGGGCATCGCCCAGATCCAAGCGGGCCTGCGCGCGGGCGACTTCACGGCGCGCGAGGTCGCCGAGGCGGCGCTTACGCACGTGAAAGCCACCGACGAGAAGGTTCACGCGTTCCTTGAGCTCACCGAGGAGGCCGCATTCGCCGCAGCCGAGCGCATCGACGCCGCGATCGCCGTGGGCTCCTTCGACGAGCTTGGGCCCCTCGCCGGCATTCCGTGCGCCTTCAAGGACAACATGAACCAGGAGGGCACGCACACCACCTGCGCCTCCCACATGCTGGAGGACTACGTGTCCCCCTACACGGCCACGTGCGTGCAGCGCGCAATCGACGCGGGCTGCATCCCCTTAGGCAAGCTCAACATGGACGAGTTCGCCTTCGGCAGCTCCACCGAGTCCTCCGCCTTTGGCCCCACCCACAACCCGTGGGATTTGGAGCGCGTGCCGGGCGGCTCGTCGGGAGGATCCGCTGCAGCGGTTGCTTCGGGCATGACCTGCGTGGCACTCGGCTCCGACACGGGCGGGTCGATCCGCCAGCCCGCCAGCTTCTGCGGCATCGTCGGCGTGAAGCCCACCTATGGCATGGTCTCGCGCTACGGCGTGGTGGCCTTCGGCAGCTCGCTCGACCAGGTGGGGCCCTTCGCGCGCAGCGTGGAGGACGCGGCGGCGGTCATGGACGCCATCTGCGGCCACGACGAGCTTGACTGCACGTCACAGCAGGTGAAAGCCGATTTCCGCGCCGCCTGCACACAAGACGTCGCTGGCATGCGCGTAGGCATCGTGAAGGAGTTCATGGAAGCGGACGGCCTCACGGAGGAAGTCCGCGAGCGCACCCTGGAAGCGGCCGCCAAGCTTGAAGCCGCCGGCGCCGAGCTCGTCGAGGTCGAGCTTCCGCACGTCGACGCGGCCATCAGCGCGTATTACGTGCTCGGTCCCTGCGAGGCGTTCTCGAACCTCGCTCGCTTCGACTCGGTGCGCTACGGCTTGTGCGACGAGGGCCACAAGGATTTGGGCGGCCAATACGAGTCGAGCCGCGCGAAGGGTTTCGGCCCCGAGGCCAAGCGCCGCATCATGCTGGGCAGCTACCTACTCTCCGCGGGCGTGTACGAGAAGTACTACTATCCCGCGCAGCAGGTCCGCACGCTGATCACGCAGGACTACACGAGCGCCTACGAGAAATGCGACGTCATCTTAGCGCCCGCAAGCCCGCGCACGGCGTTCAAGTTCGGCGAGATCTCCGATCCCGCGACGATGTACCTCTCCGACGTGTTCACCATCTCGCTCAACATCGCCGGCAACGGCGGCATGAGCATGCCCTGCGGCCTGGGGCGCGAAACTGGCCTACCTATCGGCGTTCAGTTAATGTCGCCCCAGTTCAAGGACGAGAACATGTTCCGCGTCGCGATGGCGCTCGAGAAGGAATACGGCCCCGCCCCCGTGGCGCCCGAATTCTCGGACGGAAAGGCAGGCGAGTAGCGTGAAGAAGCTCGAGCAAGTATTGCAAGATTGGGAAGCGGTCATCGGCCTGGAAATCCACACCGAGCTCACCACCCTCACCACGAAGATGTTCTGCGGCTGCAAGCTGGAGTTCGGCGCCGCGCCCAACACGCACACCTGCCCCGTGTGCCTGGGCCTGCCCGGCGCCCTTCCCGTGCCGAACAAGGCCGCCATCGAGTCGATCGTGCTCGCAGGCCTCGCCACGAACTGCGACATCGAGAAGCACTCCATGTTTTACCGCAAGAACTACATGTACCCCGATATGGCGAAGAACTTCCAGACCACGCAGGGCCCCGTCGCATTCTGCATGCGCGGCCATCTCGACCTCGACGTCGACGGCCCGGCGGCGAAGGAGCGCATCGACATCGCGGGGCTTGGCGCGGGCGACTCCTACGAGAACGTCACCGTGACCGACACCGGCTACACGGCGCACGTGGGCATCACGCGCATCCACATGGAGGAAGACGCGGGCAAGATGATCCACATCGGCGGCGACGAGGGCCGCATCGCGGGCGCCACGCATTCCCTTGTCGACTACAACCGCGCGGGCACGCCGCTCATCGAGCTCGTCACCGAGCCCGACCTGCGCACGCCCGAGGAAGCGCGCCTGTTCATGCAGAAGCTGCGCCAGATCTTCCTCGCCATCGGCATCTCCGACTGCTCGATGGAGGAGGGCTCCATGCGCTGCGACGGCAACGTCAGCCTGCGCCGGCGTGGGTCGACCAAGCTCGGCGTGAAGACCGAGCTCAAGAACATGAACTCCTTCAAGAACCTCCACGACGGCTTGGCCTACGAAATCTGCCGTCAGGCGGAGGTGCTCGAAGAGGGCGGGCAGATCTACCAGGAAACGCGCCACTGGGACCCCACGATGAAGCACACCATCGTCATGCGCGTGAAGGAGACGGCGGACGACTACCGCCTGTTCCCCGAGCCTGATTTGGCACCTTACGACCTCTCCGATGAGTTTATCGAGGGCGTTCGCGCCAAGCTGCCCGAACTGCCCGAC
>NZ_CAKUAL010000049.1 GCF_934636505.1 uncultured Ellagibacter sp.
AGCGGCGAAGCTTCGGCTCCACGACGTCATCAGGCAGGCGCACCGCGTCGATCATGAAGCGCGTGATGCGAAGCTGTTGGTCGATGCGCCCCATCATGACGCTTTCGTTCACGCTTTGGTCCTCGCGCCCGATGAAGTAACGGTACATATCAACATCGAGGTATCGCATGGTGTCAACGAACGGCAGCGGCACGTACACGAAGATATTGTCCACGTAAAAGCAGTGCTCGGGGAGCTTCAGGCCGGTTTCGCGGAGCAGCTCGGTGCGATAGATGGCAGAATGCATGAGCAGGTACTGGCTCTGGCGGAAATGCTTCACGTCCTTCCAGCCGAACTCCTCCTCGGTCGGAAACACATTGAAGTAGCCCATCACCGTGCGCGTGCCCTCGTGCACCTTCTCGTAGACGTAGTTGCCGATGACGAGATCGGTTGCATGATCGCGCTCGAGCTGCGAGCGAAGATAGGCCATGACCTGGCGCATCGCGTTCTCATCGAGCCAGTCATCGGAGTCTACGACCTTGAAGTACAAGCCCTCGGCAGCAGCGAGGCCGGTGTTCACGGCAGCACCATGGCCCCCGTTTTCCTGATGGATGGCACGGATGATGCCCGGATGGGCCTCCTGCCAGGCGTCGGCCTTCTGAGGGGTGTCATCTTTGGTCGAACCGTCGTCGACGATGATGATCTCGATGTCGTCACCGCAGGCCAAAAGCGACTCGATGCATTTGTCCATGTAGGCGGCGGAGTTGTAGCACGGCACCGCGAACGAGATGGTCTTCATGAAAGCTACTCCTCAACCAGCTTGTCGGAAAGCTCGAGCGCGAGGCTGATGATCTTGTCCATGTTGTAGTAGCGGTACTCGGCCAAGCGTCCCAGCGGGTAGAAGTTAGGGAGCTTCGCGGTGAGGGCGCGGTAGCGCTCGTAGTGCGCGCGGTTCTCGTCGGAGAGGATGGCGTAGTAGGGAGTCTGCGTATTGGGATCCTCGTAGGCGCGCGAGTACTCCTTCATGATGGTGGTCTTGTCCGACTTTTGGCCGGTCAGGTACTTGAACTCCGTGATGCGCGTGTAGTCCTCGGTAACCGTGAAGTTCACGGTTCCGCAGGGCAGCACGTGCTCTTTGTCGAAGGTCTCGTACACGAAGTCGAGGCTGCGGTAGGGCAGGCGGCCGAAGCGCGCGAGGAAGAGCTCGTCGAGCGGACCAGTGTAGACGATGGGGCCTTTGAACTTCTTGCCGTGGAGCTTGATCGCGGAAAGCGGCGCGTCCTCGGCTTCGCTTTCGAACTCGAGCTCGAACACACTTTCCGCCTCGGTGTTCAGACAGACCTGGATGTTTTCGTGGTCGAGCATCTCCTCGAAGAGCTTCGTATAGCCGAAGACGGGCATGCCCTGGTAGGCGTCCTGGAAGTAGCGGTTATCGCGCGAGATGAAAACCGGCACGCGCGCCGTCACCGACGGGTCGACTTCCTCAGGCGTGAGCCCCCACTGCTTCTGCGTGTAGTACAAAAAGACGTTCTTGTACACGAAATCGGCAATCTCGGCGAGCTCGGGGTCGTCCTGCTCGCGCAGCTCGTTGATGGTCACCTTGCGCTCGTCGCCGAACGTGTCGATGAGCTTCTCGATGTAGTGCGCGGCCTTCTCCTCGCCAAACGCGATTTCCATCGAGTTCTTGTTGAAGGGCACGGGCATGTAGGTTCCGTACCAATCGGCGAGCACGCGATGCTGATAGCCCAGAAAGCCGGAGAAGCGGCGCGCGTAATCGAAGGCGCGCTTGTCGTTGGAGTGGAAGATGTGCGGGCCGTACTTGTGCACGAGGATGCCCGCCTCGTCTTTCTCGTCGTACATGTTGCCGCCGATGTGAGGGCGCTTTTCGATGATGAGAACGCGCTTTCCCGCGCGCTCCGCGAGTTCGCGAGCCACGACACCGCCGGCAAATCCACTGCCGACGACGACCGCGTCGATGTCGTTCATGTTCACTTCGTTGAACTGTGTGTACTGCACGCCCATGTGAGCTTTGCCTTTCGTTCGCATGTAATGGTTTCAGGGAACCGCCGCGAGCGGACCCGTTCGGATGGCGCGCACGATGAAGAATGCCGACATCCGAATCTTGATTATTCTACCGATAACATCCTACCCTATACGCCATCACATACAAACGGGACAAAAAATGCCGTCTTACAAGGGTAAAATGCGCAGCGTATACCTGGAGAAAGGAATGCGCATGTCGTTTTTGGAAACCATGCTCGCGCGAGCGAAGGCCGACAAGCAGACGATCGTGCTGCCCGAGGGCAACGACCCCCGCACGCTCGAAGCGGCCGAGAAGCTCATCGCGCACGATGCCTGCAACGTGATCGTCCTAGGCCGCGAGGAGGAGCTGAAGGCGGGAGGCCGCGAGCTTCGCGGAGTCCGCATCATCGACCCCGAAACGTCCGATCTGCGTGAGAAATTCGCAACTCGCCTCTATGAGCTGCGCAAACATAAGGGTATGACGCCCGAAGACGCACTCGACAAGATTTCCGACGTCTTGTATTTCGGCGTCATGATGGTGAAGTGCGGCGAAGCGGACGGCATGGTGTCGGGCGCCTGCCACTCGACCGGCGACGTGCTGCGCCCCTGCCTGCAGATCCTAAAGACCGCCCCGGGCGTGAAGCTCGCGAGCTCGTTTTTTGTGATGGTGGTCCCCGATTGCGAATACGGCC
The DNA here is from genome assembly GCF_934636505.1 of uncultured Ellagibacter sp. Taxonomy (GTDB): domain Bacteria; phylum Actinomycetota; class Coriobacteriia; order Coriobacteriales; family Eggerthellaceae; genus Ellagibacter. Next base: position 2,694 of record NZ_CAKUAL010000049.1, read on the forward strand.
AAAACGGCACGTTCATCTTCAGCGACTGCGGCCTTGAGGTGCAGCCCGACGACGAGGCGCTCGCCCATATCGCGGTGAACTCCGCACGCTCGTGGAAGTCGCTCATAGGAACCGAGCCCGCCGTCGCGATGCTCTCCCACTCCTCGAAGGGGTCGGCGCGAAACGACGATGCGAACAAGGTCGTGCGTGCGGTGGAGATGGCCCACGAGCTCGACCCGAGCCTCGAGCTCGACGGTGAGCTGCAGCTCGATGCCGCCATCGTGCCCTCTGTAGGCGAGTCGAAGGCGCCCGGTTCGCGCGTCGCGGGGCACGCGAACGTGCTCATCTTCCCCGACCTTGACGCGGGCAACATCGGGTACAAACTCGTGCAGCGCCTGGCGAAGGCGGAAGCCTACGGCCCCATCACCCAGGGACTCGCCGCGCCCGTGAACGACCTGTCGCGCGGATGCACCGCCGACGACATTGTGGGCGTCGCCGCGATCACCTGCGTGCAGGCGCAGGCCATGAAGTAGGTTGGGGCGCAAGCTTTCGTCTGGCACTTATGCCAACAACGAATCGGGGGGCTCGAACATGAGCCCCCCGATTGTTTTTCAATCTCGCACTAGCGCCCTTGCCCTTTTAACCGACGCGCACGTAAAAAAGAATTGCCTGACAAGCTAGATATCTCGGTCGATTTCGCTTTCCTCCACGATGCGGAAGGTGTCGAGCGCGATCATGTACTCCTCGTTGGTGGGGATAATGATGATCTTCACAGCCGAGTTGTCGGCGGAAATCTCGCGCTCGAAGCCGCGCTGGCGATTCTTCTCCTCGTCAAGGATGATGCCGAGCGGCTGCAGGCCGGCAAAGATCATGCGGCGCATCTTCTCGCAGTTCTCGCCGACACCTGCGGTAAGCACGATGGCGTCGACGCCGCCCATGACGGCAATGTAGGCACCGATGTATTTCTTCACCGAGTTCGAGTACATGTCGTAGGCGAGCTGCGCGCGCTCGTTGCCGCCCTCGGAGGCGTCGCGCACGCTGCGAAGGTCGTTGCTCACGCCCGAGATACCGAGCAAGCCCGACTTCTTGTTCATAAGGTCGTTGACCTCGGAGGTGGTGAGGTTCTCGTGATCCATGAGGAACGGCACGATAGCCGGGTCGATCGCGCCGCAGCGCGTGCCCATCATCAGGCCGTCGAGCGGCGTCAAGCCCATCGAGGTGTCCACGGCGACGCCATGGTCGATGGCGCTCATGGAGCAGCCGTTGCCCAGATGGCAGGTGATGAGCTTCAAGTCCTCCAACGGCTCGTCGAGCACGACAGCCGCGCGCTCGGAGATGTAGCGGTGCGACGTGCCGTGGGCGCCGTACTTGCGGATGGCGTACTTCTCGTAGTACTCGTACGGAAGCGGGTACATGTAGGCCTTCGGCGGCAGCGTCTGGAAGAACGAGGTGTCGAACACGGCGACCATAGGAATATTCGGCATGTGCTTCTGACACGCGCGGATGCCCATGAGAGCTGCCTTGTTGTGAAGCGGAGCAAGCTCGGCGAGCTCGTCGATCTTCTCGATGACGTCATCGTCGATGAGGACCGACTTGTCGAAGTACTTGCCGCCCTGAACGATACGGTGCCCGATCGCGTCGATCTCGTCGAGGGACTTGATGGGTGCGTCGTCGCTGTTGATAAGCGAGTCCAGTACGAGCGCCATGGCTGCGTCATGGTCAGCCATCTGCGCATCGATGACCACTTCGTTCTCGTCGATTCCGTGCTTGTGGAAGGCGTTTGCCGAGCCCACGCGCTCGCAAATGCCCTTGGCAATAACGGCATGATTCTCGACGTGGACAAGTTGGTATTTCAGAGAGGACGAGCCCGCATTGATGACCAGAACGTTCAACAGCCAACCTCCTACAACGTTACGTTTTGGTAAATTGTAGGCATGCGCCGCAAACAGCGGACGTGCGAGCCGTTCGAATTCGGCAAGCGGTTCCACCGCTCATTCAAGACGAAAAGCGGACACGCAGGCTTCCTCTCGCATGGGAAAGCAAGCCTGCGTTCTCGCAAAGCCGCTGATGGACGGTAGTGAGTCCAAGGTTTATCGGCAGAGAACCGTCCCTCGCGCCTAGGACAGCGTCGTGTCGCGGACCTCGTCGTCCGCCGGCTTCTCCAGCTCGCCCATGAGGACGTCGATGCGCTGCTGGGCGCCGTCGATGCGCTTCTTAAGCGAGGCGATCAGCTTCACTCCGCGCTCATAGGCCGTGACGCTCTGCTCCAGCTCGAGCGAATTGCTCTCGAGCACACCCACGATTCGGTCGAGCTCCGCCATCGCCTCGCGGAAGGTGAGCTCCTCGATCGGCTTCTCTTCTACCATAGGGTATCTCCTTTATCGATCGCTGTCGTTAGTCTATTCGGGTATGACGTCTTCCGCGGGCGCTGCCGCGTCCACCGTGCACGAAAGCGTGCCGTCCGACACCTGCACGGCGACTTTCGAGCCCGCAGGCGCCTGACCGACGCTCTTCACCACCGCTCCGTCGTCAGTACGGGCAATCGCGTAACCGCGGGCAATGACGGCAAGCGGAGAAAGGTCGTTCAAGCGCGAGGCGGCAAGCCCAACCTCGTGAGCGAAGGGCGCGACCAGGCTTTTCCCTTGTGAAGCGAGACGGCCCGAAAGCGTCTCGAGACGCGCCTCGTCCCGCTGCGCGATGCCTGCGCCCGCTGTGCGCATGCGGACGGTAAGCGAGGCGAGCTCCACGCGATTTCGCTCGGTGTTCGCAGGAAGCGCGCGGGCAAGGCGGGCGGCGAGCGCATCGACGGAATCGCGCTCGCGCGCTATGCGGGCAGGTTCGGTGCGTACAAGCCGCTCGGAGAGGAAATCTATAGTCTGCATGTCGGTGCCAAGCAGATAGGACGAGTCCTTAAAGACCGGGCGGGTGGCAACGCGGTCGACGGCCACGCGGGAGCGGTCGAGTCTTCGGATGAGACCGTCGTGGATTGCCCGCGCACGGGCGACGAGGTTCCCCGACAGCTCGGCAGACGAGGGCGACACCGCCTCGGCAGCGCCGGTCGGGGTGGAAGCGCGCACGTCTGCCACGAGGTCGGCAATGGTCGTGTCCGGCTCGTGCCCGATGCCTGTCACCACGGGGACGGGACATGCGGCGATGGCGCGCGCAAGCCCCTCGTCGTTGAAGGGCATGAGATCCTCGTACGACCCGCCGCCGCGGACGAGCAGAACCGCCTCGGCACCCGCGCGAGACACGCAATCGATGCCGCGGACGAGCTCCTGCGGCGCACGCGCACCTTCGACAGGTGCGCCCGCGACGAGAACCCTCGCAAGCGGCCAGCGACGACGAAGCGTTCGCAAGACATCGTGCACTGCGTCTCCACGAGGCGAGGTAACAAGGCCTACAACCTGGATATTTGCAGGAACGGGACGCTTTCGCGCCTCGTCGGTGAGACCTTCCACGTAAAGCTTGCGCGCCAAGTTCGCGACCTGCATGCGCAAGTTCCCCTCGCCCGTCAGACTGACCGAGAACACGTCAAAGTTCATACGGCCCTTCGGGGCATAGAGAGTGAACCGCCCCGTCAGCTCGACAAGCGCGCCGACGTCAAGCTCGACTCCACATGCTCGGTAGCGGTTGAGCCACATCATGCAGGGAAGCGATGCCTTCTGGTCCTTCACCGTGAAGTAGACGGCCTTGTAGCCCGCCTTGTTCGACACCTCGGACACCTCGCCGACAAGCTTCACGGTAACGTTCTCAAGCGCTCCTTTCGCAAGCGCCATAGCTCCCGAGACGGTGAGGGGCTCGGGTTCTGCCTTACCTTCCCCGCCCGCAGACTCGACCGCGTAAGATGATCCGTATCTCGACTGGTCGAAAGCATATTCTCGAGAAGTTGCGCGCGTTTGGCCCTCCGCCGCCCGCGCTGCGCTGCGAGCGCGCTTGAGGCTTTCCTCCCAGCGTTCCATGGCGGTTATTCTTCGCGCTGACTCAAAAGCCACAGAAGCTGCAGCACGGAGATGAGCGCCGCGGCAACATAGGTCAGAGCGCAGGCGCGCAGCACGTTGAAGGCGCCCTTGCGCTCAGCGGAGACGACTCCGACGCCCGACAGGTAATCCATCGCACGATGGGATGCGTTGAACTCGACGGGGAGCGTGACCAGCTGAAACACCAAGACAACCGCATACATGGCAATCGCAAGCACCTGAAGGCCTTCAAGCTGCAAAACGATGCCGATCATCAACAGGAACACCCAGGCGTTCGATGCGAGGTTCACCGCGGGGACAAGCGCGCCGCGCACCGTCATGGGCGCATAACCCTGCGCAAACTGGCACGCATGGCCCGCCTCGTGGCATGCTGTGGCAATCGCCGTGATGCTCGTGCCGTTGTAAGCTTCGGGGTCGAGCGTGATGGAGTTGTTACGCGGGTCGAAATGGTCCTGCCCCGCCCCGCCTTGCCTAATTGCGACATTGGTGATGCCGTGGTCGGCGAGCATGCGCTGCGCCATCTGGGCGCCAGTCATGCCGAAGGACGACCTCACGCGCGAGAACTTGGAGATTTGCCTGTTCACATACCACTGAGCACCCAAGCCGATCACCATGGTGAGGACGATGAATGCGATGTAGCTTCCACCCATAAACATAGGTACCAATCACTCCTTCACAAAGGGGAGACGATGCTTTTCGTTATTACGAACAATTGTACACTTTAGCGCATGCAAACCTTCACCCAAACGCACGACGGCGCTTTACGCGAAACGTCCGCAATCGCAGCGCAGGGGCGACATCGGCTGCGAGAATCGCCCCCTGCACGGGCGCTCTTCACGACGCCGAAGCCGACCCCCGAAAGCAGGCCCCTACCCCAGACGCTCGACGACGAGTTCGCCTTTGTTCAGGCTCAGCGCAATGCGGCCTTCGAGGAGGTCGACGAGCTCCTCGCCCACAAGCGCCCATCGCCATCCGCGCATGAGGTCGCTTCCCTCGGAGTGTCCGCGCGCAAGCGCCGCCAAGTCACTGTGGCTCGCCAATGTCTGCATGGCGACCCCGTTCTCCTTCGCGCGCAGGCGGACAAGCGCCGCCATAAGGTCGATCGAGGCGTCAACGTTGCGCTCGTTGCGCGACGGTTTCCCCAGGTTGGGCCATTCGTTCTTCGGGAGCGAGCGAGACTTGTTCATACGTTCGATCACCACGCGAGCATCGCGCACGGGAAGCTTCTCCCTCACGCCGCGAACCATGTAGAGGTCGTCGATCGTACGCGCATCGCGGCGGCACGCTTCCACGATCTGCTCGTCGGAGACAAGCCACTTGCGAGGCATATCGCGCTTGCGTGCTTCCTCCTCGCGCCAGGCCGCGAACTCGCGCGCCGCGCACAGCTGCCGCTCGTCGAGCTGCGCCACACGCCTCAACCGCCGATAGCGCAGACGCGGGTCCTCGTGGTATTTCGCGGGGTTCATCATCTCCTCGAAGTCGGGGGTGAGCCATCCAAGGCGCCCCTTCGATTCGAGCTCGCTTCTCATCTTGCGGTACACACGCGGAAGGTAGATCACGTCGTCGGCCGCGTAGTCGATCTGGGAATCGGAAAGGGGACGCTGAGACCAATCGGTGAAAGAGTCGGTCTTCTTGAGCGTGACGCCGCATACGGCATGCACGAGCGCTCCGTACCCGATCTGCTGCGTATGGCCGAGAAGCGCCGCGGCAATCTGCGTATCAAAGAGGGGGCGCGGCATCGTGCCTACCTCGCGCAGGAGGATCTCGATGTCCTGCCCACCTGCGTGGAAAAGCTTCATCGTGCGCTCGTCTTCGAGAAGCGGGGCGATCACGGAAAGGTCGTCCACCGAGAGCGGATCGATGATCGCGACCTCGTCGTCGGTCGCCATCTGCAGCAGGCAGAGCTTCGGGTAGTAGGTCGTCTCTCGGAGGAACTCGGTATCGATGGCGAGCACCTCGGCGCCCGCGACGCGTTCGACGAACGCTTCGAGGCTCGCTTGGTCGGCTAGGTACAAAATGGTTTCCTTACTTATCTAGCACGCCTGAATCGCGTGTTGCTTTACAATCCTCATAATAGCAATCGAAGGGGAATCTGTGAAACTACTCGTGCTGAACAACCTGGCGTCTGGTTACGGAGAAGGCGCGATTTACGATTTCGTGCGATCGTTCGCCGCCGACGGCGACGAGGTCTGCCTGCGCTCGACCGACGGGACGACAGAGCTCGAAAGCTTGATCGCCGACGCTCGCGACTTTGACGCGGTCATCGCAAGCGGCGGGGATGGAACGGTCACAGCGACCGCGTATTCCCTGGCCGGCACGGGAATTCCCGTCATGCCCTTCCCCGCAGGCACCGCGAACCTCCTCGCGCTGAACCTTGCAGCACCCAACGAGCCCCATGCGCTTGCGAAGATGCTGCGCGCAGGAACCACGCTCGATTTCGATATGGCAGAAATCGAATTTCATGCGGAGGGCGGCGAGCCCGTGAAGAAGGGCTTTGGCATCATGGCGGGCGCCGGATACGACGCGGCGATCATGAAGGGGGCGCAGCCCTCAAAACGCCTGCTCGGCCCCATGGCGTACTTTTCCGCCGCGCTCGCGAATCCCCTCCCCCCCACCTCGAAGATCACGCTCACGCTCGATGGCGAGACCATCGAGGAAGAGGGGTTGGGAATTCTCATCGTCAACTTCTCGAAGATTCAATTCGACATCTCGGTCACGAACAAGAACAGCCCGCGCGATGGCATGCTCGACATCGTGGTGCTGAAGGCCGAAAACGCGTTCGGGCTTTTGCCGGCGCTCTTCGCGCGCGCCATCGACCACGAGGGCAATTTCAAGGACAGCCCCGAGACCATCGAGACGTTCCAGGCGAGGGAGGTCGTCGTCGAAGCCGACCCGCCGATGCAGATCCAATACGATGGCGAGGTCGCCAAGGCAACGACGCCCTTCGCGGCACGCATCCTTCCCGGTGCAGCGCGCTTCGTCGTGTCCGAAGAATGCGTCGAGCTGTTCGGAGCCGAGGACGACGCGAAGCTCGCCCCCTGGGCCGGCGGCGAGGAATAGTCGACAAGGGGCGGCGGGCGAATCGGAAGCCGCTCACCGCCCTACAGGTCGCACACTTCCTTCGGCAGGGTCAATGCCTTGTGCTCCCTGCAGCCGAGGGATACTCTTCCCGCGCCCTTATGGGCGGCACCACCGTCTGAAAGAGCGGGCGCGACTCGCCGTTCTCATTCTTTATACTTACGGCACTCACGCCAGCGGCCTTAGCTGATTCCTCTTGGCTCATGCGGGCGTCTGCTCGTGCTACTCGAATGCGGTGCCCAACCATCGACTTGAAGTCGGTCAATCTACTCACCCACTCTTAAACCCGAACGCGGAGACCAGGGCGAAAAGCGACCACGGGGCAATTTGCTCCATCGATACAATTGACTTCGCTATAGGTTTCTTATTTCAAAATCTACCGCTTTCGTAGATTTCCTGACTTTTTTTACGGCTTCAAAAGTTTGTAGTAAGAAACCTTCGCTTTTCGTAGATTTCCCTAATCGAAACTGTTAGAATCCTTAGCCACAGGAGGTGAATAGCATGGGCTATCAATTGATGCTTCGTAAGATTCGCAAGACGAAACACATGACCCAAAACGAGCTTGCGAAAGCTATCGGCTCGACAGATAGAATCATTGGCTCATGGGAACGCGGCGAGACGGATATCTCTCTTGAAGACGCATTCAGCGTTTGTCTTGTTCTCAGCTGCACCCCGAACGACCTTTGCGGATGGGATGGCAATAACAGCAGCACGTCCTTCGCCCACAGCGGTCAGGCCGCCCTTAACGGGTACTACGATTCGATGAATGAAGCGGGTCGCGAACTCCTTGTCCAAACGGCCAAATCGATAAGCGCCGACCCGGAGCGGCGCATAGTTAAAGACAGCGCCGAACATAGTGCATATAAAGCCGCGATGGGGCCAAATTAATGCAAGCCAAACTTAGTGTGAGGAGATAGTTAAACATGTACGTCTATCAGGAAAAGGCCATCGAGCGCATCAAAAAGGGCCTGCGCCGCATGAACGGCATCGTCGAGCGCGCTATCCGCGATGACTACAAAGAAGCCGACACAAGGAAAATAGTCTCGGACATGCTGAGCGAGTATCTTGGATGGGACAAGTTCGAGAATGTGACAGCAGAACAGATGATTGGTTCTCGTTACGCCGACTACGTTGTCAAAACCAGCGATGAGAATGTGTTCGTTATCGAGGTCAAACAGATCGGTTTGAAGCTCAAGGAGACGCACCTCAATCAAGCGAGGCAGTACGCAGTCGATGAGGGCATCGACTGGGTCATCCTCACAAACGGCGACGAGTGGCAAGCCTACCGCACAGAGCTTGAGGGGAAGATCCCTGTCACCAAGCATGTGTTCACCGTCAAGCTATCCGACGACGGCATGAAACCCGCCGAGAAGGCTCGCCTGTTCTACTTATTCTCGGAAGAAGCGAATCGCAAAAAAGAGATCGAAGACTACTATCAACGGCGCATTGCGCTGTCTGGCGCGAACCTCGCAGATCACATACTGTCCGACGATGTGATGAACAAGCTTCGCGTCTCCATCAAGAATGCCACTGGGCAGCGGTTGACCAATTCGGAAATAGCTTCGGCATTGCTCAAACGGCTGTTCCGCAATGACGTCGTTACCGAGGAGCACGAGAAGGCGATCAAGCGCATGGAACGCGCTGAAAAGCAGAAGCAAAAGCCCAAAGAGGACTAACCTCCCGAGTCTCACAACCCCGAGCACGAGAACATGTATATCGCCGCCCAGGACGACTGCCAAGTCCACGTAGAGCACGCGGCCTACTTCCAATCCAGGGAAGCTTTCTAAAGGAGGAAAGATGGGACTCTTCGGATTATCGCAAACAGATAAGGCATCGGGCGACGAGCTCATAACGTTCCTCGACGTCGAGACGCCCAACAGACACAACGACAGGATATGCTCTATCGGAATCGTTCAAACGGACATGCGCGGCAACGTCGTCAACAGCCTCTCGCGACTGGTGAACCCAGAGGCGCCGTTCGACGATATCTGCATGAGCATTCACGGGATCGCGCCCATCGACGTCAAGGGCGCCCCGTCTTTCGCCGATCTGTGGGACTCCTCCCTCTCCACGATGCTCGCCCAGTCAAGCATCGTCGCCCACAACGCGTCATTCGACCTGTCGGTAATCTGGAAATGCCTTACCGGGTACGACCTGCAAGCACCAGAGCTCCGATACGCGTGCACTATGTGCATGATGAAGTCGATGCACCCCGAGCTCGCAAGTCATAAGCTTCCTTCGATATGCGACTTCTTCAACATCCCCATGAGCAAGCACCATGAGGCAATGAGCGACGCTAAGGCGTGCAAAGACATCTTCTGGGCGATGGTGGCTGAGTCTCACCAGCTCCCCTCGTTCGAGAGATACGAGTATTGCAGCCGACCGTCATATAAGGCCGCAGGCTCAGGAATCCTCTATTCCGAGGAGACGAAGGAGCTGCGACTCATGAAAGGGCTTGCCGAGAAGGTCATAGAGGACGGCGACGTCTCTATTGACGAGGCGTGCGCGATCCTCGAACTTTGCGACGCGCTGCCAGATATCGCGAACGACCGGTTCATCAAGCCGATACTGTCGACGATCGAGTCAGCAATCGTCGACGGCCAGATCGACGAAGAGGAGTCGGCTGATATCGTCCAGGCGCTTAGTCGCTTCGTCAACCCGACATCGTCCTCAGATGGTGCTGCGGACATATCCTTCGAAGCGAAGAACTTCGTGCTGAGCGGAAACTTCGAGCACGGAACGAAAAGCTCTGTCGCGGAGGTGATCCAGGCAAGAGGCGGGCTGATCATCAAAAGCGTGACGAAGAAGTGCGACTACGTGGTTGTTGGCGGCATGGGCAACGAGAACTGGTCGATGGGGAACTACGGCTCGAAGGTCAAGGCGGCGCTCGACTGGCAAGCCAAGGGTTCCGCAGTGCAGATCATCTCGGAGTCAGACCTCTACGATGCGCTCTGATAGAGGTTAACGACCTTTTGATTTTCGTCGAGTTTGCAAAGAGCCTTTGACATTTCTTGACGATGAAGGTAAAGTAAACGGCGTGATGAGGCTGCGATACGGTACGTCCGTCGCAGTCCAAGAAGACCGCCGAAAGGCGGTTTTCTTGTTTTGGAGGAGATATGGACAAACCGTTCAAAACCATCAAAGAGCAGGTCGAGCTGCTCGAAGCGCGCGGCGTTGCAACAGATGATGACACGCCTGAGGTCCTTTTGCGCGAAGGCTACTATTCCGTAGTCAACGGATACAAGGCGCCGTTCATCGACAAGGAAAAGTCGGAATCGGCGAAAGACGACCGCTACCTACCTGGAACCTCGTTCGCGGACATATACGCGCTCTTCATGTTCGACCGCGAGCTGCGCATGCTGTTTTTCAAATACTTCGCCATTGCGGAGGAGGCCCTCAAGACGACATCGGCGTACTGCTTCTCAGAAGCCCATATCGGAGAGAAAGAGCCGTACCTCGACGCAAGTAGCTACGACACAAGCCCCAACCAAATCGGCCTCCTTCTCTCGGATTTCAACACAGCTCTCGGCAGAAACCCTCACAGGAAGCCAAAACGCAAGCTTTACCTCGAACATTATTCGAAGAATCACGACGAGGTACCGATATGGGTGCTGATGAAATACCTCACACTCGGGCAGGCGTTCAAGTTCTATTGCTTCCAGCCGGAGAGCATCCGGAACGAAATCGCGAAAGCGTTCTCGTCGCTCTACGCGAACGACCACGAGAAGCCAATAAGGATATCGCCCAGACGGCTCAGGCTTGCCTACGACCACATCAAGGATTTCAGGAATATCTGCGCGCACGACGAGCGGTTCTATTGCGCGAAAGCATCTCCGTCGCGAGACATCGCCGTGACGGACGTGCTCAACGATATGCAGCTCGTGCTGTCAAAGAACACCTACGTGGAATTATTGGCGCAATACGCCGCGATGCTTTTGAAGCTGTCGAATAGCCTTGGGCCCGATGTCCTCAAAAAAGTGCTGAAAGAGATGAAGGTCGAGTCGATATACAGCGCGTTCAGCGTCAACGAGTAAAAAGAAGCAAACGAGGCGTCCATTGACGACCAGCTGCGCATGCGCAAGGCCCACTGCGAGGCAGAGGGCATCAAGTCGATTACTGCGCGCAAGGACTACGCCCTATCGAGAAAGACCCACCACCGCCCCGAGTTCCGCAGAATGATAGCGAACGCGCTCGAGTCGGACTACGTGGCTGTCTGCATATTCTACCGTTTCAGCCGAGATTGCTACGATCTCGCCGAAATAAGGTTCGGGTTCCAGGCACAAAAAAGTGCGAACCCGAAAAAAGGGTTCGCACTTGATTTCTCTGGTGTCGGAGGCGGGATTTGAACCCGCACACCCGTTAAGTGGGCACTAGCACCTCAAGCTAGCGTGTCTGCCGTTCCACCACTCCGACGAATTTCTCGGCTGCATCAAACGCAACGTTGCATATATTATCAGAACCAGCTAAGCGCGCAAGGGGTAATTTCAACTTTTTTGAAATCCCTTCGATAAACCCGCCCAAACGCCCTTCGGTATACGGGAGCTACTCGCCCTCCCCCTTGGAAGCATCGCCCGCATCAACAGCCTTTACGTCAGCAGAAGCATCTTCGCGCGCCGTCTTCTCCACCGCGTCGTCGTTCGCGGAGGTCGAGCTCGCGGCAACTTCCTGCTTCCACTTCGCATAGTTCGACGACCAGCGCATCTGAATGAGCTCGAGCACGAAGGCGAACACCATGGCAAAGTACACCATGAGCTTCTCCATGTGCATGTCGAGAACCTCGATGCCCGAGTTGATGCCGAGCGAGTCGAGCACAAGCAGAATACCGATGACCGAGATGAAGCAAAGCGCGAGAATCTTCATTTCCGTGTGCTTGTTGATGAAGTCCGAAATCGGGTCGATGAACACCATCATCATGATGACCGCGATCACGACCGCGAGGATCATGATAATAAGGTTGTTCGCCAAGCCAACCGCAGTGATGACCGAGTCGATCGAGAAGACGATGTCCATCACCATGATGATTCCGATAGCCTGCGCAAGCCCGATCTGATGCTTGGCCTTATGCTCCTCGGAATGCGACGCCTTCTCCTCGGTGAGGGCGAGCACGTCGCGCAGCTCGTCGATGCCCTTATAGATGAGGTACGCGCCGCCAAGCAGCAACACGATGTCGCGAACGGAGAAACCGTGGGAGAAGAACCCGAGGTCAATCGTGAACAGCGGTGCAACCATATGCACGAGATAGCTCGCGAAGCAGAGGAAGATGCAGCGGGAAAGCATCGCGCCGGCAAGGCCGAGCTTGCGGCCGATATGCTGCTTCTCCTCCGGCAGGCGATTCGTGGTGATCGAGATGAACACGATGTTGTCCACACCGAGCACGATCTCCAAAAAAATGAGCGTCACGAGGCTGATCCATGCCTCAGGACTTGCAAAGATGGAAAGGTCCACTGTCGTCGTCTCCTTTTCAGTTCTGGCCTTCACGTCAAAATGCTCGGGGGTATAAAAAAAGACTCATGGCGCACCGACCTAATCGATGCGCCATGAGTCTCGCTATTTCAGACACGCCAGATTCGCCTTGCGGCGAACCACGATGTTGAACGTGCCGCGCGTATGTCGCGCCAGCTACTCCCCCACGGGCAGTGGGTATCCTACCATGGAGCTATGAACGGGCAATGCTATAATCGGCGAAATGCACAAACCATCCAGGAGCAAAGCATGACAATCGATAAGTTCGAAGATGCGCCCTATCGCAACCACGAGCCCGAGTTCACCGACGTCGAAGGTTCCGTGAAGTATATCGACGGCTCGAGCCTTGCGCGACCGTTCGAGCTCCCACGCAAGTCGTACGCCCTAGCTGGGGTCTTCATCATTGTTGCAGCCCTCATCGGCGCCTTCATGCTCGCGAAGTACTTCGACGGCGTCTACGGCGCACCTGCTCGAGCGGAGCAGACGGTCGCAGACAACCTCGCGCGCGACGTGAGCTACGACATCCCCAACCTTACGACGTTTATGGAGAGCAGCGACGACACAATCAAGCAGTCGCTCATCGATGCCGGGTACACCACCTACGAAACGACCAAGGAAGGCGAATACCCCGACGGCGGCTTCGACATCGTGAAGCTTCCGAGCGACGTCTCCCTCGCCGAGGCGGGCGTGATGTATGCGAGCGGCATTTCGAGCCTTTCGGCAACGGATGCCTCGCGCCTTCTGAAGGGTTCGTGGACGCTGTCCGTCAACCGCTTGGGCACGACCGACATGAGACTGAAGTTCGCAGACTTCTCGTCGGGCGGCGTCGATGCCGCCATCCAGAATGCAATGACGGCTTCGGGGCTCGCCGAGGCGCCGATAGCCGACTCGGGAACCGATAACGCGGGGAACACGTATCGCTCCGGCACGATCGAGGCGAACGGCACGACGTACAAC
>NZ_CAKUAL010000050.1 GCF_934636505.1 uncultured Ellagibacter sp.
GCCCTCCCCCGAGCGCCCCCTCTCGACCCCGCCTGGCAACCAAACACAAACCCAGGGCACAACTTTCGTCCCCTCCCCAGGCGTCCCATCCCCCTAAATTCGCCCTTTTTGTCCAGAAACCCTCCGAGCCGACGTCGGCCAGCATTTTCATGGTGGCGCCTCAAGGCAACTGACTCAGTTTTGCTGCAGGCATTCCAGACGCCACCGGGTCAAACGACCTTGACACGCACGCGCTTTCCCTCGATGCTTCGGTAAGGGGGGCTGCGAAAATCGCAGCACGGGTAATCGGCGCCGCGCCCCCGAAGGCAAAAGCAAACACGGGAGCGATACGATGGGAAAAGTCCTGGACGAAGATTTGGTTTATGAGATTCTCTCCGTCGTGGCGGAGATCCCGGCAGGATGCGTCGCCTCGTACGGTCAGATAGCGCGCCTCATCGGCAGGGAGAAAAACTCTCGCCTGGTCGGAGCCGTGCTGAGTGAAGCGGATCGCTACGGCGATTATCCGTGCCACCGCGTCGTCAACCACGCGGGACGCCTCGCACCCAACTTCCCCGACCAGCGATCACTACTGACGGAGGAAGGAGTCACCTTCCGAGACAACGGCTGCGTCGACATGAAAAAGCACCAGTGGAACGAGTAGCCAGGCAGCGCGGCGTCGAAAGGAGCGACGCCCACGGAGAGCAATCCGCAGGACGCCGAGCGGATGTGAGATCTGGCCGGCAAGCGAACAACAGCGAGAACAACTTGCACCATACCGAGCGGGCACGCGACCCCATACGACGGCGAGCGGCAACGAGTGAACGCAAGGCCGGATAGCAGGCGAATGACGAGCAAATACCGAACGGGCAACGACAGGCGGCGGGCGATCGTTGCCCCAAGCGCCGATCGGGCGGCAAATTAGATCGACCCCGCAGCTCAATTTTGCACGTAATCAAAAAAGTGCAAACATTTCGATAGGTTTTGGCACAAAAACCGAGTTGTCCCACTTATTCGTATGCGAAATATTCGCTTCCTGATTATTTGACCTGGGCTTTTATCATGTGGAGAAAATCGACAAGTCCGTTTTCTTTCTATTGAGGCCTTCCATCGTGGGATTCCTCGGTTTTTGTGCCGCAAACAGCCTTCGGGGCCGCACTTCATTCACGCCGCATGTCCCATAGGGCGGACCCTCGGGAATCGGAGCGAGCCCTTCAATGCACCACATCACAACCATCCCGGAAAGGCCGCAAACCCATGCTCAGCGAAACGATCGGGGCCGCTTTTCGCAGCTCGGCCATGCCCATAGCCAACGACCGCGTGCACCTCGTGCCGTACTGCGATCAGCTATTTGAAGACCACTTGCGACTGAGAATGGCGCTTTATCCTGCAATCACGAAGTTCATGACCGCAACGACGGGCGGCACGGGTTCCTACAAGATCGCGTGACGGAATCCAGGTGCCCAGGCCCTTCCACTCTGCCATCGCCCGCCCTGACATTACACGAGCCCCGAAGGGGCATCAGCGCGCTTCGAACATCTCGCCTGCGGTCACAAGCGTCAAATCGTCGCGCGCCTTCGCCTTCTTCTGCGTCGATTCGCTCACAGGCTCTTTCGTGAACAGGAAGAACGAGCGACGAGAGTACCCCTTCACGAGAGGAGCGCGGTGCTCAAGCATCTCGACCGCGCGTGACTCGTTGAAGGAGTTGCGCCACTTGCACTCGCCCAGAATGATCTCCCTCGACTCCTTGTCTGCAGCGATGAGGTCGATGTCGGTCTCGGCTTTGTCACGCGAATCGGTCCCCCACCAACGGCCGAACGACGACGCAAGAAACGGCAGCTCCCCCTTGGCGTTCGCGCGCACAACCCATTGCCCGCACACCGTCTCGAATTGTCTCCCCACATACGTCTGCAGGCCCTGTCCAAAGGCCGACCCGCGCGCAGCCGCAAACCCGGCGCCCGCCTCAATAGCGCCGACACTTTTGCTCACAAAGGCGTACCAATACGCGAAGAACGGGTCCTCGAGCGTATACAAAGCCCTGCGCGATGTGCTCGGATTCTCCCCAAATGGCACTTCGCGTTTAACAATGCCCAGGTCAAGAAGCATTTTTAGATACTTCGACATAGAGGACGCACTCACGCCCGCTCGCTCGGCTATCCGCTTCGGGGAAGTCTCACCAGAACCGATCGCATCGAGAATCGAGTTGTACAGCGCAGGCTCGCGCAGCTCTTGGCGAAGCAGCATAAGAGGCTCTTCGTAGAGGATCCCCGAGGTGTCGAACAGAAGCTCGGTAACGTTCTCCTCGTACGTTGCCCCCGCATCGATTTGCGCCAAGTAATACGGCGTGCCTCCGAATGTCGAGTAATACGTAATCGATTGCTCCGGCGAAAGCCCTGGCAGCATGAGCGCCGCATCGAAACAGTCAAACGGCTTAACCTTCAGCTGCATAGTGCGGCGACCGTACAGCGGGCTTTTCCGCCCAAGCACCTCGCCCTCCATGAACCCCTCGTTGCTTCCGCACAAGATAATACGAACGTTGGTGGCGCTCAAACCGTGATCGATAGCGATCTGCAAAACCGATGGAAGAGACGGCTCAGTTTCCGCAGCATAGGGAAATTCATCGAAGACGAGGAGAAACGGCTCGCCTTCGCGTTGCTTGGCGGCGTCCGCGATGAAGGAGAAGGCGCTGCGCCAATCGGGGAACACGCCAGCATCTCCCGGCAAACCAAAAAACGAATAGATGGCACGCGAAAAGTAAGCCAGATTCTGCAGCGAGCTGCGCTGCTGAGCAGTGAAGTAGAGCGTCGGCTTATCGCTGGCAAAGGCGTCGATGAGCGTGGTTTTTCCAACGCGCCTACGACCGTAGACCACCGCCATCTGAAACCCGTCCTTCGCATACATGCGATTGAGCTGGGCAAGCTCCTTTTCGCGCCCAACGAACATACGCTCACCACTTTCTTCTGCATAAGATGCTTATGAGTATGATACTCGTAAGCATCTTATGCAAGCAATAGCGAGAATAGATAGTGGGCAGCCATCATTTCGAGGAGTTATTCCGACGGCGCCGAAGCCTCCCCATAAAGAAAACGGCCACCTCCCGATAAGGTCCGCGACCTGCGCGGGTACATGCTGAACAGCGCCGATTGCGTCGTGTTCCCGAAAGAGTCCATGGGAACCATGGAGGGCACGAACGCCCACGTCGGCGCAGCCAGGATGAAGGGGCGCGCCATGTCGTGGTCGCGAAAGGGCGCCGAGGCGATGTGCCTGGTCAGGTGCGCTTTCGCGGAGGGGCGGCCGCTCGTCGCGTCGAAGTTCCCCGCGCTCTACTCGAAGAAGGAGGAGAGGCCGCCGAGAAGTTCCTCGCCAAGGGCCTGTCGCGCGGCCCCGAGTCGTGCGGATCGGGCTGGGCGCCGCCGCACCAGGCGTCCACCTGGGCGATGAGGTCCAACGCGCGCTTCCGCGCCGGGTCGTGCTAGAATGCGCCTATCCGCAGCGCCGATGGCGCCCCGACCCCCGTCGCACCGGCAAGGCTTCCGGTCGGCTTTTCCCGCAAAACTTAACTCGCACCAGTTTCAAAAATTGCTTGACGCGCTTGTTTTGTTCGGTTTAGAATTCGCCCAGGTTGACAACCAAAGACACCTAAACCGTTGAAGCGGGAGTAAAAGCGACAAAAGCGCTTACAGAGAGTTCGGGGTGCTGAGATCCGGCAGTAGCAAGTCGCCATAATGGGCCGCTGAGGGCGCAGTTAATAAGCTGCGACGCAAGGACCGCGTCAGAGTCCACGGATGTGATGGCATCCAAAAAAGTGCGCCCGCAAGGGCGAATCAAGGTGGCACCGCGAGTTTTCTGATTTCGGATTATCGAATCGTTTTGAAAGCCCGTCCTTGAGGAGCATGTTTCGCTTCGTCAAGGACGGGCTTTTTCGTTCTTGGGGATGCGGACATGCAAATCCATCGCTGAGCGCTGGCAAAGGCCAAGCCGGTGCTCGACCGTATCCCGCGGGGCAGCCCGCACGTATCTCGAAAGGACGAGACCATGAACGACCAGAAGAACGCCGACATCTCTATCGAAGACGCTGTTTCGGCGGCGGCTGATTTGGGTTGCGCACCCGAAGCGGGCGAAGAAAAGACCGAGCCCTATCGCCTATACCTAAGGGAAGACCAGATTCCGACTCAGTACTACAATGTCCGCGCCGACATGCCCGAAAAGCCCGAACCTATGCGCCTTCCGAACGGAAAGGCGGCTACGTTCGAGGACATCCGCCCCGTGTTCTGCGACGAGTTGGTGCGCCAGGAGCTTGACGACGACACGCGCTATATCGACATCCCCGAAGGCGTGCGCGAGATGTACAAAGTGTATCGCCCGTCTCCGCTGTGTCGCGCCTACAACCTGGAACGTGCTTTGGGTACGCCCGCCAAGATCTTCTACAAGTTCGAAGGCAACAACACCTCGGGTTCGCATAAGCTCAATTCCGCCCTCGCTCAGGCGTATTACGGGGCTCAGCAGGGACTGAACACCATTACGACCGAAACGGGAGCCGGCCAGTGGGGTACCGCTCTTTCCGAGGCTGCCGCGCACTACGGGCTTGACTGCGAGGTGTTCATGGTCAAGTGCTCATACGAGCAGAAGCCGTTCCGCCGCAACATCATGCAGACTTTCGGCGCCAACGTTACTCCGTCCCCTTCCGACACGACCGAGATCGGGCGCAAGATGCTCGCCGACGATCCGACATGCACGGGCTCCCTTGGAACCGCGATTTCCGAGGCGGTTGAAAAGGCGCTTCATGTGCCCGAGAACCGCGGCCGCTATCAGCTTGGCAGCGTTTTGAACCAGGTGGTGCTTCACCAGTCGATCATCGGTTTGGAATCGAAGGCAGCCTTGGAAGAGCTGGGCGAATATCCCGATGTCGTCATTGGCTGCGCAGGCGGCGGAAGCAATGTGGGCGGTTTGATGGGCGCCTTTATGAAAGACAAGCTCGACGGCACGAAACCCGACACCGATTTCATCTGCGTTGAGCCTGCAAGCTGCCCGTCCATGACGCGCGGTCGCTACGCCTACGACTTCGCGGACACCGGCCAAACGTGCCCGCTGTGCAAGATGTACACGCTCGGCAACGGGTTCATCCCCTCAGCCGATCATGCCGGCGGCCTGCGTTATCACGGCATGAGCCCCATTGTTTCCAAGCTAGTGCACGACGGCTATGCACGTGCGGTCAGCGTTAAGCAGACGGATGTCTTCCAGGCGGGCGTGCAGTTCGCGAAACTCGAAACCATCCTACCCGCACCAGAGAGCTCGCATGCCATCAAGGTGGCCATCGATGAGGCTCTGGAATGCAAGGAAACGGGCGAGGCGAAGACGATCCTGTTCGGCCTTACGGGAACGGGTTATTTCGACATGATGGCTTATGACGCCTTCATCAATGGGAAGATGGAAGACCATATCCCGACCGACGAAGAGCTTGAGGTAGGATTCGCCACTATCCCGGCTGTTCCTGGCATTCAGGCGGCGGGCGGCCTTCCTTTTGAGTAGCGTTCGTCTTGAGTCGGCGCGTCGAGCGTCCCTAGACAAACAAAAAGGTCGGAAGCTTTTCGGCTTCCGACCTGAAGTTTCATGGTCGCGGGGGGCGGATTTGAACCACCGACCTTCGGGTTATGAGCGACCCCAAAGCGTTTCGGGACGAATAGGCTTTATTCACCAATTTTAAACACGGTTGATTTGTAAGTTCATCCGAACACTTAGGTTTCGTTCTCTAACTCAGCCGGACATGTCCGGCTGAGTACGAGAATTCCTTTCCAGAGGCGAGGGCCGAGGGCCCTCCCGAGAGAAAGGAAGAAAGATGCAGGGAAAGAAGCAGCTGAAGCGCTACCGCAGGCTGGACAGGGTCGAGCGCGCCGCCATACAGAGCAGTCTGGACAAGGGCAGGTCGTGCAGGCAGATGGCCCGCGACCTGGGCCGCTCGCCCTCGACGGTGTCCGACGAGGTGGCGCGCAACCGCACCGTGTACAAGGGGCCCGGCGCAACCGGTGTTGCAACCACCGCTATTGCCGTTGCAAAGCTAGTGCCCAAAGCCATTCCCGTTGTTAAGGAGAAGGCGCCAGTAATTGCAAAAGCGGCAGCGATATAGCAGAGGTCATTATTCGGAAGTAGGGCTCTCTACTCGAACCTTGCTCGGCCCTACTCGAACCCGTAGGGCCGAGCAAATTGACCGTCCGCCTTTTAAGCCAAGCGCAGCAAAAACGCTTTTACTCGTACCTACTAGAACTTACTCGACCCCACTCGAGCCAATCCAGCGAAGCCGACTCTATGTTTGCCGAACTCACTTGAGCGTGTAATGCTGTGAAGGATCCTTTGGGCCCGACCCATGCCAAACAAGGACTCCCTTGTCGACAAGTCCGCGGAGCACTGGCCTCGCAACCTTTACGCTGCGATCGAGCAGGGTGCAAAGCTCTCCAACGGTTATTCTTCCTTTGGCGTAGATGCACTGCAATGCAGTAAGTTCGTACTCATTTAGCCCGTCTAATACTTCTTGACCTACGTCTCCTGCGAACGCATCATCGCGACGCATCACCCTTGAGGTGATGCTGTTCTCCAGGATGAGCATGACGGACGCATCATTTGGCTCGCTGAAGATGGGATCATGCAGAAAAACCCTGCATCTCATCGTAAATTCGCTGAACACCCTCATTAAGCTCGCGAACCCAGCCCATCTCGGCGAGAACACGGGCAATGCCGGGATTGCGTGAGTATCTGGTATTGCGCATGTTGTCCAACGTAACGATATTGGGAAGCTTGCCTGGGCTCTGGATTTCCATCCTGTCATCAAAGATGGAAACACGAATATGGTCCCCGGCAATAGCGTAATTGCGATGGGTGACCGCGTTGACAAGACCTTCGAACCAGGCGAACTCTGGGTATTCGGGAATCACTTTGAAAACGCCGTCGTCACCCAAGAACTGGAACTCGCGAAGCTGGCTGGATATCATCGCCTTCGCCTCATCGATGACGCGAGGAATAGGACCGTCAAACGTCCGCTCCTTCACAAGATTCATTCTGCTGCCAGTTTCCCTTGCATTGCCTTCGTACTTGAGCACCCTCACCCTAGCGCACGGAAGAAATCGTGTCGGATTGTCCGAGAACAAAAGAACGCCGGCATTCGTCAAGTGGCCGTCGATCAGAAACCCCCTGCTACGAAGCAGCTGCTCATCGCTGACATCGGTATCAAGAGACGCCTTGTATCGCGCCAAGACCTCATGGTCCACGTCGTCCAACAAAGAACGAGTACAAACCTCTTCTTCGAAGTTGCGCTGGTTCTTGTCGTATTCCAAAGCTCGAACCTGCTCACGGTCCAACTTGGCACTGTTGTCCCTTTGGCGGAGGAAGACCTCGTTATCTTTCTTCCTAGCGATAACCCGATCAGTTGACGCAGCGATGTCAAGAACGAGTATCAAATCGTCCTCACCATCTGCGTTGACCACGGGAAGTTCCTTACTGGTAACCGCAGGCGATGGCACACAATCCGTTATTGCCGCCCGCTTGAAGTCCTCGATTGCACGAGCACCGTCTCTTTTGAACCCAGATACCGTCCCGTCGTCCTCAATACCGATAACAAGCTTGCCCCTGCCGCATTCGCAAAGGCAGAGATATGTTTCGCGATCTCGGCGGTATCCTTGCGCGCGCTTTTGCGATCAAAGTAATAGGTCTCTTTCTCTGAAGAGAAGACCTCGGGAGAATCGACTGTTATCGGTTGTTGCATACAAGCTCCTTCAAAACCAATTCAAGGAATTATACTACCGCGCTTGTTTTCCAACTCGCAGCCAAGGGGGCTCGACGCATCGTGCCTCATTTTCATACCCTTATGCTAAACGACAGGGGACTTCCCCTGCCTTCGGCGGTCCTGGGCTTTGCAGCCAGACCAGTTAAGGTTCATTTTACTCGAACCTTACTAGAACCTACTCGAATCTGTGCGGCCGAGCAGGTTTTGCTTGCTTCGCCTGAAATATCCGACGGGAGGGTGGTTTACAGCCTCTCGCGCTCGCGCGCAGGGGGCAGACTAAAGTCATTAAAAAGGTCGGAAGCTTTTCGGCTTCCGACCTGAAGTTTCATGGTCGCGGGGGGCGGATTTGAACCACCGACCTTCGGGTTATGAGCCCGACGAGCTGACCAGACTGCTCCACCCCGCAATGTATGTTTGGCGCTTTCCTTAATGCAAAAGCTGCAAGAAAGAATATTACCCTTGTCGATCGCACAAGGCAAGAATTAAATCTCGCGTCACAAAACCACCACATGCAGATCTCGGCAACCCTTCCGCAAGCTTTCTCGAATTATTTCGTTTCGCCACAAGTGGGGAGCATATAATAGTGTCCCTACGGAATAATGCGAGCAAGTCATCTATCTGGGGAAAGGAGCAGGGACGAATGGCCGATGCGAACCATCGCAACACGGACGGTTCCGCGCGTCCACACGCCTACGCGCTTCCCTCCCATCGCATGGTACGCCGTGCCAGGCCCCTCCCCGAAAAGCTCACCTTCTTCCATCTCTTCTGGATCTTCGTCATCTGCAGCGTCATCGGTCTCGTCGTCGAGACCATCGTGAGCTACCCCATCGATGGCATCTGGAAAGATCGCGCGGGCCTGGTTTGGGGCCCGTTTTCCCCTATCTACGGTGTCGGCGGCATGCTCATCACCATGGCGCTGTGGAACCTGCGCGACAAAAGCGCGCTCGCCATGGGAATCTGCGCGGGCTTCGTCGGCGCGGGCTTCGAGTTCATCGCAGGCTGGTTTTGGGAGACGTTCTTCGGAATCGTCGCGTGGAGCTACGCCGACCAGCCCTTTAACCTGGGAGGACACACCTGTCTCGGCATCGCAATCGTCTGGGGGTTCGCCGGCCTCGCCTGGATGCGGATCGGCCTGCCGCCCATGCTGCGCATCATCGAGGACATCCCGAAAAGCGTCCGCAAGCCGCTCACGGCCATCCTCTGCGCGTACATGATCGCGAACATCGTAATGACCATCCTCAGCTTCAATTACTGGTACGAACGACAGAATGGCGACCCCATCGAGACGCCGCTTCAGTCATACTTTGCAGAGAACTACAGCGACGAGTTTATGAGCGAACGCTTCCAAACCATGTCGCTCTACGCCGACCTTGTGAAACGTGGGAATCAATGATAGCTAGCACTTACCATTTGGGAATCGACGTCGGATCCACCACCGCGAAAGCCGTGGTGTTCGACCCGCTCGCGCAGCGCGTGCTCTTCTCGCGCTACGTGCGCCACAACGCGCATCAGGTGGAAACGGTTGCCACCCTCCTGCGCACGGTGGCAAAAGAATTCCCCGGGTGCTCGTTTCGCCTGGTAGCATGCGGGTCGGGCGGCACCACCATCGCCGACGCCCTCGGCGTGCCCTTCGTGCAGGAAGTCGTTGCGAACTCGCTTGCCGTGCGCCGCGACCACGAGAACGTGCGCTGCGCGATCGAGCTTGGCGGCCAGGATGCGAAGATGGTGTTCTTCGAGCGCGACGAGAAGTCGGGCGCCACCACCGTGGCCGACATGCGCATGAACGGCTCGTGCGCCGGCGGCACGGGCGCCTTCATCGACGAGATGGCCGCGCTTCTGAAGGTGCCTGTCGAACAGTTCGACGAGCTCGCCGCGCGCGGGCAATCGGTCCACCAGGTATCGGGCCGCTGCGGCGTTTACGCGAAAACCGACATCCAGCCCCTGCTCAACCAGGGGATTTCGAAGGAGGACCTGGCACTGTCGTCGTTTCACGCCATCGCGAAGCAGACGATCGGCGGCTTGGCGCAGGGCCTCGACATCCATCCGCCCGTCATCTTCGAGGGCGGCCCGCTAACCTTCAACCCGACGCTCGTGCGCGTGTTTGCCGAGCGCCTGGAGCTTGCCGACAACGATATCGTGATCCCCCAAAACCCGGAGACCATCGTCGCCTTGGGTGCTGCCCTCGCAGCCGACGAGCTGTTCGCGGATAACGAGAACTGCCTCGTCGCAAACCTTCTCGATGCAGCCGACACCCTCGACAAGGCCGCGGCGAACCCCGCCGCCAGCACGCGCGGGACAGCCTACTTCGCCTCGGACGAGGAGCGCGCCGCGTGGGAAGCCTCGCATGCGCTCGCCCCGCAAACGCCACCTGACCCCGCCCCTGGCTCGACGGTGCGCGCCTACCTGGGCATCGACTCGGGCTCCACCACTACCAAGTTTGCACTCGTTTCCCCCGATGGGAAGCTTGTCGACTCGTTTTACGCCCCCAACGAGGGCGAGCCGCTCGACGTCGCACGTGCGGCGCTCATCGCACTGCGCGACCGCTATCGCGCAGCGGGCGCCACGCTCGACATCCTGGGCGTGGGAACCACCGGCTACGGCGAGCTCATGTTCGCGAAATCCTTCGGCGCCGATTACCACACGGTCGAGACCGTGGCGCACGCCCGCGCGGCGGAGGCGTGCGTGCCCGACGCGAGCTTCGTGTTGGACATCGGCGGGCAGGACATGAAGGCCCTATGGCTCGACGGCGGCATCATCACCGACATCGTCGTGAACGAGGCCTGCTCATCGGGCTGCGGGTCGTTCCTAGAAAACTTCGCATCCTCACTTAACATCCCTGTGGAAAACATCGCGCAGGCCGCGTTCTCCTCGACCAACCCCGCCGTGCTCGGCAGCCGCTGCACCGTGTTCATGACGAGCAGCATCGTATCCGAACAACGCTGCGGGAAAACGCCCGCCGACATCATGGCAGGCCTGTGCCGCTCGATTATCGAGAACGCGTTTACCAAGGTCATACGCATATCGAACCTCGAAAGCCTCGGCAAGAAGGTCGTCGTGCAGGGCGGCACGTTCTTAAACGACGCCGTGCTGCGCGCACTCGAGCAACACATCGACCGCGAGGTCACGCGCGCGCCCTACCCGGGGCTCATGGGCGCCATCGGCATCGCGCTGCTTACGCAGGAGCATCTGGAGGGCGCCCGCCGCGAGAGGGGCGAGGTCGCAGCAAGCTTGGGGGAAGCGAACGCGACCAACGAGAACGCAACCGGCGAGGGGCGCGAGCCCGCACGCGCGAGCGCCTTCTCCCTCGATGCGCTCGACGCCTTCTCGTATACGCAGGAGTCTAACCTCATCTGCCCCTTCTGCGCGAACCACTGCAACCGCACGCGCATCACCTTCGCGAACGGCGACTCGTGGGTGACGAGCAACCGCTGCCCGCGCGGCGAGGTGGTGGGCGACCCGAAGGACAAATCCATCCGTGACCAGGTAAAACGCATCGCTGCCGCCGTCGACAGCGTGCCGAACCTGTTCGACGTCCGCGAGAAGCTCCTCTTCCGCGACTGGCCCTGCACGCCCAACCCTGCGCCGCAAAACACGGTCATCGGCATGCCCCGCGTCCTCTCGATGTGGGAATACGCCCCCTTCTGGACGACGCTGTTCCGCTCGCTCGGCTTCACGGTGAAGCTGTCGCGCCCGAGCACGCGCGCCATGTACGAGCGCGGGCTCTCGGCCGTGTCCTCAGACACCGTGTGCTTCCCCGCAAAACTTGTCCACGGGCACGTGCGCGATTTGGCCGATCAGGGGGTCGACCGCATCTTCATGCCCTCCGTCACGACGGTGACCTCGGAAAACACCTCGAAAACGAGCCAATCGATGTGCGCGGTGGTGAAGGGCTACCCCATCGTCATGCGCAATTCGGACAACCCCGAGAAGCGCTTCGGCATCCCCTTCGACGCGCCGCTGTTCCACTGGCTCTCGCAGAAAGACCGCGACCGCCAGCTCACCGAGTACCTCACACGCGAGTTCTCCCTCGACACCGCAAGCGTGCGCCAGGCAATCGATGCGGCCGACGCTGCGCAAAAAACGTTCAAGGCCGAGCTTGCGCAGGAAGGCGAGCGCATTTGCGACCAGGTGGAACGCGAAGGCTCCTTCGCCGTCGTGCTCGCAAGCAGGCCGTACCAGAACGACAACTTGGTCAACCATGAGCTGCCGCGCGCCTTCACCGAGCTCGGCATCCCCGTGATCTGCGCCGATGCTGTGCCCCACGTGAACGAGGTCGACCTTTCAAAAAGCCGCCTCGACGTGGTGAACAACTTCCACGCGCGCATGCTGGGCTCCGCCGTGATCGCTGCGGGAAGTCCGAATCTGGAATATGTCCAGCTCGTGAGCTTCGGCTGCGGCCACGACGCCTACCTCTCCGACGAGATCATCCGCCTCATGCACCTCGCCGGGCCCAAAGCCCCCCTCATCCTGAAGGTCGACGAGAGCGACATCCAAGGGCCGCTGCGCATCCGCGTGCGTTCGTTCATCGAGACCATCCGTCTACGCAGGAAAAAGACCGGGAACGAGAAGACGAGCGATCGGGAAGCTGCCGCGCCGCCCGCGACCATCGCGAGCGCCCCGACCCCCGAGGCCTCCGCGAACACGCCCACAACCGCGCAAGCCACCCCGGCCCCCGTTCCACGAACGAGAAAGCACGCCCGCGAGCTTCCCGACCCCTATCCGCAGAAGTTCACGAAAACCGACCGTCAGGACAAGGTGGTGCTCATCCCGAACACCTCGCATGCATTCTGCCGCCTGATGTCAGTCGCCTTCGAGAGCCAAGGGCTGCGGACCGTCCCGCTTGAAATCGGGCGCGAAGAGGCCATTCGCCTGGGCAAGCAATACGTGCACAACGATATCTGCTTCCCCGCACAAATCGTTATCGGCGAGGCGCTCGCCGCGCTTCGCAGCGGGAAGTACGACCCCGACAAGGTCGCTGTCGGCACCGGCAAGTACATTGGCGACTGCCGACTCACGCACTACGAGGCGCTCCTGCGCAAAGCGCTCGACGACGCCGGTTATCCGCAGGTCCCTATCATCACGAACGACGACGTCGACTTCCACAACGTGCACCCTGGGTTCAAGATGAACGTGAGCTCGGCTTTAAAAGTCGCCTTCACGCTGCCGATGATCGACGCGCTCGAGGAGCTGCTGCGCAAGATGCGCCCCTACGAGACCGTGCCGGGAGCTGCCGACCGCGCCTTCGACGAGGCGCTCGACTTGCTGATGGAAGGTTTGCGCGGCAAGTCGCTTCGCTCCCTTAAACGTGGGTTTTCCCAGGCCATCGACGAGATGAAGAAGGTTCCTTACGACCGCACGCACCGCAAGCCGCAGGTGCTCATCGTGGGCGAATATCTGCTGAACTTCCATCCCGGCGCCAACCACGATGTCGAGCTGTACTTAGAGCGCAACGGGCTCGAGGTCATTGAGGCGCGCATGACCGACGTCATCAGGAAGACGTACTTCTACCAGCATGCACAGGAAAAGGAGTACCGCGTCACGCGCCCCCTCAAGGAGAAGGCGTGGCACGCGGTTGCGGACAACGTGTTCGACGTGGCACACAACATATGCGACAGCATCGCGTGCGCGCACCCGCTCTACGAGCCACCCTGCCGCATGCCCGACCTGGTACGCGCGAGCGACCCCATCATCCACCACACGTTCGACGCGGGCGAAGGCGTGCTCATCCCTGGCGAGATCCTGCATCACGCCGCCCACGGCTGCACCTCGTTTTTGATCCTGCAACCGTTCGGGTGCTTACCGAATCACGTCGTCGGGCGCGGCATCGCCAAACGCCTGAAGGAGCTCTACCCCCAGGCGAACATCTTGCCGCTCGATTACGACCCCGACGTCAGCTTCGCGAACATCGAAAACCGCTTGCAGATGCTCATCTTAAGCGCGAAGGGAACAGAAAATTCCCAGGTAGAAGCTGAGGGAGCGTCTGCTCGCGCCACGCAGGCGGCAAGTTCTGCTGTCACGGACGCGGCCCTTGCCGTGGCGAGCGCCGCGGACAGCGCCGCTTACGCAGCCGCCGACGTGGCCGCCCACGCGATCGACGCCGGCAAGTTCGCAGCAAAGACCGCCTCCTCCGCTCGCAGCGCCGCGGGTGCCGCCGCCGAGGCCGCAAGCGACGCTGCGGCGGCAAAGGCAGCAGACACTGCAGCCCGCGCCCACGAGGCAGCCGCGCGAGCGCACGAAGCCGCAGAGAAAGCCCAGGTCGCGGCTTCTGCCAAAGCCGCTGCCGCTTCCGCTCGGGCCGCCGCCGCTGCCGCACGGGCCCACGAAGCCGCCGAACGCCTTGCTTCCGCAAAAACAACCGAAGACAGAAGCACCCAGAAGTTGGACAATCAAGCAAGCACCCAGAGAAGAAGCTAGAAAGAAGATTCCATCCCATGACCGTCGTCGATGCCCACGTTCACGTATATCCTGAGAAAATCGCGCTCCGCGCCGCTGAAAGCGTGGGCGACTTCTACCAGTACCCCATGTTCAAGGAGGGGTCCATCCCCGCAATGCTCGCCGCTGTGGAGGGCTCGCCCATCACGCATCACATCATCTATTCGGTTGCGACGAAACCCTCCAACGTTGAGTCCATCAACGACTTCATCGCGGCAGAGTGCAAAAAACACCCCAACTTCGTCGGCTTCATGGCGATGCATCAGGACTATCCCAATCCGGAGGCCGAAATCGAACGTGCGATTGGCCTGGGACTTCGAGGGATGAAGCTCCATCCCGACACGCAGAAGGTGAACATGGACGACGATCGGCTCATGCGCATCTACGAGCTGATCGAGGGCCGCATGCCGCTCGTCATGCACTGCGGCGACTACCGAACCGATTTCTCTCACCCGCGCCGAATGAAGCGCATCCTGCACGAGTTCCCGAACCTCGTCGTTGACGCGGCGCACTTCGGCGGCTGGTCGGTGTTCGACCTGGCCGTCGAGTATCTGGAAAACGAAAACTGCTTCCTCGACATGTCGAGCTCGCAGAAGTTTCTGGGGCGTCGCCGCACGCGGGAGCTCTGCGAAATCTACGGCGCCGACCGCATCCTGTTCGGGTCGGACTTCCCCATGTGGGACCCCTCAGAAGAGTTCGAGATGTTCGAGTCACTCGACTTCCCCAAAGCCGATTTCGAGAAGATGACCTGGCATAACGCCGAGCGATTCATCGGGACGGACATTCGCTAGAAACCTTTAGGGGCCAGGCTATCACATTCTCGCTGCCACAAAAAAGCGGCGGCGAGAATGCTCCCACCGCCGCCAACACACAGGCTATTCCTCGTCGTCCTCGCGAGGAATCTGCTCCACGCGCACGAGAATCTTGTCGACGCGGTGACGGTCCATGTCGACCACCGTGAACGTCGCCTTCGCGTCGCGCCCCGTAAAGGCCACCGTGTCCCCCTCCTCGGGGATGCGGTCGAACGCAGCGAGCAAAATGCCTGCCGCCGTTTCGCATTCGTTCGCTTCCTCGGGAAGAAAGCCGAGCAGATCCTCCAGGTCATCGATGGAAAGCGAGCCGTCGATCAAGTAGCGGCCGTCGCCTTTCTTCACGATCTCGTCGGCCAAGCCGTGGCTGTACTCGTCGTCGACGCGTCCCACGATCTGCTCCATGATGTCGCTCATCGTGACGATGCCCGCCGTGCCGCCATGCTCGTCCACGACCACGGCGATCTTGGTATGGCGGCGCTGCAGCAGCTGCAAGAGCTTCGCAATGGGGATGCTCTCGGGTACTGCGTACAGCTCGCGGATGGGCAGATCCTCCATCGAAGCGTCGGCGTCCATCATGAACAGGTCTTTCACGTGAACGAACCCGACCAGGTGGTCCTTGCTCCCCTGGCACACCGGATAGCGCGTGTACTTGTAGCGTTCGGCAAGCTCGCGGTTCTCTTGAAGCGAGTCCTCCATGTCGAGGCAGGTCAGCTCGATGCGCGGCGTCATGATTGCCTCGGCGTCCTTGTCGCCCAAATCGAAGATGTTGTCGACGTACTCGTTTTGCTCAGGCTCGATAAGCCCGCTTTCCGTGGACTCGTCGATGAGCAGCTTGATCTCCTCGCCTGTGTACACATCGTGCTCGTTGGCCGGATCGTGCCCGGTCAAACGCACGACACCGTTGGTAATGCCGTTGAACAGCAGCATAATCGGGTAGGTGATGCGGTAGAACCACAGAAGCGGGGTCGCCGTCATGAGCGCATAGCGCTCCGTCGCGAAGATGGCGAACGATTTGGGGATGAGCT
>NZ_CAKUAL010000051.1 GCF_934636505.1 uncultured Ellagibacter sp.
CTCGTCGAGGCGCGCCTGATCGTAGCATTCCCCCACCTCATAGCTGAAGCCGTTCGCGCTCATGCGGTCGACGCCGCCTCCGAAGACGGTGTCTTGGATGGTGGCGTCGCTTGTGACTACAAGCGTCTCGACCATGCGCTCGCGCGCGTCGTGAGCAAGCTTCTCGATCACCTTGTCGGCGGACTGCCCAGCTGGGCTGAACATGATGCGCACGCCGCCGATGGTTTGCGTTTCTCCTGTTGAAAACTCGTTTTTCGCACCATCGAACACGATGATGGCACGCCAATCGCGCCCCGCGAAGTTCACGACGTCGTTGATCAGCCGCTCGCGGGCAGTGTTGAACGCGTCGTCGGTGTAGTCGGGCCCGAACGCCGTCGTTTTGTAGCGCTCACCCGAGCGGAGCACATTGTACCCATCGACGATGAGCAGCTTGTTTCGTTTCCTTGCCATTTTCTGAAGCGCGACCTATTGCTGCTGACGGAGCCACTCGTACATGAAAACGGTGGACGCCTGCGCCACGTTGAGCGAGGACACTTTTCCCATCTGGGGAAGCTTCACCGCGAAGTCGCAGTTCTCGAGCACGAGGCTCGACACGCCCTCGCCCTCCGAGCCCATGACGAGCGCGATTTTGCCTTTGAGGTTCGACTTCCACACCACTTCTTGCGCATGCTCGCTCGCCGCGCAGACCCAGAAGCCCTCTTTCTTCAGGCGTTCGATCGTCTGGGAGAGGTTCGCGACCTGCGTCAAGTTGATGTGGGAAATCGCGCCTGCCGAGCTTTTGTACGTCGCCGCCGTTACGTGCGCCGCGCGCTTGTTGGGAATGACGATGCCGGCAGCCCCGACCGACTCGGCGGAGCGAGCGATGGCGCCCAGGTTGCCCGCGTCGGTGATGTGGTCGAGGATGACAACGAGCGCCGAGCCACCGTTTTCGGCAGCCTGCGCGTTCGCGGTCTCCACGATGGTCGTAACGTTCACGTAGTTGAAGGGCTTGGTTTCCGCCATAACGCCCTGGTGGCTACCGCGTTCGGAGAGCTTCTCGAGACGCGCGCGCGGCACCGTTCCCACCGGCACGTTGCGCTTCTTCGCCTTGCGCAGCACGTCCTCGATCAGGGGGTCGCGCTTCACGTTGTCGGCGAGCAGGACGCGCTTGCACGGCACTTCGGTGCGCAGCGCTTCGATGACGGGGCGTTTCCCTTCGATGAAATCAGCCATGTTGTTCGCTTTCATGATTGGTTGGCACCGCGCGAGGCGGCGGATTCGTCTAGCGAGCAAGTGTACCACGCGGCTTGGGGGCATGGCCTGCTCTTCGCCATATCCTCGCGAACGAGGGGCGGTAGACGGGTGGCGGGGCGCTTTCGCGGGGGTCATCGCGGGAGACGGGTACGAGGCACTCAAGTGGGCCATCGCGCGTGCGGCGGCGACCCACGAGTACGCCGACAGCGAGCACGGTAGAAGCTCATCCGCGTCTCGTGCGCTGCGTTCGCCCTCTGCACCCGGCGACCTAAAGCGCCGTGCCTTTCGTGGGAACCGAGAGCGTGCTCATGTCGACACCTTCCAGCTTGAGCAGGGCGATCTTGCGTTCGATGCCGCCCGCATATCCCGTCAAGCTGCGGCTTGCCCCCACCACGCGATGGCAGGGCAGGATAATCGACACCGGATTGTGCCCCACGGCCCCGCCGACGGCTCGCGCCGAGCGCTTCTTGCCCGTGTCGGCCTCGATCGCCTTCGCGATATCGCCGTAGGTGACAAGCTCTCCGTAGGGGATTTCCGCAAGTTTCGCCCATACCAGCTGGCGAAACTCCGATCCGCGGGGCGCACAGGGGGGAATCTCGCCCGGGTCGCGACCCTCGAAGTACGCGTCGAGCCATGAGCGCGCTTGCGAAAGCACGGGGTCATCAGGCTTTTCCTGAGTGGTGGGCGAAAGCGTCGCCGCGTCGTATTTCTGGCCCTTGAACCACAAGCCGATGAGCGCCTCGCCGTTGCTTGCAAGCTCGATATCGCCCAAAGGCGACGCGTAGGTGCAGATGAAATCCATGGTCCCTTCTTTCTTTCGCTGGTCCGCGCGCTTTGCCGTTGTTGTTGCACGCCTCGCCGCAACCGTCATGCTCGCGGGCGGCGCGTCAGCTGTCTCTTCCGCAGCGGTCGCGTCCGCCATGTTCGCCAGGGGAGACTCCGCACGCGCCTTCCCCTTTCCTTTCCCCTTTTCCATCTTTGGGGCGGACTTCTTAGGCTTCTCATGCGGCACCGACCACATCGACATCACGGCGTACGATCGCCACGGGCGCCAGGATTGCGACAGTTTCTCCAGCTCACGCGGCTTCATGTCGGGAAGCGCAAGTTTCACGCCATAGTCGGTGGGAAGGAACGCATCGGGGTAATCGTAGGCGCGCATGAGTACGTACTGCACCGTCCAGTCGCCGATGCCGCGGATACTGCCGAAGTGTGCAGCCTCTGCCACGAGATCGGCGCCAGGACGCAGCGTGAGCTCGCCCGTCTCCATGGCGCGCGCGATGGCGCAAATGGCGTTCGCCCGCTGAGCGATGACGCCAACTTCCCCAAGGCGGGCGGGCGCATCTTGCGCGCAAAAGGCTTGCGGCAAGGGGAATGCGCAGGTCAATTCAGGTATCGGTCCCTTTATCGGCGTACCGAACTCGCGAGCCACGCGACCCGCGAGCGTGCTTGCCGCCTTCACGGTGATTTGCTGCCCTAAGATAGCGCGGGTCGCCATCTCGAAGCCGTCGAACGCGCACGACACGCGAATACCAGGGATGCGGTACACCTCACCTGCATGTTCGTAAAAATCAGCGAGCCCCTGCTCGACCGCCTCAGGCACGCAATCGGTATCAAACAGGCGACGCGTACGGGCAAGCACCGAGGGAATGTCGTCAAAAAGCTCGGGCGATATGGTGACGGCAAGGCGGCGATGCGAGGGGTCGTTCTCCACCTTGATCCACCCAGCGCGCTCGCCATCGGAGGCGCGGACGATCCGCCAATACGCACTGTTGAGCACCGCCTCGACGCCCTCGATAGCGCGCATCTGCAGGAAACCGAGCAGCAAATCAAAGCGATACGGCTCGCGATAGTCGACATGCAGAACGATAGGCGCCGCCTCCGTTTTCGCTGATGTCGAGCCTTGCGCGCTTTTGCGGAATCGCGTCGGCTGCATGCCATAGCTGTTGACGAACGCATCATTGAAGCGGCGGACCGAGGCAAACCCACTTGCATACGCAATGCGTGTCATGGAGAGCTCCGTGTCTGTGAGCAGGCTTTTTGCAAGAAGCAAGCGACACGTTTCGCGATACTGCGCAGGTGACACGCCGTAAGTTTGCTCAAACAAGCGGCGCAGATGGCGCTCCGACATGCCTTGTTCCGCGGCGATCCGAGCGATGGGGGCATCCCCGGGCCGCTCCCGCATGCTCGCGGCGGCACGTGCAACCGCATGGTCGATGTCGGGCGCAATCGGAGTTCCCGGCGCAAGCTCGGGGCGGCATTTCAGGCAAGGCCGATACCCCGCCGCTTCCGCCTCGGCAGCAGTTTTGAAGAACGTGCAGTTTTCGCGCTTGGGCACCTTCGCCCAGCATACGCCCACGCGACAGTAAATTCCCGTCGAGGAAACGCCGACGAAAAGCAGGCCGTCGAAATGAGGATCCCCTGACAAAAGAGCCTGATAACATACGTCCTGGCTAGGAAGATCGCTCCCCACGAAAAGTCCGAAATCGACCTTGTCTTTGGCTGTTTTGCCCTCGCCAGCTTTCCCCATGCTGCCGTCGGCCTTTTTACTGTCGCCCATATACCTAATCGCCGAACCTTCCGTCTGCAACTCTTTCTTACGCAGGCAATGAAACCACAACGTAGCCGCCAAAACCAGCCATTTTCGGACATGAAGACCCGATAAAGACCGCACTCCCAACCCTGATTTTTTCGCCAAAGCCGCCTTGTTTTCCGCCACGGGACCGAGTACGGAGCACAAGCTGCAATCGGACGCCAGATAATCGGGATGCCGACGTTCCGTTCAACGAAAATGATCAGCTTTCCGCGAGCAGCGCGAGCGCCTGTCGAGCATCTACGCGCTTGCAGCAAGAAGCGCGGAAGGCCTTTTCATCACGGGAAACAATGTAGTCGCATCGGACGTTTTCCGCAGCAGCCCTCACCAGCGCGTCCTCGTAATCGGGCTCGTTGGAACAAAGGGCGTCATCAACCACACAAAGGGTCAGCTCGACTACCTCGAACGAAGCTCTCATTTGGGAAATCACCTTCCGAGCAGTCTGCTCGTCCCCATAATGTCTATTGAATATGTAGTAGACATCCTTCAGAGATGACGCCAGCAGCAGCACCCGCCCGTCGCCTCGAGCGGCAATCTCGCGGAAGAGTTCGGCAGCAAAGCCGTGCTGGGGGCGAGCGGGAATAACAAGATCGAGCAGGACATTCGTATCGAAGAAGAACTTAGACATAGCGCTGACTCATCAGTTCGCGGTCGTCGTCAGGGGAGTCACCGCGTAGCCAAGGAATATCAGGGAGCGAATCAATTGTGCTCAGCAAATCCTCGGCTGCCGCAATCGCGTCGTCGTCCTTTCTTTGAACGGAAAACGAGATTTCGCCATCAGAGGGCATAGAGATACTCAGCGTGTCGCCAATCTGCACGCCAAAGCGCTTTCGCCATTCGGACGGCAAAACAACCGCGGCACTATTCCCGTTTCGAATAACCGAGCATGTAGCATTCATGGCCATCCTCCTAAGCTCGTCAGTACCGTACAGACAGACTATACCACATCGAAATGATCCCCCTTCGCTCTGACGGTGATGATTTTTGGAAGCGATCAGGCGCAAAGCCTCATTGCCGACCTTAAGAATGAACTGTCGGGTAGGAATAAGTGACGCTCAAACGCAAGAGAGACCCAGTTCAGCGTGTGAACTGGGTCCCTCTCTATTCGTCTCAGGTGAAGCGATCTACGCACGACCATTCCACCTGACGCTCTACCGTTGCCGCTAGAGTCTGCTTAGTGGCGCCTCAGCCTACTCGCGATGCCCCTGCTCGCTCGCACGCCCCTGCTTGCCAGCGGCACCTCACTTGTTAGTGGCGCTTCTGCTTCTTCTCGAAGTTGCGGCGCTCGCCGAAGGAGCGCACGTCGTTCATGTTGGAGGGGCGCTTCTTGTTGCGCTTGGAAGCGGTCGCTGCGGCGCCCTTGTTGCCCGACGGCTTGCTCGTGCGATGCGACTCACCGTGCTTACCCTTCGAGTCGCCGCGCTTACCGCCTTCGCCGCGCCTGCCGCCCTCGTTGCGCTTGTCGCCACGCGAGCCGCCGCGCCCGCCGCGGCCCTCGAACTCATCGCGCCCGCCGCGACCGCGCTTGTTGTCGCCGAACTTCGCCGCTCGACGCTCAGCGCGGTTGGCGAACTCGCCAGCCCCGCGTCCATCGCGCTTGCGACCAGCGCTGTTGCGGCTTGAACCACCGCGGCCCTTGTTCTTGCGATTCAGCAGGTCGGGATCGAGGTCGTACGTCTCGAGCCCCATGAAGGGAATGTCGCGATCGATGAGCTTCTCGATGTCGACCAGAAGGCGGCGCTGGTTAGGGCTCACGAACGAAATGGCGTAGCCATGCTCGCCCGCGCGGCCCGTACGGCCGATGCGGTGCACGTAGTCTTCGGGGCAATCGGGAAGGTCGAGGTTGATGACGTAGTCGACACTCGGCACATCGATGCCGCGAGCGAGCACGTCGGTCGCCACGAGGATGTTCGCCTTGCCGCGGCGGAACTTGTCGAGCGCACGACGGCGCGCACCCACCGACTTGTCGGAATGGATGGATTCCGCCTGGTAACCGTCGTCGTTCAGCGCCTTCGCGAAATCCTCGGCGCGGTTGCGCGTGCGGGCGAACACGATCACGCGCTCGTGGCCCTTCTCCTCAAGCACCGCGCGAAGGAGCTCGGGCTTCTTGTCCTGCTTGATCGGCATCATGTACTGGTCGACGGTCTTGGCCGTCTCGCCCTTGTGCGCGATTTCCACCACGGCGGGGTTCTTAAGCAGATTGCCGAGGTTCTTCTGGATGGACTCGTCGATTGTCGCCGAGAAGAGAAGTGTCTGGCGCTCGTCGGGCGTGGCCTCGACGATGGTGGTCACATCGGGAAGAAAGCCCATGTCAAGCATGCGGTCAGCCTCGTCAAGCACGAGCGTCTGCACGCCGGAGAGGTCGACAACCTCGCGCTTCATGAGGTCGTTCAGACGGCCGGGCGTCGCAATGAGCACATCGGTGCCGCGGCGGATCTCCTTGATTTGCGGGCCGTAGGGCGCACCGCCGAAGACGGTCGTCACGAACTGCCCCGTGCAGCGCGCGATTTTCATGGCCGTGAAAGCGATCTGCTGTGCAAGCTCGCGCGTAGGCGAAACCACAAGCAGGCGCGGCGGGCGGTTGTGGCTGCGATCGCGCGGCATGCGGGAAAGGACGGGAAGCAGGAAGGCTGCCG
The DNA here is from genome assembly GCF_934636505.1 of uncultured Ellagibacter sp. GTDB lineage: Bacteria > Actinomycetota > Coriobacteriia > Coriobacteriales > Eggerthellaceae > Ellagibacter. The sequence continues at coordinate 6,460 of NZ_CAKUAL010000051.1, forward strand.
TCTTGCCAGTGCCCGTGCTCGCGGCGGCGATGAGGTCGCGGCCGGTCAAAACGATGGGAATAGCCTGCTCCTGAACGGGCGTGGGCTCATCGTAGCCCAGGCGCACAACCGCATCGAGGGCGTTATCGGACAGGCCAAGGCTGGCAAAGTTTTCCATGTAAGACTCTTTTCTTCAGTTGCCACGTTCCATCGCCCCTTGCGATGCGAATCCGTGGGCGCACCCGCTCCCAGCGGCGTGCATTTGCGCTTGAGGCGAGCCGCTTTCCAATTCATAGGCGGTAAAAACGCGCAGCTCGAAGCCGTCGCGGATATGCGCAAATAAGAAAAGAGAAAGATTTTCGCTTGAAGCGACTGTCCATTATGCCGCTTCATTCCGCCGTCCGCGCGCATCGGCACGGGAAATCCACACCGCGGGGACTATTTCCTGCGCCAGATGCTGAAGATGAGCCAAATCGACAAAACGAGCGAACCGAAGTATCCGAAGAACGACAGCATCGGCACGCCGAGGAAGCGCGGCTCCATCGCGGTTCCCGCCATCAGGCTCGAGCCCACGAACAGACCCGCGATCACCATCGCAATCGCCACGCGGTTGATCATGCGCGAAAGGTGTGCGAGCGGCGCCTCGGAGCCGAGCACTTCCATGTTCATCTTCAGCTGACCGCGCGTGAGCATCTTGAGCGCCTCGCCGGAATACGACGCCGCGTCGAGCGTACCGCGACCTGACGAGTATATCGCGCGCGCAAGGTCCTCAAGCGCGTCGCGGATTTCTTCGCGCGTGCCTTTCTTGCTCTTGATGTGGGCATTTATAATCGCGACGATATTCTGGTTGGGAATATAGGGCGCCACCGTGCCCTCAATGGTCACGATTCCGCGCGACACGCTCGTGACCGAGGCGGGCAGCATCACGTTGCACGAGCGCGTGAGCTGCATGATGTCGCTCAGGAATTGGCCCACGTCGATCTCGGCCACATCGCACGAACCGTAGTCTTCGAGCAGCAGGTCGAGGTCGGCGAGAAAGCGCGTGTGGTCGATGGCCGCGTTGTCCTTTTTCGCCGCGAACCGCATGAGCGCATCCTTGAGCGCGCGCGGGTCCTTAAGCCCCACGGCCTCGATGATGTCGCCGAAGCCCGCACGGTCGCGTGCCGACAGGCGACCCATGTTCCCCAAATCGATGTAAACGATCCGCCCGTCGCGGATAATCACATTGCCCGGATGCGGGTCGGCGTGGAAAAACCCGTGGTCGAGAATCTGCGTCGCGTAGTTGTCGAGCATCTTCGACCCGATTTCCTCCAGGTCGTAACCGTTGGCCACCAGTCGGTCCGCATCGCCGATGGGAATGCCGTCGACGTATTCCATGACCAGGACGAACTCGCTGCACAGCTCGGTGTAGACCTTCGGGCACGCGATGAAGACGCAGTCGCGGTTGAGCTCGGCGAACTCGGCGAGGTTCGCCGCCTCGCGCCGGAAATCGGTCTCCTCCAGAAACGTCGCCCACATCTCCTCGACGACGGCGCGCAAGTCGAGCATCTGCTCGCCTTTCATGTACCTCGAGGCGCGACGGGCGAGCATGCGCATGATGTCGATGTCGAGCGCCATCGTGGCCTTCACGCCGGGGCGCTGGATTTTAATGGCGACCGACTCTCCCGAGGTCAGGACCGCGCGATGCACTTGGGCAAGCGACGCACTGCCAAGCGGCTTCGAGTCGATCTCGACGAAGATTTCCTTGCGACGGCCGCCGAATTCCTCGTCGAGCGCCGCGAGCATCTCATCGAACGGCAGCGGATCGCATTCCGTTTGGAGCTTGGTGAGTTCCTCGCAAAACACCTTGGGAAGGATTTCCGAGCGCGTCGAGAGCGTCTGGCCGATCTTTACGAAGCTCGGGCCCAAGTCCTCGAGCATCGCGCGGAACTCTTCGGGCGTGAAGCCCTCGAGGGCACGATGCTTGCCGACGATGCCGATGATTTCGCGCATGCGGCGGCGACGGGACTTGGAGTTGAGCCCGAAACGGCCCTCGGGGTCGGCGTCGGCCCCGGGGGCGAAAAAGTGCCTGAGCAGTGTGTTGTTTTCGGCCATGAGGAAACCCGCGGTGGCGCGGCGCTAGGCCGTGGGGGCGCCTTCGCCCGCGGGAGCCTCGCCTGCGTCAGCGGCAGGCTCCGCAGCTGCGTCTGCGGCAGGCTCCACGACGACTTCGCCTGCGACAACTTCCGCAGCCGGCGCCTCGGCAGAAGCAGCGTCACGCTGAGCGTTCAGAGCCGCAGCCTCGTCGAGCACGGAACGCGCGCTATTGGCGACCGCCTCCACCGCTGTGCCCACCGCAGCGACTGCCGTCGCGCACGCGGTCTTCGCTTCGGCGATGGGATTCGGCTCCGCAGCCGTACCCGATGCGGCGTTCGCAGCCTTCAGCTTCTCAGCCGCCGCCTCGGCGTCCTTTGCGTTGGCGGTATCCGCCATCTCGCGCACGATGTTGGCGAACTCGACGCGCTCGTCGGGCGACATCATGGACATGCGTGCCTCGATGGTGTCGCGGCGAATGGATGATTCGAGATTCGATGCGCGGTGCTTGAGCTCGGTGTTAATCTGCTTGCCTTGCTCAACCGTCATCTCTCCGCGAGCAACCAGCTGGTCGACCAGCTCTTTGCCCTTTTCGGCGCCAATGGCAACCGCGCCGATGCCTGCCAGGAAAATACCTTTGAAACCGTCTCCGAGTGTAGCCATGATGGCCTCCTTGTCCCTCAGATGGACGTGCCGCGCGGCGACACGCGCTACTTATTCATAATGCCGCATTTGGGGAGAAAGGGCAAACGCAGGAGGAAAAACGTTGCCATGGTGTAAAAAGCCCGAGCTATAACGACGGCAGAAGGACGTATCGCGAAATTTCGTGTATTTGGAATACACGATTTTGTAGAAAAACGTGTACTTAGAATACACGAAATACTATAATATCCTGTATTCCAGATACACGATTTTAATGCGAGGCATTATGAGAAGAGCCATCGAAGCCATTATCGAAACCTGGGCAACGAAAGATCTCAGCCGCCCGCTGCTGATCCGCGGCGCTCGCCGCGTTGGCAAAACGCACGTCGCTGAAACCGTCGGCAGACGAATTGCCGGCGACGGTTTCATAAAACTCGACTTCCAAACCGACCTTAAGCTCATCGAGCCCCTGTTCGACGGCCCGACCGACGACGTCGACGGCATCATGGCGCGCATCGCCGACTACAAACGCATGCCCGTAGCAAAAGAGTCCGCCTTCATCCTGCTCGATGAGGTTCAATTGTGCGAGCGCGCTTTGAACTCCCTGCGATTCTTCTCCGGTTCGGGTTGGCGCATCTGCGCGACAGGAAGCCAGCTCGGCGTTGCAACACGCAAGCGCAGGCTCCCCTTCCCCAGCGGAGTCCGCCAAGAAACCATGCACCCCATGACGTTCGAAGAGTTTCTCTGGGCGCTTGGCGAAGAACACATGGCGGAGGCGATCAGGACCCACGCGCAAACGCTTGAACCCTACGCATCCCATCACCTTGCAACACGCTATTTCCGCCTTTACCAGGCAATCGGAGGGATGCCTGCAGCGGTTTCCGCATATCTGCAGCAGCAATCAATTGATGACGCGCGCATCGAGCAGCGCGAAATCGACCAAACGTACACTGCCGACATGACTGACCCCGACAATGGCATCAGCGGCATAGCGGCACGCAAAGTGTGGAGGTCGATTCCGGCGCAGCTCATGCGTTCGTCCACGAAGAAGTTCAAATATTCGGAAGTTGAACGGGGCGGGCGACGCGCGAAATTGATGGAGCCTCTTGAATGGCTCGAAGGAGCAGGGGTCATTTCCTTAAACGAAATGACCGAATGCGCTGCCGCCCCTCTGATTCCGTTCGACGAAGAGAAGGGCAGCTTTTTCAAGGTCTATCTAGCGGACACGGGGCTTATGTTCTACAAGCTTGGGATAAACCCACGGCTTTGGCTCGAAGCGGAAGAACTCGGCGCTGCGATTGCCTCTTCCGATTTCAGGGGCGCATTGGCGGAAAATTCCACGGCGCAAGCCTTCTCGTCCAACAATCTCCAAACGTACTATTGGACGCCGCCGAGCTCTTGGAGGGCAACGGGTGAGCTGGACTTTCTCCTTCAAACCGACCGCATGGAAGTAATCCCCGTAGAAGTCAAATCCGCGCGAAACGTCCGAGCGAAAACGCTGGCCTCGTTTATGGAGAAAGCGCATTCCCCCTACGCATACATTCTTTCGGGGAATGACTTTTCGCGCAGCAAAACCGAGTTCGGAAACGAGCTTCGGCATATGCCCCTCTACGCCGCCTACTGCCTCGACGTCGGATTTTTGCGCAGCGAGCTTTAGCGCGGCCGAGCGGAACCAACACTCTATGCGCGATTTCGAAGCGCATTGCAAAACGAGGTCGGGGGAAGCGCTGCGACTTCAACCGTCACTAAGATGTCGCGTACCGCATCGTAGTTCGCCGTATCAGTTGGGGTGAAAACGACATAGAAGACGTGATTTCCTGGCGTGCCGGAGAACATGTCGCTCATGTCGGTTGCTGCAGCGCGCGTTGGCTTTTCAATGCTTCAAGGTTTTGCCCGATTCCCGCCGACGAGGGTTTTCAAGATCTCTCGGCTCGGCGATACCGCGTGTTCCTCCCTGCCCCCTCGCGTTGGATAAGACCCTTGTCGTCCAGCTGCTTCAGCACGGATACGCTCAGCTCACACCGATCGCGGAACACCGACTTCTTTCTCCCTTGGAAAACAGCGCGCTTTACGGTATCTAACACTATTCTGTCGTATTCTAACCAATCTAACACTATTCTAATCATTATTGCATCGATTTGTTTTTGACGGCAGCACCAACAAGCAACTGATGACCATGTTGTTCGACGACGCCACGACTCCGTCAAAGCTGCGTTTCTCGCCGCACTCCTCGTTTAACCGACGGGGAAGGCCATGATGGAATTTCGTGTATCTGGAATACACGATTTTGTAGAAAAACATGTATTCCAGATACACGATTTCTCGTTATTGGGCGCTCGAATCGGAGGCGAGCTGCGACATGAGCCTCTCCATGCCGGCGCTCGAGGGCGCTTCGGAATTCCCGTCACGCCCCTCGACAAGCGTCGCGCCGACGACCGCCACCAAGATGACGCCCGCGCCAACCCATCCGCCAATCGAGAGGAACTCGCCCAGAAGCGCCATGGAGAACAGCGCCGTGAACACCGGCTCGCCGGCAAGAAGGAGCGAAACCGTCGAAGAGGAAAGGCCCGTAAGCGCGACGTTTTGGAGCGCGAAGGTGACACACGTGCTCAGAATCGCGAGGAAGACGATAACGCCCCAGGCCGCAGGCGCGATCGTCGCAACATCGACGACGGGCTCGGCCGAGAGCGCCGCAGCGAGCGACAACGCGAACGCCGCGAGGATCTGCGTCCCCGCGATCGTCGGGGCAGAAAGCTTCTCGAGGCCCTTCTCCCCGAACACGAGCGAGCCGGCGATGGCCGCCGAGGAAAGCAGCGAGAGCGCCTCGCCCGCGCCGAACGAGAACGAGCCGCCGTTGCAGCACAGAAGGTACAGCCCGCCGACGACCGCCACCTGGAAGGGAATCATCGCGCGGGGGTAGCGCACGCGGCGCACGATCTGGGCAATGAGCGGGGCAAACACCACGGGAAGCGCCACGAGGAACCCCACGTTGGTCGCCGTCGTCACATCGAGCGCCAGGTTGCACGCGATGTAGCCGACCGCCAGGCACACAGCGGCAGGTGCCCAATCGACAAGCTTGGCCCCGCGCAGCTCGCGCACCATGCGCGGGCCGAAGATAAGCGCGAACACGGCGAGCGCCAGACCGAAGCGCAAGACCATGCACCACAACGGCGTCACGCTTTCGTAGGCGAACTTCGTGATGACGTTGCCGAGCCCGAAGATAACGGTTTGCACGACGACGCAAAGCACGAACGGGCTTCTGCTCCCCTGCTGCATTTTCATCGTCCCTACCCCGTCTTTCCCGCTCGCGCACAGTATGGCGCGCGGCCGTCGAATTCGAGCTCCACCACAATACGCAGCGCGACGTTATGTCGCCTGACGCGATGTCGATGGTAGGGTATGGATGCATTCAAGTAAAACTTGTATCTCTTTCGAATGATTCAAGATATACTTGTTTAACGAGTTCAAACCCTATTCTTAGAACGACTAATGAGAAATCAGAAATACGAAGCGTTCCTGGAAGCGGCGCGAACGGGCAGTTTCAAGCAGGCCGCGAGCGAGCTTGGGTACACGCAGGCGGGCGTCAGCTACCTTGCGAACGCGCTCGAAAAAGAACTGGGAGTTCGCCTGTTCGTGCGCGAGCACGGCGGCGTTCGGCTCACCTCGGAAGGCACCGCGCTTCTCCCGTGGATTCAGGAAGTGTGCGCGAGCGAGCGCAGGCTCGAGGCGCATCTTGCGGACTTGAAGCAGCTGGAAGAAGGGTCGCTTCATATCGTCGCGTTCACGAGCACGCTCACGCAATGGCTGCCGCAGATAACGAAGCGCTTCACCGAGGCGCACCCGCATATCGATCTGCGCATCACCTGCTACGATGACCAGGCGCAACTTGAGCACATCGTGGAAAGCGGGCAGGCGGATGTCGGGTTTGTGGCGCTACCTGTGAAGCGCCCGCTCGAAATGGAGCTGCTCGTGCGCGACCCGCTTCTCGTTGCTATCGCCCCCGACAGCCCCTTCGCGACGCGCAAACGCTTCCCCAAGAAGGCGCTTGCGAGCGAACCGTACATCAAGCTTGATTCGGGCGAGTATTCCGAGATGGACCGCCTGTTCCGCGTGAACGGCGTCGAGCCGCGCGTGAGGTTTTCCATCGTGAGCGACTATGCCGCGATGGGGATGGTGGCAGCAGGGCTCGGATACAGCGTGCTTTCGGGGCTCGTGCTGCGAAACGCTCCGTTCGACCTGGTCGCACTTCCTGCAGAGGTTCCCGCCTATCGCGAAATCGCGCTCGCGCAGAAATCGAGCGAGACGGCATCGGGCGTCGCGCGAGCCTTCATTGAGTGCACGAAAGACTGGATCCGCGAGGCATACGAAAGCGAACCCGAGGCGCTGCTGCTTTAGGAGTATCCAAAAAACGAGGCCGGGGCAATCCCGACCTCGTTTCGCTTGCGTTGCGCGCTACTTCATGATCCCCATCTCGAAGGCGCGCATGAGAACCACGGCCACGCGCTCGCGGGCGACGGAATCGCCGGGCCTGAGGTACTTGCCCGTCGGCTCGTCGTAGCCCTGGACGAGGCCCCTCGCCGCTGCCCAGGCGAAGGCGCCACGCGACCAGCTTGACGCGAGGTCGCCGTCGGCGAAGGCCGACAGGTCGCTCCCTGCGGCGGAAAGCTCGCCCGAGGTAGCGCACAAGCGGGCCAGGATGGTGACGAGCTGCTCGAAGCTGACGTTCTCGTCCGCGGCGAAGTCCTTCGAGCCGTCCTCGCGGTCGAAGCCCGTGATGACGCCGTTCCTCACCGCCCAGTTGGCGGCCGCGGTGTAGTACATGCCGTCCGCGGAGCCCAAGATGCCCGTCGTGTCCTTGGCGGTCTCGGGGTCGTAGGAGGCGTACTCGTCGGGGCAGGCGTTGCGCCACAGGATGGTGGCGAGCTGGGCGCGCGTGAGCACGTCGCCCACGCCGAACTGGCCCGCCTTGTCGCCGTCGGTGTAGCCGGTGATGAGGCCCCTGGACACCACGTAGCTGACGGCATCGCCGTACCAGGAGGAGTCCGAGTAGTCCACGTCAGTGAAAGCAGCTACTTGAGCTGTGTACGTTGCCGCCATGTTCGATGGAATGTCGTTCGGAGCATAAGCCATACCGTCGGCTGAGCTTACCCAGCGCCCGGTCAACCTATCGCCCTTAGGAGTCGGCAACGAACATTGACGGTCGAGCCCCGCCCCCTCGAAAGCGAACTCCTGCCCGAGCGTCACGGTCCGCAGGCTTTTGCAACCATCCAAGAAACCCAACAGCCCGGACCGGTAATCGGCGGCGGAAGTATCGAAGCCGGAGAGGTCGAGGGACCTCAAGCTTTCGCATCCATAGAACATCCAGTCCAAAGATGTCGCCGCCGACGTGTCGAAATTGGACACGTCAAGGGCGGCGAGCTTGGTGCATCCAGAGAACATCGAGCTCAGGGACGTTGCCGCCGACGTATCGAGCCCCGACACGTCGAGCCCCTTCAGGGAACGACAGCCGGAAAACATGCGGGAGAAGTTGGTCACTTTAGACGTGTTGAGGACAGCTGGAAACGAAATTGTTTTAAGCGACTGGCAATCCTCGAACATGAAGGACATATCAACTACGTTTCCAGCATTGAACGATGAGAGATTAAGTGTTTCAAGACGCAAGCATCCTTCGAACATGAAGGACATGTTCGTCACCTTCGAGGTGTCGAACGACGAGAGGTCGAGGGAGGAGAGCGAAGAGCAGCCGGAGAACATGGAACGCATGTCCATTATCTCATGATTGTTATCGGCCACGCTCGAGGTGTCGAAGGAGGAGAGGTCGAGGGACTTGAGCGACGAGCAGCCAGAGAACATGCCTCTCATTTGTGCAACCTTTGAAGTGTTGAAGGAGGAGAGGTCGAGGGAGGAGAGCCTCGAGCAGCCCTCGAACATGGAGGACATGCCTTGCACCTTGGAGGTGTCGAAGGAGGAGAGGTCGAGGGAGGAGAGCCTCGAGCAGCCCTCGAACATGGAGGACATGCCTTGCACCTTGGAGGTGTCGAAGGAGGAGAGGCCGAGGGAGGCGAGGGACGAGCAGCCCTCGAACATGGAGGACATGCCTTGCACGCTGGAGGTGTCGAAGGAGGAGAGGTCGAGGGAGGAGAGGGAGGAGCAGCCGGAGAACATGCCGGACATGCTGGTCACCTGCGAGGTGTCGAAGGAGGAGAGGTCGAGGGAGGAGAGGGAGGAGCAGTTGATGAACATGCGGGACATGCTGGTCACGCTGGAGGTGTCGAAGGAGGACAGGTCGAGGGACTTGAGCGACGAGCAGCCAGAGAACATGCCTTCGCCATAGGAATATCTATCTGCAGGGCACATAGATATCACGCTGGAGGTGTCGAAGGAGGAGAGGTCGAGGGAGGCCAGGGATGAGCAGCCTTCGAACATGCAGTACATGCTGGTCACGCTGGAGGTGTCGAAGGAGGAGAGGTCGAGGGAGGCCAGGGATGAGCAGCCTTCGAACATGCAGTACATGCTG
>NZ_CAKUAL010000052.1 GCF_934636505.1 uncultured Ellagibacter sp.
GCCCCTCCTCGCCGAAAGTACTGCGGAGCAAGTCCGTGGGAGGATAGGGCGTTCCGCTCATGGGCGGCGCTTTTTCTGTATGCGCGGGGGGCCGCAGGCCCGGGGCTGTGAGCTGCCCGGGGCCTGCGGCCCCTTCTTTATTTGCGCTCGGGGTCCCTTCCCCGTGTTCAGGAGGGCGGCGGTTCCTTGCCGTCGGCTCTTTCTTGATGCTGGCTAGTTCTTATCGCCAGCCATTCGCTTTCTTATTCTCTGTTGCCTTCTGCTTTTAATTTCCTTTTGCGGATTTACCCGCTCTTCTTCTGTTAAATGAATTCGAAGAAGGGTATTCTTGAGACCTATTTCCAGCGAAAGGAATTCTCATGCCGATTAGTTTGAGCGGTCGTAACTATCTGAAGCTTCTCGATTTCACTCCCGAAGAAATTCGCTACCTCATCTCTCTTGCAAAACAGTTCAAGGCTTTGAAGCTGGCAGGAACGCCTCACAGGTATCTTGAGGGTAAGAACATCGTCCTTCTGTTCGAGAAGACTTCGACGCGCACCCGTTGCTCTTTCGAAGTTGCTGGCCATGATTTGGGGCTTGGTGTTACTTATCTCGACCCTGGTAGCTCTCAGATGGGCAAGAAGGAGTCGATTGAGGACACCGCACGCGTGCTTGGCCGCATGTTTGACGGCATCGAGTATCGCGGCTATGGCCAGGAAATCGTCGAGAACCTCGCCGCGCATGCAGGCGTCCCGGTTTGGAACGGTTTGACCAACGAGTTCCATCCGACGCAGATGATTGCCGATATGCTCACGCTCGAGGAGAACTTCCCCGAGGGTATTAAGGGCAAGAAGCTGGTGTTCATGGGCGATGCTGAGAACAATGTTGCGAACTCACTCATGGTTGTTTGCGCGAAGCTTGGCTTGCATTTCGTTGCCTGCGGCCCTGAGGAGCGCATGCCGAATGCAGAGCTCGTCTCAACCTGCAGGGATTTGGCACGCGAGTCTGGAGGTTCAGTGACGCTGACCTCGAGCGTTGAGGAAGCCTGCACGGGCGCCGACGTCGTTTACACCGATATTTGGGTTTCCATGGGCGAGCCTGCGGAGTTGTGGGAAGAGCGCATCAAGTTGCTTTCCCCTTACCAGGTGAACAGTCGCGTGATCGACCTCATGGCTCCGACGGGCATTTTCATGCACTGTCTGCCTGCGTTCCATGATACCGAGACGACCATCGGGGCCGAGATCGCTGAGCGGTTCGGCATCACCGAGATGGAAGTGACCGATGAGGTCTTCCGCGGCTCGCGCTCCCGAGTGTTCGACGAAGCTGAGAACCGGATGCATTCTATCAAGGCGATTATCTATGCAACCTTGAAGTAGCTCCGTTTTCTCGACGGGTGATGTTATCATGAGGGACTGTGAAATTCGCAGCCCCTCGTTTTTTTCGAGCGGCATACAGACTGATTGAAAGATAGTGCAATGACTTTACGTGAGCAAGTTGAAGAAGTTGTCGATGCGGCACTGAGCGCCGCCGTTGCAGACGGATCGCTCCCCCTGGAGGAGGTCCCCGCTGCAGCGCTCGAGCGTCCGCGCGATGCGGCTAACGGCGATTGGGCGTCGACGGTCGCCCTGCGTGCTGCCAAGGCTGCGCATATGAAACCTCGGGATGTCGCGGACGCGGTTGTGGCGCATCTGCCGGAGAACGACCTTATCGCCTCGACTGAGATTGCGGGCCCTGGGTTCGTTAACATTCGCCTCACGAACGCTGCGCTGGCGAGCGTTATCGCTGAGGTGCGTCGCGAGGGCATGGATTTCGGGCGTGGTGAGGCTCCTGCGAATGCGGGGCGCATCAATCTTGAGTATGTCTCTGCGAACCCGACGGGCCCCATGCATGTCGGCCATGGGCGTTGGGCGGCGCTCGGCGACTCGATGGCGCGCGTGTTGCGCCATGCGGGCTTCGACGTGTCCGAGGAGTTCTACATCAACGATCACGGCACTCAGATGGATAACTTCGGTCGCTCGGTGTCGGCGCGCTACGAGCAGCTTTGTGGCCGCGATGTCCCGATGCCCGAGAACTGCTACGGTGGCGCCTATGTGATTGATATCGCGCGCGAGATTCTCGACGCCGATGGCGAGAAGTGGCTCGATGTTCCCGAGGAAGAGCGCGTCGTTGCGTTCCGCGAGCGCTCGTATGTCGAGATGCTCGAGCACAACAAGGCCGTGCTTTCGAGTTTCGGCACCACGTTTGACACCTGGTTCTCCGAGCGCACTCTTTACGTTCCCGATGAGGATGGGAAGTCCGCTGTCGACCGCGCCCTCGAGGCGATGGACGCGAAGGGCTATGTCTTCCAGAAAGATGGCGCGACCTGGTTCAAGTCGACCGCTTTCGGTGACGAGAAAGATCGCGTCCTTATCAAGGAGAACGGCGAGTTCACGTACTTCCTCTCCGACGTGGCGTACCACTACAACAAGATCCAGAGGGGCTTCACCCACCTGATCGACATTTGGGGAGCCGATCACCACGGGTACGTGAAGCGTTGCCAGGCAATGCTTGCCGCGTGGGGTCACGAGGGCGCGCTTGAAGTGGTTCTCGGCCAGCTCGTGAATCTCTTCCGTGACGGTAGCGCGGTTCGCATGTCGAAGCGCACGGGCGAGATGGTCACGTTCGAGGAGCTTATCGAGGAAGTGGGCGTCGACGCGACGCGCTACCTTATGCTTTCGCGCTCCTCCGACCAGCCGATCGACTTCGATATCGAGGTTGCTAAGAAGAAAGACGCCACTAACCCGGTGTATTACGTGCAGTATGCCCATGCGCGCATCTGCTCGATTTTGCGCAAGGCTGCCTGCGAAGGCGATCTTACAGCAGCGGAAGCGGGCGATATCACGTTTGGCGAGCTTGCCGAGCGCACGGTCGGCGCCGACGTGGACCTTTCGCCTTTGGGCGAGGAATCGGAGCTTGCCCTCATGCGCAAGATGGGGGATTTCGCTGACATGGTTGCCCAGGCGGCAGCTGATCGTGCGCCGTTCCGCCTGACGCATTACGCACAGGATCTTGCAGCGCTGTTCCACCAGTTCTATACGAACTGCCACGTGCTTGCCGACGACGAGGCGACCCGCCGTGCCCGCTTGGCGCTCTGCGACGCCTCGCGCATCGTGCTCGCCCTGACGCTGAGTCTTCTGGGGGTTAGCGCACCAGAAAAGATGTAGACATGCAAGTTTTTTATTAGAGGAGGTCATTGCTAGGTGGAGACCCTTACGCTCGTCATGCTGATTTTTGCGGCGATTCTCGCATCCTCGATCATCGATCAGGTCGTTCCGAGGGTGTCATCGCCGCTTATACAGATTGGCCTGGGCCTTCTCATCGCATTGTTCGCCTCCTCTCAAATTCGAGTTACACTCGACCCTGAACTCTTCCTTGTGCTGTTCATTGCGCCGCTGCTCTACGAAGAGGCGAAATCCGCCGACAAGGCGGCGCTTTGGCACCATAAGCGCCCTGTGCTTTCCCTTGCGATCGGCTTGGTTGTCGCGACGACGCTTGCAATTGGGTTTGCCGTACATGCCGTCATCCCGTCAATCGGGCTTGCGGCGGCGTTCGCTCTTGGCGCCGCGCTCGGCCCGACCGACGCAGTTGCCGTCACCTCGCTTTCGAAGCAGGTCAACATCCCCGAGAGGCAGGGGAGCATCCTCAAAGGCGAGCTGCTCTTAAACGACGCGAGCGGCATCGTGTCGTTCCAGTTCGCCATCGCAGCCGCGGTGACGGGGTCGTTCTCCCTTCTCAATGCGACGGCAAATTTTTTCGTCGAGTTTCTCGGAGGAATCGCGGTCGGTGCGCTTCTTGCCTACATAGGCAAGTTCCTTGTCAACAAGGCGCGCTCGCTTGGCGTTGAGAACACGACGTTCCATGTGCTCTTCGAAATCCTCATCCCGCTTCTAGTGTACTCGATCGCCGATGCCGTTCACGTGAGTGGCATTATCGCCGTGGTCGTTGCGGGCCTTATCAACGTTATCTCCCCGCATGCAATCGGCCCTTCCATCTCGCGCATGAACATCGTGTCCTCGAGCGTATGGCGCGTGCTCACGTTTGCCCTGAACGGCTTCGTGTTCGTGCTTTTGGGCACGCAGTTGCCGCAGGCGATGGTTCATACGTGGGACGATGTCACCTTCAGCAACTTCGCGCTTATCGGCTATGTTGTCGCGCTCACGTTGCTTTTGTACGTGGTTCGTTTCGCGTGGGTCTGCGCGAGCGACTGGCTCTACACGCGCCGACGTAGCAAGAAGCACAGTGAGAAGTTCAGGCTCGACCTTCGCAAGAGCCTCATCACGACGCTAGCGGGTGCGAAGGGCACCATCACGCTTTCGATCTTGTTCACCATCCCGTATTTCATGGACGGTGCCCGATTCCCGCAACGCGACCTTATCATCTTCCTCGGATGCGGCGTAATCGTGTGTACCCTGCTCGTGGCGACGTTTATCGTTCCGCTTGTTTCGCCGAAGAAGGTGAGCGAAAGCGAGGAGGTGGCACGCGAGCGCGAGGCGGAGCTGAAGATCGACATCCTCAGGAGCGTCGTCGAGGAGCTCACCGCAAGGCAGACGCCAGACACCCGTCGCGCGACGAGGAGCGTGGTCAGCTCCTATAACGATCGCATCGAGCGCATCAAAGAGCAGCATGGTTTCGACGAGGATGAAGACGAGGCCTGCTCCGACCTGCGCATTCGCGCTATTGGGTGGGAGCGGGAATGCGTCAAGAAGCTCGCCGAACGAGACGACATCGACAGCGAGATCGCGCTCAAGTACCTCAAGCGTTTGAAGCATATCGAGGAGTTGAGGAAGCACAGTTCGGGGCGTTGGTCCATCCAGAACATCTACCTGGTGCTGCGCACGTTCTTAAGGCGCGCGAAGGGCGTCGTCCTGCGCTACGTCGCGCATATGGCATCTTCCCCGATAACGGCTGCCGACCAGGCGGCGGAGATGCGCAAGATTCAACAGAAGGCAGGCGAGTGCGTGATTGGGCGTCTGAACGACATGCTCGCCGATTCCGACTGCAACGTCCCGAGCGAGTATGTGAGCGAGCTCCTCATCGAATATCAGCGCACGGTTGCCATGCTTGCCGCCGAGCTTGCGGCCCCTTCGGCGACGGTCATCATGCGTGCGTCCGACAAGGCGGAGGACGTGAAGCGACTTGGCTACTTGCTCGAGCTTGAACAGATCCAGTCGCGTTACGAAGAAGGCGAGCTGACTCGCGCCGAGGCGAAACGGATGCGCGACAACACGAACCTTATGCTGATGGACGTGGAGGATAGCGTGTAGGTCTCGCTTTCGCGGGCAGGGCGATTACTGGTTAGGACCCAAACTGTACAAGAATGACGATAAGTTGTGAAGAACTCGTCAAATGAGCGGATTATCAGGCATTCCGCCAAAAAATAATCCCCAAACCTAAACCGATTGGGGATTATTCAACACTGAATTCGGTAGTCTTCGCAAAGCCTTCACAACAAATCGTCGATTTCGTACACGACCAGTTCTGCTCGCCTCTACTGCGCGTTGATGGTGGTCATCTGAAGCGCTTTGCCGAACAGCTTGCCCGCAGCGTTCTTGCAGGCGAACTTCACGGCTTCCGGATCGGCCACGACGCTGCCCGAAAGCGATTCGACGCCCCACTCGAATAGATACGGCGTCATGATCACGCTGGGACCCACCATGCAGACGGTGGCGTCCTTGGCGAGGGTCAGAAGGCGCGGCGCGGTCTTATTGATGAGGGTGACGCCGGTGATGAATGCGTAATCCGCGGTCGGCATAACGTACTCGCAGGCCGGATCGGGGGTATCCCACTCATCGCGGCAGGAGCGCTCGAGCACGGTGAGCTTGGCATACTCCGCAATGTTCTCGACGTGGGGGAAGTGACCGACAACGACGACGTGGGCGTTGCCGTCTGCTTGCTCGATGCGCGGGCGATATGTCTCGAAGGCGTCTTTCGACGACGTGCCGCCGCGCTTTCCCTTGTCGTTCTCCTCCTCGGCGTCGTAGGTTGCGCCCAGAGGATCGAGCAGCTCGCTACGAGCATACCAGGCGTTCAGGGCCGCGATGCCGAGCGTAGCCTCCTCGAAGCACCATGATTTCGACAGCTCGGCCACCTCGCGCAGTGACTTCCCGCGCAGATCGCCCTTGTACGTACGCTTACCGCCGTTGCGTGCGGTAAAGGCGACGCCACATCCGCAATCTGCCTCAACGTAGGACCAGTTGAGCCCGAGACAGTAATCGCGCACGAAGATGTCCTCGGGGACGCCCGCGATGAGGTGGTTGTAGAGCCGCCAAGGTGAGGCTGGGTCGTCGGTGCCGGGGAAGGCGATGGTCGAAGGTTCCGGCGTGTGCTCCATAGCAGAACTCCTTTGATTGCATGCTGATATTTTCACCTGAATTCAGTATAAACCAGTTACTGCAATGGACAAGATGGGTCGATGCGAATACGCGCCCTGTTGCTGTGTGCCGCTCTGCTACAATTTCGTGACGTTCAAACGAATCGCATTGAAGGGACTTGATACCATGCTCGTAGCTTCTATTGAAAACGCCGAAGCGCGCGATTACCTGTCCGAACGCCTGAAGAAGGCATATGCCTTCCTGCGCGAAAACGACCTTGGCGCACTTTCCTGCGGACGCCATGAAATCGACGGGGAAGACGTGTTCGCGAACGTCATGGAGTACGACACCGTCCCCGCGGAGGCGAAGAAGCTCGAGGCCCACAAGCTCTACTACGATGTGCAGTGCGTGGCCAGCGGAATCGAACGCGTCGAAGTGGCTCCCGTCGAAGGGCTTGCCTGCGCGAAGGAATACGATGAAGCCGACGACTATGCGTTGTTCGAGTCCCCGGTGCCGGCAACATCGGTTGTGCTTCATGCGGGCGAGATTGCGGTGCTTCCTCCTGAGGACGCGCACAAGCCGGGCTGCATCGCGGAGGACGCACCTGTCCACGTGAAGAAGGTCGTCGTGAAGGTTCGCGCATAACCTGCGGGCATGGTGTATCATGGACGCATGAAGCAAGGTGCATATGCGCTGATGATATGGAAGTTTTGGCCACGGCCGCGCAGGCTGTGAAGGAATGAATGAAGCGCCTCGGCGATTGAACATAAAGCGTCGAGGCGCTTGAACGTGAGGTAACATCGCCCCATGAAACGTGAAGAGAAGACAATCGCGAAGAATCGCCGTGCGTTCCATGATTACGAGGTTGTGGAGACGTTTGAGGCGGGAGTCGAGCTTTCGGGAACGGAAGTGCGGTCGCTGCGCGAGAACAACTGCCAGTTGACCGACTGTTTCGCACTTGTGCGCAACGGGGAAGTATGGATGCACAATGTGCACATCACGCCGTTTTCCCACGGCAACATCAACAATCCCGACCCTGATCGCAAGCGAAAGCTCCTGCTCCACAAAAAGCAGATCCGCTACCTTGCGGAGGCGACGCGCGAAAAGGGCATGGCGCTCGTTCCCTTGAAGATGTATTTCAAGGAAAATGGGCTGGTCAAAGTCGAGCTTGCGATTTGCCGCGGCAAGAAGCTCTACGACAAGCGCGCGAGCATGAAAGAGCGCGACACCAAACGGGAAATCGATCGAGCGCTGAAGGCGCGCTCTCGTTAGAAAGGGTCACTGCCATGAGCGAGGATCAGATCGCAACTGCCACTGACGAGGTTGATTCGCCAGCGGAGGAGACGCAGGAAGAAGCTTGTGAGGTACCGGCCTCGGAGGCGGAGGACCCTGCCGATTCCGAGCACGCCGAGGAAGCTGCGGGTGAAGAAGAGCTTGCTGATTCGGAAAACGTGGTAGAAGAAGAGACCGAAGAGTACGAAACCGTCGAGATTGAGTACTCCGAAGACGACATCGAGGCCTATATCGTCGACGAGGACGACAACGAGATCGGCTTTATCCTGCTTGACGAGGATGGCAACGAGGTCGAGTACTACTACGATGACGATGAGGAAGCCGATGCGGGCGAGCCTGGCGAGGACAATCCCTATGATTTAGGCATTACTCGGGAAGGCGTCGCCGAAGCGACAAGCGACATGAACGACATCTATCGCGATGGCGTCGCGATCGCGGTCGATCTGAAAGACGCGCTCTCCGAAATCAAGGAGGCGCTCGATTTCTCGGACATCCTTCCGACGAAGAAGAAATAACCTCTCCGCGCCGCCTTGACAGGGCGGGCCGCTCGGCTACAATAATTTTTCTGCAAGAGCACGTCTTGCGCACTTTGACAAGGTGGAACGCATGAGTTCCCGTCTACCGGCGATTGACGCCGACGAATTCGGGGGCGACTGGTTTCGACATGGTATGTTTGAACTGAGGAGCAGGTCGTGGTCTCCTCGCCACGTAAAACAGGGGTAACGTCAAGTTAATTGGCAAGAAGAACTATCAGAGCGCTCCTGCGCTCGCCATGGCTGCTTAATCAGCACCTGGCACGTCAACCCCGGGTTGTCCCCGACTCGGGCGCGACGTCATTTTAGGGGACTGCATCAAAGCACGTAATCGGTATGGCTTTGGTAAAGATTGAACCGATCCGGGTCGGCAACGTTAGTTCGCGGACCGAGACGGCCTTGAATCCGAACGCGAAATAAGCTTGTAGAGCCTCAGCGAGAATATAGTATGGACCGGAGTTCGATTCTCCGCGCCTCCACCACAACATGCCAGGCAGGCCCGAAAACGGGTCTGCCTGTTTTGTTTCCGCGACTTTGATTAGGACGACAAGCCTGGCTTTCCGCTCACTTTTGAGCCGTGCGTCAAGTATTCGTGCAACGTGCCAGAACGTGTCCTGCCAAGGCGGGTTCTCTTGCTACAATGAGCCGGATATAAGAAGCAAGCTGAACCGGATGAATCAGGAATGACCAAACGTAACGAGCAACCCGCTCCTTCCCACGGAAAACATGCAGCACACGCCAAAAAGGCTCCCAATGAGCCGCCTCGCGTCGCGCCTTCGCACGGGAAGACTCAGGCGATCCCCCCTGTGGTTCCTGCGGGCGTGAAGGCATCTGGCGTCCCAGCGCCGCATAACGGCAACGGGTTTGCCCCCGAAATCTCCGACCCGCCGACTCTCGGCAGCAAGCATCGCGCTGCCCGCATTGCGGGAATCGTTCTTGGTGTCATCTTCGGAATCTTGCTCGTCGTCTACCTCGTGGGCGTTGCCGTCTTTTCGGGTCATTTCTGGCCGAAGGCGACGATCGGCTCTTCCGACATTTCCTTCCAGACGCCCGACGAGGTCGCTTCGGTCCTCGAGCAGGGAATCGACGACTATTCGCTGCGCGTCCATGGCGACGGCTTGGATGTGACGCTTTCCGCAGACGAAGCGGGTGTGCGGTTCAATGCGGAGCAGATCGTGAGCGACATGTTCGCTCAGGCGAATGAATGGGCCTGGCCTGTCGAGGTGTTCCGTGAGCACGATGAGACGGGAAGCCTTGTCGCTACCCTCGACAAGTCCGGCGTTGCCGATAAGCTCCATCAGGCGATCGATGCGGTGAATGAGAACACGGAAGCTCCCGTGAACGCCACGGTGGCGTTCGACGAGGACGCGAAGATGTTCAAGATCGTGAAGGAGAAGTACGGCACGCAGATCAACACCGACGTGGTGATGCAGGACGTGGAGCGGGCCGTCGCCACGCTCGAGAGCGAGGTCGAACTCGACGAGCGCGCGCTCTCGCAGCCGACGATCTTCTCGGACGACCAGCGCGTGATCGACGCGGCGTCGCAGGCGAATAGTATGATTCTTGCGAACGTGCAGCTTACGATGGCGGGGAAAAGCGCTCTCGTGTTCGATGCGTCAGTTATCGGTCCCTGCATCTCGATTGGGGAGGATTGCTCGGTCTCGCTGAACGAGGATGCGCTCGGTGCCTGGGCCGACGAGGTCGCCTCGTCTTACACGACGGTCGGTTCCACACGCTCCTACACGCGCGCGGACGGCGCGCAGTTCAGCGTATCGGGCGGTTCGTATGGCTGGAAGGTCGACCGCGACGCGCTCTTCGATTGGGCGAAGGCGGCGATTGAGGCCGACCAGACGGGCGAGGCTGACTTGCCGTGCAGCCAGACCGCGAACGCATGGAATGGGGTCGGCGGTCGCGATTGGGGCGCTCGCTACATCGATATCGACCTGTCGGCGCAACATGCGCGCCTCTTCGATGAGAACGGCGAGGTCATCTGGGAATCCGACATCGTGAGCGGCAAGCCGCGCGGCGGTTCGGGAAGTCTTACTCCCACGGGCGTGTACGTCATCAACTCGAATTCGGGCGGATCGACGCTCGAGGGCACCAACGATGACGGATCGAAGTACAAGACGCCCGTCACCTACTGGATGCCGTTCGTCGGGAACTTGATCGGCTTGCATGATGCCAGCTGGCAATACGCGTTCGGTGGCACACGGTATCGGGATGGCGCGGGGTCGCATGGGTGCGTGAACCTTCCGACGAGCAAAGCTGCCGAGTTGCACGGGCTTTGCTCAGTGGGCGATGTCGTGGTGTCGCACTGGTAAGAAAAAAGAGAGCCTGCCTGCGCAGTTCGGTCGATGCGCGGGTAGGCTCTTTTCGCTTGCTGTGGGTTTTGCCAGCGCGATGCGGCTAGCTTACCGTGATGTCGGCGTAACGAAGTGGGATGACCTTCTCGAGGTCGCTCGGGGCAAGCTCGACCTGGCATCCAATGCGCCCGCCCGAGAACATGATCGTGTCGAAGAGCTGTGCCGTTTCGTCGATGGTGGTCGTGAACAGCTTCTTCATCCCGACGGGGGAGCATCCTCCGTGCACGTAGCCGGTCAGCGGCAAGAGCTCCTTCGATTTCAACATGCTCACTGCCTTCTCGCCGACAGCCGTTGCCGCCTTCTTCAGGTCGAGCTCTTCGGCGACGGGCACCATGAACACGTAATGCTCGCCCGATTTCGCGACGGTGACAAGCGTCTTGAAGGTTTGGTCTGGATCCTGGCCGAGGAGATTCGCCACCTCTACGCCTGAAAGCGCCTTCTCGCATGGGAAAAGATGGCTTTCGAAGGGCACGCCTGCGGCCTCGATTTCCCTCATGGCGTTTGTTTTTGTTTCCTTTTGCTTCGACATGGCTCTCTCCTTGGTGGTCGCTTCGGAAGGGTAGCACATGTTTGATGAAAAGATGCAGCGAACCACGTATTCCTTGCAGAGTGTTTTAGCTGTGATATATTTCCGGAACTAAAATATTTAGAGTGAAAAAGATAAATGAGAAGGAGGTTTGCTGCGTGGACCAATCCATCGAGGAATTGAAGCAGCGGCTCTTTGCGGCCACGAGGCGCATGCACAAAAGCCGGTCGCACCCGCCTTTGCCTGAGGGCATCACGCCGACCGAGGGCTTCGTTTTGATGTCTATTTCCCAACTTATGTCCGACGGTAAGCGCGTCCGATCGGGCGATATCGCCAAGCGCGGACACAGCACTCCAAGTGCGACGTCGCAGGCGTTGAAGTCGCTCGAGGAGAAGGGCTTTATCACGAGACATCGCGACGAGGGGGACAGCCGTGGCGTCACGGTGCAGTTGACGGAGCTCGGTTGGAAATACGAGCAGATGAACCGGCGCATGCACGATTGTCGCCTCGAGGAGCTCCTCGAGTATCTCGGGGAAGACGATGCGCGCGAGTTCGCCCGCATCACCGAGCGTGTCTCCGATTTCGAGAGTACCCATCCTTGGACCGCATATGTTGAGAGACTTTGCGAGTCCGTGGGTGATTCTGCGCGGAAGGCGTCCTCGAGAGAGTCTTTCGCAGGCATCGATTCAGGGGAAGGCGGCGAGCAATGCGAATAGCCAAAAACCTTGCTCACCATAAAATCGCGGTGCTACTCATCGTTGCGCTTCTAGCTGTGCAGGCATTCTGCGACCTGTCGCTTCCGAGATACACCTCCGACATTGTCGACGTGGGAATCCAGCAATCGGGCGTGGAGCACGCGTCCGCAACGCAGCTTTCCGAGCGCACCCACGACCTCGTGGAGATGATGCTGCCCGAATCCGACGAGCAGCTCTTCGCCGAGGCGTACGATAAGGCTGCAAGCGGGGATTATACCCTCACCGAGGCGGGCTATGAGCAGCGAGAGGACCTCGACGAGGCGATGGCGCTTCCGCTCTCCGTCGTCCACTATGCCGACCAGATTCCCGATCTCGACCTCGACCAGGTGAAAGCAGCGTTCGATGCCGGGCTCGTGAGCAAAGACGATGTGATGTCCATGCTCGATGAGTCGCGCGAGTCGATGGGCGACATGGCGGACACGCTCATCGCGCAGCAGGGCATCGCCGCGGCGCGGGCAGAATACGAGCAGCTCGGCGTCGACATGGATGCCATGCAGATGGACTATCTCTTCTCTACGGGCGCCAAGATGCTCATGCTCTCCGCGCTCGGCATGGTCGTGGCAATCGCAATCGGTTTCCTCGCGTCGCGAACTGCGGCGAAGGTGGGACGATCCCTGCGCGGGCGGCTTTTCGACAAGGTCGTCACCTTCTCTGATGCTGAAATTCAATCGTTTAGCGCGGCGTCGCTGATCACGCGCGGGACCAACGATGTCCAGCAGGTGCAAATGGTCACCGTGATGCTGCTGCGCATGGTTCTCTACGCGCCCATCCTCGCAATCGGCGGCGTCATCATGATCGCGCGCACCAACCTCTCGATGGGTTGGATCGTCATCGTCGCCGTGCTCGCGATCGCGCTCATCCTCGTGGTGCTCATCAAGGTCGCCATGCCGAAGTTCAAGATCATGCAGAAGCTCATCGATCGCGTGAACCTTGTGTCGCGCGAGATGCTCATGGGCCTTTCGGTCGTGAGGGCGTTCAACCGCGAGCAGCATGAGGAGGAGCGCTTCGATGAGGCGAGCACGCGCCTGATGAAAACGCAGCTGTTCACGAATCGCGTCATGACGTTCATGATGCCGCTCATGATGCTCATCATGAACCTCGTGTCGGTCGGCATCGTGTGGTTCGGCGGCCATGCCATCGACGCGGGCACGCTCCAGACAGGTGACCTCATCGCGTTCATCACCTACTCGATGGTTATCATCATGGGCTTCCTCATGATCGGCATGCTCTCGATCATGCTTCCGCGCGCCGATGTCGCAGCCCAGCGCATCGAGGAAGTGCTCGAATGCGAGCCCTCGATCTGCGATCCTGACCCCACAGTCTCCAAGGATGCTGAACTTTCGGCCTCTTGCAATCCTGGTGCCGAGGTCGCGTTCCACGACGTGTGCTTCCGCTACTCCGATTCCGCCGAGAACGTCCTCGACCACGTCGATTTCACGTGCAAGCCCGGAAAGACCACGGCTATCATCGGCAGCACGGGCAGCGGGAAATCGACCATCGTGAAGCTGGCGCTTCGGTTCTACGACGTCAGCCAGGGAAGCATCACCATCGACGGCGTCGACGTGCGCGATGTGAGCCAGCACGCGCTGCGCGGGCAGCTCGGCTACGTTCCCCAGAAGGCGTTTTTGTTCAGCGGCACGATTTCGAGCAACATCGCCTATGGGGCGGAAGGCGCCAGCGACGAGCGGATTCTCCGCGCGGCCGACATCGCCCAGGCGAGCGAGTTCATCGGTGAGAAGCCTGAAGGGCTCGAAAGCCCCATCGCCCAGGGAGGCACGAACGTCTCCGGCGGCCAGCGGCAGCGCCTCGCTATCGCACGTGCACTTGCGACCGATGCGCGCGTCTTCCTTTTCGATGACAGTTTCAGCGCGCTCGACTACAAGACCGACGCCGCGCTTCGCCATGAGCTCGGCGCTCGTTTGGGCGGCAAGACCGTGATTATCGTCGCCCAGCGCATCTCGACCGTCCTTTCCGCCGACCAGATCGTCGTGCTCGACGAGGGCCGCGTCGTCGGCAAGGGCACGCACGCGGAGTTGATGGAGAGCTGCGAGGAGTATCGCGAGATCGCCATGTCCCAGTTATCGGAAGAGGAGCTTGCGGGAGGTGGTGCGCGATGAGCGAGAACACTCAGGATTTGAAGAAGGTGACGCAGCGCCGTCGTCCTCCGCACGGACCGGGCGCGCGGATGATGCCCGGCGAGAAGGCGAAGGACTTCAAGGGGACTATCGCGAAGCTCGTTCGTTTCATGGGCCAGTTCAAGGTTTCGCTCGCCGTCGCCATCGTGTTCGCCATCTGCTCGGCGGCCTTCAGCATCGTGGGCCCGAAGGTGCTCTCGCAGGCGACGACCGAGCTGTTCAACGGCATCGTCGCGAAGATCGGCGGCACGGGCGGCATCAACTTCGACGCCATCGCAGGCATCATCGGCGCGACGCTTGCGCTCTACCTTGTCAGCGCGGCTTGCAGCTTCCTGCAGGGATGGATGATGTCGAACGTTTCGCAGCGCACCTGCTATGGGCTTCGCCGCGCCATTGCCGAGAAGATCGACCGCGTTCCTGTCGGTTACTTCGAGCGCAACTCGATCGGCGACACGCTCTCGCGCATCACTAACGACGTCGACACCTTAGGGCAGAGCCTGAACCAGGGCGTCACGCAGATGATCACGTCGATCACCACGCTCATCGGCGTCGTCGCGATGATGCTCTCGATCAACCTGGCGATGACGGGGATCACGCTTGTCATGCTCCCGGTCTCACTCGTGCTCATCATGGTCGTGGTGAAGCTCTCGCAGAAGCACTTCCGCGCTCAGCAGGAGAAGCTCGGGGAAATCAACGGGCAGGTCGAGGAGACGTTCTCCGGCCATGCGATCGTGCGCGCGTTCAATCAGGAACAGGCGTGCGAGGAGCGCTTCGGGGAGACGAACGACAAGCTCTACGAGAGCGCGTGGAAATCGCAGTTCCTCTCGGGCCTCATGCAGCCGGTCATGAACTTCGTCGGCAACCTCGGCTACGTCGCGGTGGCGCTCGCGGGCAGCGTGTTCGCGGTGCAGGGCGCCATCACGGTGGGCGATATCCAGGCGTTCATCCAGTACGTGAAGAACTTCACGCAGCCGATCACTCAGTTGACCCAGGTGAGCAACGTGCTCCAGCAGATTGCAGCCGCGGCCGAGCGCATCTTCGCCTTCTTGGAAGAAGAGGAGGTCGCACCCGAGGAGCCAAAGGCACAAACCTCGCAGGTTCCGTGCAACGTGGAGTT
>NZ_CAKUAL010000053.1 GCF_934636505.1 uncultured Ellagibacter sp.
CGACAACAAGCGCGGCGAGTTCGAGGCCGAAAGCGGTTTCAAAAACGAGCTTTGCGCCTACCTGAACGGGCAAAGCAACTTCACCGACCTCTCGCTCATGATCGCCGAGTTCCTAGGAAGCGAACTTGGCCGCATGGAGCAGCCGGCCTCGTGCGACCTGCTCGTCGTCGATTTCGAGGACTCGCCGCGCGCCCCGAAGCTCACCGCGGATGACCTCGCGGAGATGTCCGAAGAAGAAGCCGCGGCTGCCCAGGCCGAGCTCGATGCAGCGTTCGCCGGGAGAAGCGCCCGCTACTTCGGGTTGCTGCTTCTCGAAAGCAAGCCGGCGTTCATGCACGAGGTGGGCAAGGCCGAAGACGGCGCGTCGGTGAACCGCATCGAGCGCCACCACGCCATCCTGCCAAGCCCTTCGCAGAAGATCTCCTCGTTTGCTCTGGTGGACGTGCGCACCATGTCGGTGCAGTTCGTCGACAAGGCACGCGAGATTGCCGGCGAGGAGCGCTACCTCATCCCGCAGGGCCTGCTTCAGTGCACGATGGAAGCGTCGAGCAAGGAGCTCATCGACACGACGATGCGCCTGGTCGAGGAGGTTGCCAACGAGTACGGCGCCAACGCGGCGATCGCCACGGCGAAGGCGAAGGCGTACGTCGCAGAGAACGCCGAAGACTCCGATGAAGTGCCCTTTGACGAGTTCGTCGAAGAGGTGTTCGAGGACGAGGGGCCGCGCCGCAGCTTCGTCGAAGCGGCGCAGAAGGAAAACCTTCCCGAGCACGCGCCCGTCGAGCGCGCGGTCGCCAAGCGCGTCACGCGCAACCACAAGATCCGCACCGACACCGGCATCGAGATCACCTTCCCGGCGGAGTACGCGCAGAATCCCGAGTTCATCGAGTTCACCAGCACGTCAAACGGGCTTATCCGCATCGAGCTCAAAAACATCGGAAGCATCGAGAACAAGTAGCGGCGCTCAGAGAAGACAAACAGGGGGGAGCGCACGAGGACTGACTCGCATTCGCTCTATCTTGCACATGGTCGGTCGACCTGAGGATGTCAACCTCAACCCCGCAGCCGAACGTCCGCCCCGCCTGCCCCTTCCGTCGCGATTCCCCTTCCAGCAGCCCTCTCTGCCGCGGCGCGGCTCATCCTCACCTAGGGAGGATGAGCCGCGGCAATTTCAGCCAGATGGTAGGATGCAAACTATTGAATCATGATGGAACCATGGTCGTTTCGTGCACCGCATGCGCGTTAAATGTCACTCGTGGCATCTATAATTCCGCTGGCGGGCGCACCATTCAAATCGCGTTCCCCGCACGTTATCTTGGATACAACGAGAAGATTAGAGAAGGAACGTGATAGATGATTATTATCGTAGCATGCGAGGGTTTAGGCGTATCGCCCCATGCCGTGCATTGCGCGAGCTTCATGTGCTACACCGTCGAACGAGGGATTATCGCTGACTGCCGCAACCTGCCGAACCCTGGGCTTTCCGCCGAGGACACCACGCAGATGTTCATTGACCTGGGCGTCAGCACCATTATCACCGGCGGGATCGACTACGACTTCGCGAACATGCTCTGCCACGCCGGCGTCGAAGTCGTCGCTGGCGTCGAAGGTTCAGCGCGCGAAGTGCTCGAAGCTTACATTAACCACACGCTCATCGGTGCCGACGAGCTGTGCCACACCCTCGCCTTCAACAACGACGAGGAAGAAGCAGAAGTCGACGATGCGTTCGCGAAGCTGGAAGCGAACTTCTTCACAGCGAACGCGTAAAGAAGCGAAGAATCAAATAGCGCAGAGAGCTCGCCTTTTGGCGGGCTTTTTTCTTTTCGGGGCGAAGGGAGGAAGAAGGCACGCCCTTGCGGGGCAGGAGCAGGACCCCCCCCCGAAGAAGGCGCGCCCTTCTCGGTTACTCGCCTTCGCGCGAGTCGAGGTGCACGAAGTCCATGAACTCCTGCTGGGAATGCACGCCGCACTTCGAGTAGATGTTGCGCGCGTGCGCATGCACGGTATTGAGCGAGATGACAAGCTCATCGCGAATGAACGGGCGGCTGCGCCCCGACAAGAACAGCGCGGCGATCTGCGTCTCGCGCTCGGTAAGCCCATAGCGCGACTGGAGCTCTTCCGCCGTCTTCTCGAAGATGGAGGCAAGCTCCTCCCCCGCGGAAAGCGGCACGGCGGAGTCTGGCTCAAAGCCATCAGCAGCATCGCCCGCGGCGTCCATGCCACTTGCAGCAGCAGGCGCACCGCCCTCGGCAGCGCTCGCGAAAGCGGCATTCGCGCCAGCCGCAACGCCACCCACAATGCTCGCATCAGGGCAAGTGCCCGCGCACGCCGAGCATGTTGAACGCGGAATCGACATGGCGAACTCCGCGTCGGTGAAGCGACGCACGGCATCGCTCAAGAACAGCCAGCGCGGGTTGAAGCCGACGAGCATGGCGGCGAGCGCAACCGCCCCCGTCACGATAAGCGTCAAGTTCGCAAGCGCGGGCGCGCCGGCGTCGAAAAGCGGCAGCGAAAGGGTGAGCGCCAGGGAAATTCCCAGGCCTTCCGCAGCAAACAAGCCGCCGAACAGGACAAACGACGACACGCCGATGCGCCTCACATACTTCGGCGCCACAACCCACACGCACATCTGGACGCCGAACATGGCGATGAAGTTGACCGCATATGCGACGCTATGCTGCTCGGGAATGCCCAGGTCGATCAGCAGAAAGCCGCAGCCGATAATCATGAGCGGCACCGACCAGCGATAGAGGAAGGTGAAGTTCAAGAAGCGCGTCTGGCGCATGCATGTAAGGAATGCCACGATGGCGAGCACCGCCGCAATGGAGAACGGCACAAGATAGTGCATGAAGCGGCCGCCATACGTCATCGGCGAAGAAGCCACGCGGAACAGCGCAATCTGGAACCAGATAAGAAAGTACAGCACAAAAAGGGAGCCCAAGTGGGAAAACTGCCTGCGCATCCCGGTATGCGCGAGCTTGCCAGCCGCCTCGCCATCGGCAGAAACGTTTCTGCCGCAGCGCGGGCGGAATACGATCCACGTGGACACGACGGGCAAAACGGCATCCACCACCATGAACAGCGGGCCTTTCACCGCCAAAAGCACGAAGTACACGACAAACGAGATCACGAACGACAGCGGCACGGTCGATTCGATGTGCTCCTCGTCGCAGTAGCTGAAGCGAGACCCCCACAAAATGCCAAGCAGCGCAAGTCCCGCGCCGCAGCACAGACCGCCCACCACAGTGAGCGCGGCGTACCACGAGATATCAAGGTGGCTCACCCAGATAAGAACGGACCCGATGCACGCGCAACCGGCGCCGAGCGCACCAATCATGCGCTGCGCCGCATCTCCGCGCCCCTTCTCGCGCAACAGGGCGTACACAATGATGACGGCGATCGCGGCAACGGCCTCGCCGATCCCGGAATACACCCACGAACGCTCGATGCTGCACAGCCGAATGACCACGGGAACAAGCCCGCACGAGAAAAGCGAGCAGTAAACCCAAGCGAGATAGCACCCCAACCCGACGCTTCGTCGGAGCTGAAGCGGCAGCGCCTTAAGTGAGAACGCCATGCCAATCTCCTCCCGCTCTTTCCCCCAATAGGAAAAGTGTAGCGCACCTTTTGCCCATCTAGCAGATAAACCTGTAACTAGATTAATAACCAGCCCCGTTTTCCTGGGGAAACGCGAAATATAGTCACAATGTGGTTAGACCCGGAAATGGGGCATTAGGGTCGATATACCCAACCTCTTACGATGACGACTCACCCTCTTTCTTGCGAGACTGAGCCTCAAGGTTCCACGCTTTTTTCGAGAAGGAGGGGAATTATGGAATCGACCAAAATGAGTCGAAGGAGCTTCCTTGCCGCCATGGGGGCCGCGGGCGCTTTGAGCGTCGCGGGCGTCGGCATCTCCGGGCAAAGCCACAAGGCGCTTGCCGCAGACGCTGACTTCGCAGCGCCGGCAACGGGCCACGGCCAGCCGCTGGAAGCTTCGGTCGACCCGAAAACCGGAGACGTCAACATAAACGAAGACGTCATCGTCCGCTACAGCGCCTGCCTTGGGTGCTACAGCTCATGCGGCAACCGACTGAAGCTTTCCCGCGACGGCGGCACGCTTTACTCGGTCGGCGGAAACCCGTACAACCCGAGCTGCGCGAACCCGTACCTGCCGTTCGAGGCGCCGCTTGAGGACGCCTACCGCTCCATGAGCTACGCGAACGGCTACGGCAACTCCACGCGCGGCACGTCGTGCGGGCGCGGCCAGGCGACGCAGGACGGCTATGGACAGCCCGACCGCATCACCATGCCGCTCAAGCGCGCGGGCGCTCGAGGCGAGGGTAAGTGGAAGCCCATCAGCTGGGATCAGCTCATCAAGGAAGTCACGGAAGGCGGCAAGCTGTTCGCCGACATCGGGGAAGACCAGGAAATCGAAGGCTTCCTCTCCATCCATGACACCGAGACGCCGCTCAATCCCGACGAGCCGACGCTCGGACCGAAATCCAACCAATTCGTCCTTCTGGGCGGACGCGGTGACGGCCGCACCACCTTCGGCGGACGCTTCGCGAACTGCTTCGGGTCGGTCAACCAATTTGGCCACGCCTCCACTTGAGGCGGCTCCGCAAGTGCGAGTTCGTACTTTCACACTGGGTCCCGTTCCCTTCGCCCCGACGCATTAGACGCCGAATATATTCTGTGGCTGGGCACCGCACCTGGAACTAACGGCAAGAGCTTCCAGGAAATTGCACGTGACACTCTGATCAACCTGCAAGAGCATGGCGCGAAGATGGACGTCTTCGACCCCGTGCTCGGCAATGGCTGCTGCACGCCGGGCGCCAAGGGCATCACCTGGCACCCCATCAAGACTGCCACGAACGGCCAGTTGGCCCTCGGCATGACCCGCTGGATCATCGAGAACAAGGCCTACAACGCCGATTATCTGGGATTCAGCAATTACAAGGCTGCCATCGCCGGCGGTTTCGCCTCCTACACGGGCGCAACCTTCCTCGTCATCGACGACGAGTCCTCCGCGAACAACGGCAAGCTCATGACCGCCGCGGACGCAGGGCTCACCGAGCCTGAGGCCGACCCCGCAGCGAAGACCAAGCCGACCTACTACGTCGTTATGGACGCCGAGAAGAACGAGGCGGCCTTAAACACCGACGCCGAGCGAGGCCTCATCGACTTCGAAGGCGAAGTGAACGGCATCAAGGTCCGCTCCGCATTCCTCTACCTCAAGGACAGCGCTTTCTCGAACACCATGGACGAGTACGCCGAGATCTGCGGCGTGCCGCGCGAGACGATTGAAGACGTTGCGCGCGAGTTCACCTCCCACGGCGTGAAGGCTGCAACGACGGGCCTCGGCTCGACCGCTGCCTCCAACGGTGTGAGCTCCATGGCCGCCTACACCTTCTTAAACGCGCTCATCGGTTCGAACCAGATGCTCGGCGGCATGGTTGCCCGCCGCATCGGAGCCGCCACCACCGCTGACGGCAAGCGCTACAAGCTTTCCACCATCGCTGGCAAGCCGGCACTCACTGACGCAAAGAACTGCCAGAACATCGGCCGCACGAAGCGCATCTGGAAGAAGACCGACGAGTACAAAAACCGCGTCGCCGCAGGCGAAACCGACCCGAAGCCGCTGCTTCCCTGGTTCAGCCACACCGGCGTCTCGGACAACCAGGCGCTCATCTCGGCGCTGTGCAAGTACCCCTACCAGGCGAAGATCGTCATGTCTTGGATGACCAACACCCTCCAGGCGACCTCCGGCCTTTTGCGCGACTCCGTGCTCGAGCGCATGAAGGACACCTCTATCATCCCGCTGCACATCGCTTGCGACGTCGTCATCGGCGAGCACGCGCAGTACGCTGACTACATCGTGCCCGACACGAACCCCTTCGAGAGCTTCGGCGTGGTCACCAACGAGGGCTTCTTCAAGAGCAAGGGCAACTCCGTTCGTTGGCCTGCGAAGACTCCTGAGACCATCGAGATCTCGGGCGGTCGCCATGCAAGCTTCGAGGCGTTCTGCTGCGACGTTGCCAAGGTGTGCGACATGCCCGGCTTCGGCGATGATGCCATGACCGACGTCGACGGCAAGACCTGGCCGCTCAACGACGCGTGCGACTTCTTCCTGAAGGCCGTCGCCAACCTCGCCTACGACGCCACCCCTGTCGACGATGTCGCCTCCGAGGACATGAAGCTGCAGGCGCTCGACAACCTTCCCGAGGCATGGAAGAACGCCGTGAGCGAAGAGGAATGGCCCAAGGTTTTGAACGTGCTCTCGCGCGGCGGCCGCTTCTGGCCCATGGAGGATTGCATCGGCAAGAACGGCGCCATTAAGTACGCCACCGATAACCTGACGCACTTCTACAGCAACCGCAAGGCGACCGACGCGAACCCCTACACCGGGGAAAAGCTCTCGGGCACGCTTACCAACGACCCCGAGCGCTTCGCCGACAACTCCACGCTCGAGGACCATTACTCACGCGAGGAATACCCGTTCCGCTCGACGAACTACAAGCCGCGCTTCCGTTCGATCTCCTTCTTGGCTAACAGCCCGATCATGCGCGACTTGTGCGACCACAACTACCTCGAGCTTAACCGCGACGACGCGAAGGCGCTCGGCATCAAGGATGGCGACACCATCAAGATCACGAACCCCTCGGGTGATGTGATGGAAGGCGAGGCCATGGTTCGCGGCGGCATTGCCGAAGGCACCTTCGGCGTGGCATATGGCTACGGGCATCGCGCCTACGGTGCGCAGGACGTCGCCATCGAAGGCGAGGAAACCCGCAAGGGCGACCCGGCAATCGGCTCGGGCATCCACCTGCAGACGATGCTCGACCCGACGATCAGCGAGATCTATCCCCTGGCAGACCCCGAGGGAACCTCTCCTGGACGCTCGGGCGGCATGTACAAGATCGAGAAAGCCTAAAGGAGGGATAAACGATGAGTGAGAAAAAACTTGGTATGCTGATCGATCTGTCCCTCTGCGTGGGATGCAACGCCTGCGCTGTGGCGTGCAAGCAAGAAAACGAGGTGCCGACCGGCTGCTTCAACACCTGGATCGAGAGCTTCGACGTTGAAGCCGACGGGCAGATCAAGCGCGCGAACATCCCGAAGCTGTGCAACCACTGCGAGGATGCCCCCTGCGTGAAGGTGTGCCCGACCCAGGCAAGCCATCGCACCGAGGACGGCACGATCGTCGTCGACCCCGAGCGCTGCATCGGGTGCAAGTACTGCATGGCCGCGTGCCCCTACCAGGTGCGCTACCAGCTTCCTTCGGGCGAAGTGGAGAAGTGCACCTTCTGTGAGCACCGCACCAGCAAGGGAATGCTCCCCGCCTGCGTGGGAACGTGCATCACGCACGCTCGCATGTTCGGCGACCTGAACGACCCCGAGAGCGACATCTCGAAGAAGCTTGCCGCGAGCAAGACCGAGACGCTCTATCCCGACCTGGGACTTTCACCCCATGTCTCCTACATTGGGCTCGACGATACGCTCGCAATGCCCGTTGCCTCCGCAGTTCACAAGGGCGGCAACGTCTTGCGGCACTACGAGGGGTGATACGTCATGGTATGGAATTGGATGATTGCACTGTATCTGTTCTTGGCAGGTATGGGCGCCGGCGCATTCGTGCTCTCCGGCATCGCGGGCATGGCGAAGAAGCCCTGCCCGAAAATCAAGACGATCGGCTTTATCGCAGGCCCGGTCTGCGTGGCCGTAGGCACCCTGCTTCTAGTCATCGATGCGCATGCGGGACTGATGAACCCGCTGAGATTCTTCTACCTCGTAAGCAACCTGGGGTCGGTCATGGCCTGGGGCGTCATCATCTTGACGCTGTTCATCGTGGTAGCGGCGATTGACGCGATCATCATGATCGTGAAGAAGTCAACTCCGCGCGCGCTCGACATCATCGGCATGATCTTGGCTGTGTGCGTCGCCGCCTACACCGGCGTGCTTTTGGGCGACGCGTCCGTCGCGTTCCCCCTGTGGCACCCGATCATCCTGCCGATCCTCTTCCTGGTATCGGCAGCTTCGACCGGATTCGCGCTCGTCTTGGTCATCGCGCATGGGAAGGCTCATGACGAGATCGCGAACATCGGCTTTACCGTGAAGTCCGGCATGGTCCTGCCGGTGCTCGAAGCGCTCCTCGTGATCGCGCTTCTCGGCACGGTGGCCATCACGGGCGGCTCGGCTGCGGCAGCGGCGAAAGCCTCGGTCGCGAACCTGCTCACCGGCAGCTACGCGTTGGCATTCTGGGTCCTGTTTGTCATCGTCGGGCTTGCGTTCCCGTTCGTGCAGGCACTCCACAAGTCGATGCAGGAGAAGAAATCGCTCATGCAGCAGCCTGGACTCACGATCGCAGGTGAGGTCGGGGTCCTGATCGGCGGCTTCATGTTGCGCTACCTGATCGTCATGGCGGCAATCACCGTAGCCCTGGGATAGTTTGCCCACCCTCCGCCGCGGGGCTCCCCTGAGCCCCGCGGTTCGGTATAAGTGTTCAGCAGAAAGGTTGCATCATGAGCATCGATTCCCAGGCCCTCGCTGCCACAAGCCAAGCATCCCGCGGCATGAGCACCGTCTACGAAGCAGTTGCAGAAGCGCTGCTCAATATCCCCAGCTCCACCGTCATCGCCGACCTCGATCGTGTCGCCTCCGCCATGGGAGACGATCGGTTCGCAGGCGTCGAGGCATCGGCTGATTTAGAGCAACGCTTCTACAATCGCTTCTTCATCTCATCGAGCGCTTACCATATTGCCTGGTCGGAAAGTAGTGTCTGGAACTCGGGCGTCGTGGATGAGAAAATCGAGTACGCAAGCCCCGTCCCTTCGCGCAAAGCGCATGTCATCGCCTGCTACGAGGAGGCGGGCTTTAACTACCGCAAGCTCACAGGCTACGAGATCGCAGTATCGACGCTATCTCCCGACGCTTTCGCAAGCGAGCTGGCGTTCATGTCCTATCTCCACGATGGCGCCGCCCGTGCAGCAGAGGCAGGCGACTCCACATCGGCGCAGGCGAACCTCCACTTGGCGAA
Organism: uncultured Ellagibacter sp.; assembly: GCF_934636505.1. Classification (GTDB taxonomy): domain Bacteria; phylum Actinomycetota; class Coriobacteriia; order Coriobacteriales; family Eggerthellaceae; genus Ellagibacter. The sequence continues at coordinate 9,041 of NZ_CAKUAL010000053.1, forward strand.
ACAGTTCCTCGAGCAGCATCTTTCCCGTTGGGCATCGCGCCTCGCCGAGATGGCCGCCGTTGCGGGCGACGACTTCTACGCCCGCATCGCCGCCTTCGCCGCGGACGTCGTAGCTCTCGACCTTCAGCAGCTTAAGGAAGTCGAAAGCACGCTAAGATAGCGGCGCGCGCGCCAGCAATCCCCTTCCCTGAAAACAAAGAAGCCGAGGGATTCCTCGGCTTCTCAGTGATTGCGATATGAACGCGTAAACTGGGCTTACAGGGCCTTCTTGGCAACCTCGACCACAGCGGTGAAGGCGGCAGGGTCGTTCACAGCCATGTCAGCGAGCACCTTGCGGTCGAGCTCGACGCCGGCCTTCTTGAGACCGTTCATGAACACGGAGTAGGACAGGCCGTTGATGCGGGCAGCAGCGTTGATGCGGGTGATCCAGAGGCGACGGATGTTGCGCTTCTTGTTGCGACGGTCGCGATACATGTACTGGAGCGAATGCTGGACCTGCTGCTTCGCTGCACGGTAAGAACGGGACTTCGCGCCGTAGTAACCCTTTGCACGGCTGAGAACGGTGCGGCGCTTTTTGCGGGCGTGGATAGAACGCTTGATGCGTGCCATAGTATTATCTCCTTAAAGAACTGAAAACGAACTAGCGGATGCCGAGATTGCGGCCGACGACCTTGGAGTCTGCCTTGGAGAGCTCGGTCTCGTTGCGGAAGTTGCGCTTGCGCTTCTGGCTCTTCTTGGTGAGGATGTGGCTCTTGAAAGCCTTCGCACGCATGATCTTGCCGGAACCGGTGACGCGGAAACGCTTGGCGGTACCGCGGTGGGTTTTCATCTTAGGCATTATTCGTCCTTTCCTTCTGCTTTCTTGTTGGTCTCTTTTTTCTTCTTCGCCGCACCGGGCAAAGGAGCGATGAGCATGTGCATGTTGCGCCCTTCCATCTTGGGCTGGTTCTCGACGACTGCAACATCTTTGAGGTCGTCAGCCAAACGCTCGAGAATGGAAAGACCCTGTTCGGGGTGAGCCATTTCGCGACCGCGGAACATGATGGTGATCTTCACCTTGTTCCCCGCGTCCAAGAAGCGAAGCACGTGCTTCTTCTTGGTGGTGTAGTCGCCCACGTCGATCTTCGGGCGGAACTTCATTTCCTTGGTCTCGATCTTGCTCTGGTTCTTGCGAGCCTGCTTTGCCTTGATGGCCTGGTCGTATTTGAACTTTCCATAGTCCATAATGCGGCAGACCGGCGGCTCGGCGTTCGGGGCGATCTCGACCAAGTCGAGATTCTGGTCATCCGCGACGCGCTGAGCTTGCGCCACCGTGTAGATTCCCAGCTGCGCTCCGTCAAAGCCGATCAGACGGCATTCACGTGCAGTGATCTCGTCATTGAGCCGTGGCTCCTGAGCAGCTATCGCGCTCACCTTCCTTCCTCTTGCGCTTGTGCGCAACAAAAAACCCGCAGGCACGGCCGCGGGTTTCGCAATTCAAGGATGTGCGCAAAGCACGTTATTGAAGCGACCCATCAGCAGCCGAAGCGCCGAAACAGGTGGAGAGCTTTCGCCCTCGCTTGAATACAGCCATTACAGTATAGAGCCCTCGCGCGGCAAACGCAAGGGCTCATTTGCTATTTATGCATTGATGTACACATAAATGATGCGGATCGTGTCGGCGAGGTTGCCCGAGGCGTTCGCCACCGAGTAGTCATAGGAAAGGACTGCCGACCACGTATGGGAGACGCCGTTGATATCGATGTCACCCGAGAACGGGCAATATTCCTTCACCAGCGTGGTTCCGTCCGACGCGTAGGTGGAATACTCCGTCTTGTCGGCTGGAAGCGACACCGTGCCCGCAGGAACGGATATGCCCGCCTCCTGAAGCGTCTTCTCGATAATCGACTCGTTTTTCACCGCGTCCGAGAACGAGAGCGTGCCGTAGCCGAGCGACGCCGTGCCGGCGGAATAGCCCGCCTGAACGACCGCCCCATCCTCGTCGAGGCCCAGATACAACGTCGGCGTGCCCGTGCGCGTGTCGGCAGGCTCGTCGGTCAAGGCCACGCGAACTTCGGTCTTGATGGGGTTGCCCTCCTCGTTGACCTCGTTCGACACGGTAACCTGAGCGCCGCGCCCAACCTTGGCGAGCGCATCGTCTTGCGTGCAGCCCAAAAGCTCGGTCAAGTTCGGCGCGCTCGTCTTCTTCACGGTCGACGTAGCGTCGTTGCCTTCGCTTCCCGCCTGCAGCGAGCTCGTATCCTGGTTCGATTGCTGCTGCTGGGTCTGCTGGTAGGCGGCCGTCTGCGCGGTTTGGAACAGGCGGACGGCAAAGTACCCGCCGGCTGCAAGCAGAAGCACGAGCAGTACCACGACCACGATGAGAATGCGGCGCATGCGGCGCGATTTACGCATGTAGGAGGGGATTTCCTCCTTCGCGGCGGAGGAGTGGCGCCCGCGCGCGGGAGCGGGGTCGGCGGGAACGTCGGGGTCGAACGCCGAGGGCTCGACCACAGGCTCGAGGCTCTCGAGCGCATCGGGATATTCGTCCTCGTCGTCGCCTTTGTAGCTGAAGCCGCCCGCATGTGCCCCCTGGGAAGAGCCGCGCGCTTCGCCTGTGGCATAGGCGTTGCCGGCGTCAAGCGGCGCGCCCGCATCGGAGGAGCCGTCCTGCGCGTCCCACCCATCGGCTGCGTAGGCGTCATCGCCCGCGATCGGGGCGAAGCGGTCTGTCCTCCCCGGCCTATCGTCCGCGAAGGCGTCTTCCTCGAAGGCAATCTCGCCCTCCTCGCCGGAATAGGCGTGCCGGCCCCCTTCCGACCAGCCGTCATCGCCTATGGGCGCGAACGCCTGGGTCAATCCGATGTCGTTCGAGCGATCGACCTCGCCCTTGCGCATCGCCTGATCGTCTCTGCCTTCTGTTGCTTTTCCAGTGTGTTTCGGCATTGCGATACCTTTCAATCTCTTCGCAGGTCACAGGCCCTTCTAGCCCATGAACGCCACGTAGTACACGATGAATGCGACGATTCCTATCAGGGCCACCGCAATGATGCCCTTCTGCATGCCGGACATCTTGGTGCCCTCGAGGTCTTCAAGCGTCGTCTCCTCGTAACCCTTGCGAGCGGGGGCTGACGCCTTTGCGGGCTTGTCAGCCTTCGCGGCGCGCTCGGAGGCGGGGGTGGAAGCTCGCGATGGGGGCTCGCTTGAGCCTTCCCCACCGTCGACCGCAGTCGCCTCGGTCGCCGCTGCGCGCGCCGCCGCCTCGTCTCCTGCTGGCTGCGCTGCGGGCTCGCCTTCCCCATAGCTGCGAGAACGGGGAGTGCCCGCTTCAATCACAACATCGTCCTCGTCGTCGGACGCAACGCTGATATGCGAGAATTTTTGGGCGTCTCCAGTCACGGCCCTATCCTTTCCGTCGTCTTCGCACGATTATAGATGATTGGTCCAAGCCGTTGCGTCTTCCCTGCGATATATCCACGTTGCCCCCAGGCGGCGGGGCGCGTTGTGCGACAATAGGAGGCGAACGAGAAGCCCTTCCGAGAAAGACGTCCTATGGAACTTACCCCCTGCGAAACCGTGCACGGGTTCACCGTGCGCACTACCTCCGACCTGCCTGAAATCGACGGGCGAGCCTATGTGCTCGACCACAACGCCTCAGGCGCGCAGCTGCTCTACCTGCAAAACGACGACGCGAACAAGGCGTTCTCGATCGCCTTCAAGACACCGCCCGCCAACGACACGGGCGTCTTCCATATCCTCGAGCACTCGGTGCTCTGCGGCTCGGACAAGTTCCCCGTGAAAGAGCCTTTCGTGAACCTGCTTAAAAGCTCGATGCAGACGTTCTTGAACGCCATGACCTACCCCGACAAAACGGTCTACCCCGTGGCAAGCACCAACGAGCAGGACCTTTTGAACCTCATGGACGTCTATCTCGACGCCGTGTTGCACCCCGCCATCTTCCACAAGCGCGCGATCTTCGAGCAGGAAGGCTGGCATGTGGAACTCGCCGGCGAGGAGGGCACGGGCAAGCTCGCTTACAACGGCGTGGTGTACAACGAGATGAAAGGCGCGCTTTCCGACCCTGAGTCGATTCTCTACGACGAGCTTTCGGCGGCGCTGTTCCCCGACACGGCGTACCGCTTCGAGTCGGGCGGCAAGCCCTCCGCCATCCCGACGCTTTCCTACGAGGAGTTCCTCGACACCCACCGCCGCCACTACAACCTGGCCAACGCGAAGATTGTGCTCTACGGGAACATGGACCCTGAGCGCTTCCTCGCCTTCCTCGACGAGCGCTACCTCGCGCCCGGTGCCGCCGAAGCGCGCGCCGAGAACGCACCGAACCCGCTTGAGCTGCAGGCGCCCGTGACGTCGTTCGGGAACAAAACGCCCATGAAGACGGCGCCCGAGAACGCCTGTTGTGCGGTCGGTTTTGTGGCGGGGACTGCCGCCGACAGGGAGCGCATGATCGCGATGGACATCCTGCTCGACGCGATCTTCGGCTCAAACGAGGCGCCTGCGAAGCGCGCACTGCTCGACGAGAACCTTGCCTGCGACATCGTGGCCTACATGGCCGACGCCATGCTGCAGCCCTTTGCCGTCGTGCAGGCGAAAGGCCTCGAGGAAGGCGCCGGCGAGCGCCTGCGACCGGCGCTTTCTCGAGTGCTTACGGAGCTCGCGGACGGCGCGCTCGACCACGACGTGGTGGCGGCTGCTCTCTCGCATGCCGAGTTCGTGATGCGCGAGCAGAACTTCGGGATCGCCGACGGCGTGGCGCTCGCCTGCTCGTGCATGGCCGGCTGGCTCTACGACGACGATGCCGCGCTCGATTACCTGCGCTACGAGGATGCGTTCGAAAGCCTGCGCAAGAAGCTCGACAAGGGTTACTTCGAGCAGCTGATCTGCGAGGTGTTCCTGGAAAACGACCATGCGGCCGACGCGGAGGTTGTGCCCGTTGACAAGGCCCCCGAGGACGACAATGCCGCGGCTGCCCGCTTGGCCCAGATGGAGCGCGAGCTTAACGACGAGCGGATCGCCGCGATCGAGGCCGACGTCGCCGCCCTTCGCCGTGCACAGGAGGAGCCCGACTCGCCCGAAGCGCTCGCGACCCTTCCCTGCATGCGCGCAAGCGACATCGAGCAAGCGGCCGCAGAGCCTGCTTTCCGCCTCGACGAATCGGGAAAAATTCCCGTGATCAGGCACGATGTGGCGACGCGCGGCATCGTGTACGCATATCGTTACTACGGCCTGGAGCGCCTTGCCTTCGAGGAGCTGCCCTACGCGAAGCTTCTCGCCATGGTGCTCGGCAAGCTCGCGACAAGCAAGCACACCGCGACGGAGATCGACACGCTCACGCAGGCGAAACTCGGAAACCTCGCCTTCTACACCGAGGTGCACGAGCGGGAAGACGACCGCAGCGCGCTTTCCCCGAAGCTGACCGTGTCGTGCTCGGCGCTCGCCGAGAACGCCGAGTGGGCGGCGACGCTGCCGAGCGAGATCATCGAAGAGACGCTTTACGACGACTTCGGCAAGATCCGCGACATCCTCGCGCAGAAGCGTGTCGGCATGGAGCAGAATTTCGCAAACGCCGGGCACACCGCGGCGATGGCGCACGTCGCGTCCTACTATCTGCCCGCCGCCGTCGTGCGCGAGCAGATCGGCGGAGTGGGGTTCTACCGGTTCCTGAAGCGCACGCTCGCTACGTTCGATGAGGAGAAGGAAGCTCTCGCCGCGAAGCTTGCCGAGGTGGCGCGGCGCATCTTCACCGACGACAACTGCACGATCGGCTTCACGGGCAAGGATGACGATTTCGACCGCGTGATGAGCGCGGGAATGGCCACAGGCCGCACTGGGGAGCCGGGCTGCACGGCGCGCCTCATCGTGCCCGAACCGAACGTGCCCGCGACCGGCGAGGCGTTCGTTGTGCCGACGGACGTGACCTACACCGCGCTCGGC
>NZ_CAKUAL010000054.1 GCF_934636505.1 uncultured Ellagibacter sp.
CAATTCCGACTCGCCGCGCGCACGTGCGAAGCGCACGTCATCGCTTTCCAGCACGTCAACCACCTTCTCGCGCGTATGCAGCGCAATGTTTGCCACGCCCATAACCGAGAGGGTGAGTGCGGGAAGCACCAGATGGTGCGCCGCGTCGGCCAACGTCACGTCCGCCGCCGATACGCCGATGGGGACGGAGAACCCAATGGGGAACCACCCAAGCTGCACAGCGAAGATCATCAAGACGAGCAGACCCAGCCAAAATGTCGGGGTTGAGGCGAGAAGAAAGCAGTAGCTGCGCACCACGCGGTCGAGCGCGCCACCGCGGCGCGCACCGGCGGCAACACCGAGCGCGAACCCCAATACGCCACTGAGCAGCCACGCGATGCCCATGAGCGCCAGCGAGTTCGCCGCACGATGCGCGATGACCTCAGACACCGGCGCATTGAATCTCAGCGAGGTTCCCATGTCCCCCTGGAAAAGGGCACCTACCCAGTTGACGAAGCGTTCCCAAAACGGCACATCGCCGCCCCAGTAGCTTGCCAGCTGAGCGCGTTTCGCTTCTGACATGTTCACATAGGCAGCCTGCCCCACGTTCGCCTGCACGGGATCGATGGGCGAAACGCTTACCAGCGCGAACACCACCAAACCCACGGCGAGCATCAGCAGCGCAAACCGCACGATGTGTCGAGTAAGATACTTCGTCATAGAGAGCCGAGTCCTACCAGCTCCACTTGTCGACGTTGTTCACGATCGACCAGCCATGCCCATGCGGATGCGGCTTCTGGTCGGCGACTTTCAAGCCATCGGCAACAAAGTAGAGGTGGTCGACGTTGGCGAACCACACCCACGTGGCAGCGCCCTGCGGAGCCACGCCGTTCTCGCCATCCCACATGGCAAGCTTCCACTCGTCGTACGAATCGGCGATCACAGGGTTGGCCAGCGCGGCGTTCAGGTGCGCGTCCACCGCCGCGTTCTCGTAGCACGCGTAGTTGCCGTTGCCCGTCGAGTAGTTCAGGTTGTAGATCTCGATCGGGCTGTTCGAACCCCAGCCCCACACGACGGGGTCGCTGAACTGGTGTCGGTAGATGTCGTCCCAGCTTGCACCCTTCGGCGACACTTTAATGCCGAGTTCGCCCATCTGGTTGGCGAATTCCATGGCGATGGCCTGGCGCACCGAGTCGGACGCCGAATAGTACAAATCGAACGCGGCGGGCACGCCGTCCTTCGCCCGCACGCCATCGGACCCGAGCGCCCAACCCGCCTCGTCGAGCAGCGCCTTGGCGCGGGAGATATCCTGTTCGCATCGCATATCGTCCGATGACCAGGGCATATTGTCGCTCACGCTGTACGCGACCTCGCCATAGCCGTTCAAGACGTTGTCGATAAGCGTCTGACGGTTCACGCCGTAGTTGATGGCGCGGCGCAGCGCGAGGTCCTGCGTGACGTCGTTGCCTGCGGGGTACTCCTCGCCCGTCTGCTTCTTCGTAGCGCCCGCCGCGATGGTGGGAAGGGAGATGCCCCGCGAGTCGACCGATGCGCAGTTCAGCAGGTCGTAGCCCGTCGGCTGCTGGTCAGCGTAGGTGGCCACCGTGTAGGCAACGTCCACCTGGCCGGAGCGAGCCGCCGCAAGGCTTGCGTCCTCTTCCATGAACACCACCACGACGCGCTCGATCTTCGGGGCGTCGCCGTAATAGTCGGGATTGGCCTTCAGGATAACCTGCTGTCCGTGGTCCCATTGCTCCAGCATGTAGCGGCCGCTGCCGATCGGGTTGGTGCCGTAATCACTGCCGTGCCCACCATCAGGGACGATGCCGATAACGGCCAACGTGTACAGGAACGCATCGAAAGGCTTGTTCAGATGAATTTCACACGTTTCGTCGTCTACGACGACCGCCTTGTCCACCATAGTCAGATCGCATTCGCTGGCCTCGCTGTTCGCAACGCCGTTGATCGTGTAGGCCACATCATGCGCCGTGAGCGACTTGCCGTTGGTGAACTTCGCGTCCGTGCGAATGGTGAACGTCCACATGAGGCCGTCGTCACTACAGGAGTACGCCGTCGCGAGGTCGTTTTCGAAGCCCATATCGGCCGTCGTGGTCAGAAGCGTGGACTGGATAAGCGGCTCATGCACATGCTCGCCGCAGCCCCAGGAGACGAACGGGTCGAAGCCAGCGGCGGGTTCGCTGCTCACGGGCATGGATACCGTAACCTGGGAAGCGCGCTCTTCGCCCTTTGAAGCGCTGCCGGCATCCGAGTTGTCCGTGTTCGAGTTGCTCGCGCATGCGCCGAGCACGCCGCCGAAGCCCACCGCAGCCGCGCTCACGCCTGCCGCCTGCAAAAACGTTCGCCTTGAGAAGCTTTTCATCGAGTTGTCCTTTCATCGGCCAAGCAGAGCGCGCAGCTGATGCGTTTTCGGCGCACGTGCTTAGTGTTACGGGATACAAATCTGTAACACACTATAACAGACAGAACGGGTTTTCAGTGTTACGAAAGAAAGAATCGTAACTCCATTATGCGAACGGTCTCGATATTGAGGCGCACGGCAGGAAACCCCGCAGCGAGGTGGAGAGCGGTGGGAAACCCCGCAAGCTGGATGAGAGGCGTGCATTCCTCATGCTATTCGCCGATTGGCTTCGCGGCCCTCCCCGAAAGCTCGGCTTCAACGACCCGCGCTACCTGATCACCAACAAGACGCCGGTGACCGAGAGCTCAACTTCAATCGTTTATGCGTCCGCGTCCGAAGGCTGAGCCCCATCCGCCTGCACGCCCCCACTCGAGGGCTCCACCTCGCGAGGCGCTTTCTCCTCGCGCTGCGTCACGAGCAGCACCATGATCACGATGAGCGCGCAGCCAGCGATATCGAAGGGGGTGATGGGCGTTCCGAGCCAGAGCGTGGAGAACGCCGTCGCCGCAACCGGCTCGATACTGCCGACAAGCCCCGCGCGCATGGGGCCCGCGAGCTTCACGCCCTGCAAGAACAGCAGGTAGGCGAAGAACGTGCCGATAATCACCAGCGCCGCCATGGCAGCGACGATGCCGGGGGTCACGTCAACGTGCATGTTCCACGGCTGCACGACGACGTTGGCGATGACAGCCGCCATCGTCATGGAGACCGTCGTGGTGACGACGCTTCCCCACCGCTCAAGCAAGCGCACTGGCATCATCGTGTAGAAGACGAGCGCGCACGCAGACGCCGCACCCCACATGAGCGCCTCGGCGGGGATGGCAAGCGTGCCGAGGTTTCCCTTGGTCGCGATGCAAACCGTGCCGACGATGGCCAAAACGACGCCTAAAAGCTCGCGGCGCATCGGGGCGCGGCGAGCTTTAACGCAGGTGATGAGCATGATGAGGATGAGGCCGCATCGCTCGAACACGGTTGCCGTGCCCGCATTGCTGACAGAGATGCACCCCTGGTAGCACACCTGGACAAGCAACACGCCGAAGATGGAGAACGCAAGAAGGCGCCCCAACTCGCTGGGCTGCTTGAGCAGGCTTAGGAGCTGATCGCGATGAGTTACCGTGCAAAAGACCAGGTAGAGCAACGATGCGAACACAAGGCGCACGCACACGTTCCACGCTAAGGGGACACCGTAGATATCCATGAGCAGCTGCGCGCACGTGCCGGAAAAGCCCCAGCATATGGCGCCGCTCGCCGTGAGCAGAACGCCCTTCGCGACCGAGCTACCCCGCATGATCGCCCAACATCTTCTTGAGGAACTTTCCGGTAAAGCTGCCTTCCACCTGCGCCACCTCTTCCGGCGTACCGGTGGCGATGATAGTTCCGCCCCGCTCGCCTCCCTCGGGGCCCAAGTCGACGATATGATCGGCGGACTTGATGACGTCGAGGTTGTGCTCGATGACAAGCACCGTGTTGCCGGCGTCGACCAAGCGCTGCAGTACGACGAGCAGCTGGCGCACGTCTTCGAAGTGCAGGCCCGTCGTCGGCTCGTCGAGGATGTAGAACGTCTTTCCCGTGGATCGCTTCTGAAGCTCGCTCGCAAGCTTGACGCGCTGGGCCTCGCCGCCCGAAAGGGTCGTTGCGGCTTGCCCGAGGCGGATGTAGCCGAGTCCCACGTCGAACAGCGTCTGGAGCTTGCGCTTGATGCCGGGGATGTGTTCGAAGAACGCAAGCGCATCCTCGACCGTCATGTCGAGGACCTCGGCGATGTTCTTCCCACGATAGGTGACCTGGAGCGTCTCGCGGTTGTAGCGCTTCCCCCCACAAACCTCGCAGGGAACGTACACGTCGGGAAGGAAGTGCATCTCGATTTTGATCTGGCCGTCGCCCTTGCAGGCCTCGCAGCGGCCCCCGCTCACGTTGAAGCTGAAGCGGCCCGGGGCGTATCCGCGCGCCTTCGCCTCCTGCGTCGAGGAGAACAGGGCGCGGATGTCGTCCCACAACCCGATGTAGGTGGCGGGGTTGCTGCGCGGCGTTCGGCCGATGGGGCTCTGATCGATGTTGATGACCTTGTCGATCGACTCGAGCCCGGTGATCTTGCGGTACGCACCCGTGCGCCGGTGCGCGTGGTTCACGCGGTTGGCCAGGGCAGGCGCGAGCGTGTCGGTGATAAGCGAGCTTTTACCCGAGCCGGATACGCCGGTGATCACGGTGAGCGTGCCGATGGGCACCTCGAGCGTGACGTTTTTCAGGTTGTTCTCCGAGGCACCCGTCATCTTGAGGGCCCCCCGCTTGGGATGGCGACGAGTCTGCGGCACCTCGATCTTGCGACGGCCCGACAAATAGTCCGCCGTAAGGGAGCGCTTCGCCTTCACGATCTGGGCAGGAGTTCCCGCCGCGACCACTTCCCCGCCGCGCTCGCCCGCGCCCGGCCCCATGTCGACCACGAAATCGGCGCTGCGGATGGTATCCTCGTCGTGCTCGACCACGACGACGGTGTTGCCGAGGTCGCGCAGATGCTCCAGCGTGGCGATAAGCCGCTCGTTATCGCGCTGATGCAAGCCGATCGAAGGTTCGTCCAAGATATAGAGCACGCCCATGAGCCCTGCGCCGATCTGCGTGGCAAGGCGGATGCGCTGGGCCTCGCCGCCCGACAGCGTGGCGGTGGCGCGCTCGAGCGTCAGGTAGTCGAGTCCCACGTCCACGAGGAATTTCAGTCGCGCCTTGATTTCCTTCACGATGGGCCCCGCGATGCGCTCGGCCTGGCCCGAGAACGAAAGGCCGTTGAAGAACGCATAGGAATCGGCGGCTGACATCTCCGTCACATCGTGGATGGACTTGCCGCCCACGGTGACAGCGAGGATTTCGGGCTTCAGGCGCTTGCCGTGGCAGGTTTGGCAGGGCACCGTCGCGAAATACTGCTCAAGGCGCTCGCGCTGCGTGTCGGTCTGCGCCTCCTGGTAGCGGCGCATGACCGCGGCGAGCACGCCTTCCCACTCGATGTACCAGTACGTCTCGCGGCCATCGACCGTGACGTAGTCGACGCGCACCTTCTCCTTGCCGAGGCCCGACATGATAGCCTTCTGCGCGCGGCGCGGCATGTCCTCCCATGGCGTGGACGAGTCGACGCCCATGTGCGCCGCGACCGCCTTGATGACCTGCGGATAGTAGTTCCCCGTGCGAAACGGCGCAATGACGCCCTCATCGAGGGAAAGCGACGGGTCGGGCACCACGAGCGAGGGGTCGACCTCGTCGCGGCTGCCGATGCCCAGGCAGTCGGGGCAGGCGCCGTAGGGTGCGTTGAAGGAAAAGTCGCGCGGCTGCAGCTCGTCCATGGAATGACCGTGTTCGGGACAGGCGAGCGCGAGCGAGAAGAGGTGTTCCCCTGCGCCGAGCCCACCCGTAGCGCCGCTCGACGTACCGCCCGCCTCGCCCTGGGGCTTGCCGTCGGGGCCGAGCACCTGGACGAGCACGCGCCCCTCGGCAAGCTTCGTTGCGTTCTCCACCGACTCGGCGATGCGGGTCGTGGCGGATTTCTTCAGCACGACGCGGTCGACGACAACATCGATGAAGTGCTTGATCTTCTTGTTCAAGGTGATGGGCTCGCCCGTGAGCTTCACGATCTCGCCGTCGATGCGAACGCGGGAGAAGCCCTCCTTCGCAAGGTCGGCGAAGAGCTTCGTGAACTCGCCCTTGCGGCCCGCGACTACGGGCGCCATGATGATCGCACGAGTGCTTTCATCGGCGGCGAGCGCGAGGATATCGTCGGTCACCTGGTCGGTCGTCTGCTTCTTGATGACACGCCCGCACTCCGGGCAATGCGGAACGCCCACGCGCGCGAAGAGAAGGCGCAGGTAATCGTAGATTTCCGTTGTGGTGCCCACGGTGGAGCGCGGGTTTTTCGAGGTGGTCTTCTGGTCGATGGAAACCGCCGGGGACAAGCCGTCGATGCTGTCGAGGTCGGGCTTGCTCATCTGGCCCAGGAACATACGCGCATAGCTCGAAAGGCTTTCCACGTAGCGGCGCTGGCCCTCAGCGTACATGGTGTCGAAGGCAAGGCTTGACTTGCCCGAGCCCGAAAGGCCGGTTATGACGACCAGCTTGTCGCGCGGGATTTCCAGATCGACGTTTTTGAGGTTATGCTCGCGAGCGCCCTTGATGACGATCGAGTTCTGTCCCATGTTCCCTCATCTTCTCATAGTTATCCGTGTAGCCGATCGATTGTATCGCAGCGCGCGCGAGGCCATCAATGAGAAAACATCTGTTCGCTAAAACGGCACAGGATGTTCGACGGGCGGAACGCGGTCGCGCCGCCTTAGACGAGGCGTAGCCGCACCACCTTAGACGAGGCGTAGCCGCACCACCCTCGGCGAGCCTCCCAAGCCTTGCAGGCACGTGAGGGAACCACAAGTCCCGCTTCCCCGATGGAGTTCCCTTGATGCCGCATTCCGTTTGCTACACTGTTAGCCATGGAAGACACACCGAAAACCCGAAAACGGCGAGAGCGCGAGAAGCGGACGATTTCCCAGATGGTCGCGCTATACTGCGCCGCAAACCACAAAGATGAGCCGCATGAGGCCCGTGCAGTATGCGGGAAGCCCCTGTGCGCCGCATGCGCCGAGCTCGATGCGTACTGCGCGAAGCGCACGGAGCGTTGCTTGAAGATGCACGAGAAGAAGGATTGCAACTCGTGCCCCATCCACTGCTACGCGCCTGCGAAGCGCGAGGCGATTCGCGCCGTCATGCGCTTCTCAGGCCCGCGCATGCTCTTCACCCACCCCGTCGCCGCCTTTCGCCACCTTCTGGGAAAATGACGTACTAACGAGGAAACGCCTGGTCATGCACCTTCTTTAGCCGCTCAACCGAAAGGTGCGTGTACACCTGTGTGGTGGAAAGCTGGGCATGCCCGAGCATTTCTTGGACACTGCGCAAGTCAGCACCGCCGTTGAGAAGATCGGTCGCGAAGGTATGGCGCATGTCGTGCGGCGACAGGGAGTCGTCAAGCCCCGCCTCGCGCACCGTCGCCTTGAACATCTTGCGCATCGCATCGGTCTTCATCTGGTTGCCGCGCGTCGACACAAAAAAGTACGGGCACTCCTTGCCGTCGAGCAGCTTCGGGCGCGCCACGAGCGCGTACCGTCTGAGGGCGTTCACGGCCAAATCGTGCAAGGGAACGATGCGCTCCTTCGAGCCCTTGCCGAACAGGCGCGCCTGACCCTCGTCGAAGTCGATATTAACTGCGAGCAGGCCCGATGTCTCGGAAATGCGCGCACCGCACGCGTAGAGGAATTCGAGTATCGCCTGGTCGCGCATGTCGGTGAGCGACTGCTCGCGGGGGCGCCCCTTCAAATCGCACGAAGCATGGACCGACAGCAGGCGTGCCATATCGCGCGGGCGAAGAACCTGCGGGAGGTGTTTTCCGCTCTTCGGCCCGATGAGCGCGCTCGCCGGGTTGGCGTCCACACGGCCGGTCACATTTAGCCAGCGGAAAAACGTGCGCAGCGCCGAAAGACGACGGTTGACCGTCCTGCGCGAATAGCGCGCCGCATCGAGCTGGGCCAGATAGCGCCGCAGGTCCCGATGGCTTGCATGAAGCGCATCGAGCTTCTCGCGATAAGCCCACCGGCCGTAGTCCCCTAAGTCGGTCCGATAGGCGCGAACGGTGTTGGCAGACGCGTTGCGCTCTGCAACGAGCGCGGCGCAGAAATCGTCGATGGCGCACACGACAGCGGCGTCAATCTGCTGCTCTTCGGCGACGACGTCATCGCCCGCTTTCGAGGAAGATCGTTTGTTTTCCTCAGCCATGGACTACCGCTCGCCCCCCTCTTCCGAAGGCAGGAGCCCGCGCTGGCGCAGCTGGCCGCAATAGCCTGCAAGCGCCTCGGACCCGCGGCGTGTGTAGGCCGCATAGCGCTCGCGCTTGTTGCGGATTCGCTCGTCAAGCGGACGCATGATGCCGAAGTTGACGTGCATCGGCTGATACCCCGTCGTCTGAGGGTCGGTCGCGTAGCCCATAAGCGCGCCGAACGCCGTATCCTCGGGAAGAGGAAGCGGCTTCTCGCCCGAAAGCTCTGCCGCGACGGCGAGCGCCGCATGGAGCCCCGAGCGAATGGCCTCGCAATAGCCCTCCGTGCCGGCGAGCTGCCCCGCCACATGGACGGGAACGCTCCACCGCGCCTCTATTTCCGGACGGAACCGCAGGTTGGAGTCGAGAAGCGAGGGCGCGTTGATGAAGGTGTTGCGGTGCATGACCCCATAGCGCGCAAACTCGGCGCCTTCGAGTCCCGGAATCATGCGGAACACGCGTCGCTGCTCGGGAAACGTGAGGTTCGTCTGGAAACCGACGAGGTTATAGCTTTCCCCATGGGCGTCCTCGGCGCGAAGCTGAAGCGCCGCCCAAGGCCTGCGGCCCGTGCGCGGGTCGGTGAGCCCCACGGGCTTCAAGGCGCCGAACCGGGGCGCGTCGATTCCCGTACGGGCGATCTCCTCGATCGGCTGGCACGCCTGGAAGAGATCCTTCGACTCGAATTCCCGCTTGATCACACGCTCAGCTCCGATGAGCTCATGGGCGAAGGCCTCATATTCCTCCTTGCTGAACGGAGCGTTCAGGTAATCACCCGTGCCCTCCTCGTAGCGGCTTTGGGAGAAGAGCTTCTCGCGATCGAGGGACTCTGCCATGACGACGGGCGCCGCTGCGTCGAAGAAGGCCAGGTTGTCCGCGCCCGTTGCCTCGCACAGCGACTGCGCCAAATCGCCCTCGGTCAAGGGCCCGGTAGCAACGATGAGCGCATCGACTCCCACCGCCTCCTCATCGATGCTCCTCGCGCGGCGCCGGGAGATCTCGATGAGGGGGTGGGCGCAAAGGCGCGCCGTCACCTCACTCGAGAAAGCGTCACGGTCGACGGCGAGCGCGCCGCCTGCGGCCACCCGGTTGCGCGTCGCGATGTCGATGAGGTGCGACCCGAGCGCGGAGAGCTCCGCCTTGAGCATTCCCGCAGCGCTGTCGGGATTAGTGCTCTTAAGCGAGTTCGAGCACACGAGCTCTGCGGCGTTGCCGGTTTTGTGCACGGCGGTGCCCACCTCGGGGCGCATCTCGACGAGCTCCACGCGAATGCCGCGATCGGCAAGCTGGAGCGCCGCCTCGCTACCTGCGAGCCCTGCGCCTAAGACGCGCACCACACGTTGACTATCGCCCATCGGTTCCTCCTCGAAAGCAAAAGGCAGCGGGCGAAAGACCCGGCCTGTAAGTGCAAAAGAGCGGGCACGGCGCCCGCGTCGTGAGATTATACCAGAGGGCGCACCACTGGCCCGAAGCGCCCGTCGGGATAACGCTGCACCTCCCCCTCCTGCTCGAGCTTTGCCAAGCGCAGCATGAGCCAGACCCACGGGTCCTCGCCCGCAGGCGCGCACTCTTGCGCGATGTCGCGAAGCTTCTCCATCCCCAAAGGCTCGGCCCGAAGCGCAGCGACGAGGGGATCGGCGGCCTGACGGCTCGTCAACGCAACACCCTCCGCGCCCTCGCCTGGGTAGGTCTCCTGCCGCAAGCATCCGTAGATACTGAAAAGGGCATCGAGAAACGTATCGTCGTCGATAATGGGCACCGCCCCTTGCGAGATCAGGCGATTCGCCCCGCGAGACGACGCCGAGGTTATCGACCCGGGCACAGCGAGAACCTCGCTTCCCGCCGCGAGCGCCTCGTCAGCGGTGGAGAAGGTGCCCGACGGCAATCCCGCCTCAACGATGAGCGTTGCCGCCGATAAACTCGCGATGAGGCGATTTCTTGCGCGGAAGGCGTACGGCACCGGCGGGAACGTCCAGTCGCGCTCGGAGGCGACAGCGCCCCCGCTGTCGATGATCGACTGGAAGAGCGCAGCGTTCTCGGCCGGGTAGATGCGATCGCAGCCGCCTCCGAGAAACGCCACCGTCGGCGCGCCTTTGGCAATCGCCGCGCGATGTGCCTCGGAATCGCATCCGCGCGCCCCGCCCGACACGATGGCAAGACCCCGCTCAGCGGCAAGCGTCGAGAAGCGCCGCGCGCATCCGCGCCCGTAGGGTGTCGCCTTGCGGGCGCCCACGACAGAGAGTGAAGGCATCCGCAAGACCGCAGTGTTACCGATCACATACAGGCGATCGGGAGGCGATCCACATCGCAAAAGGCGCTCGGGATAGTCTTCGCTCCCCCGCTCGACGACCGATTTCGGTCCGGAGAGCACCGCAGTCTGCGCAGCTGTCGCGCTCATGCGCCCACCCCTTCCCTTACCCGAAAACTGAGCGCCTCGCACAGATGCGTCATCAGCACCTCGTGGGATTCCTCCATATCGGCAATGGTGCGCGCGACGGAGAGGGTGCGCATGATGGCGCGGCCGCTCATGTTGTGGGCTTTCGCGGACTGCTCGAAGAACTCGCGGTTCGGCTCGGAAAGATGGCAATCGCGCACCAGGTCGGCCGGCCGCCTTGGTCCCGGCGCAGCCGAATCGCGCGACGCGGCCCCATCGGGAGAATCGGATGCCGATACGCGAGCCCCCGCGTCGTGCAGCGACCTCCACCGCGCGAACTCCCTCGCCTTCAGCACCCCTTCCCGAAGCGTCTCCGACGACGTTCCCGACCCCGTCGCGATCACGTCGCTTGGAGGAATCCTCTGAACATCGAGATGCAGATCAATTCGATCCATGAGCGGACCCCCTATGCGTCCTTGGTAGGTCTTCACCTGGGTAAGCGTGCACGTGCATGCGGTCTCCTCGTCGCCCAGATGACCGCACGGGCAAGGGTTCGACGCCGCGACTAGCATGAATCGCGCGGGGAACGTGACCGTGCCGTCGGCGCGGGTGAGCCTGACCTCCCCGGTTTCCATCGGCTGGCGGATGCCCTGCAGAACCGAGCTCTTGAACTCGGAGAGCTCATCGAGGAAGAGCACGCCGTTGTGCGCGAGCGTGATCTCGCCCGGGCGTATCGGGGACCCTCCCCCGACCAGCCCCGCGAGCGAGGCCGAGTGGTGGGGCTTGCGAAACGGCCGCACCCCCGAGAGAATCGGCGCGACCGATTCCCCCGCCACCGAGTGGATAAGGGCGGTTTCGAGCGCCTCGTCCTGCGAGAGGGGCGGCAAAAGAGAGGGCAGCCGCGAGGCAAGCATGGTCTTGCCCGACCCAGGAGGCCCCATCATGAGCACCCCGTGCCTTCCCGCAGCTGCTATCTGCAGGGCGCGCTTGGCGACCTCGTGCCCCGCGACGTCGCGGAAATCGAGATCGCACGCCGCGCTTTCAGGTACAAGGGGCGAGAGCAAGGGCAAGTCAGCTGCCGCGCGCATCCCGCCGAGGAATCGCAGGCCGTACTGGGCGAGCCCATCGACGCTCACCGTTTCGCCGTCCTCGGCACACACAAGCGAGCAACCCCTCTTCTTGGCGCACAGCGCGAAGGCGAGCGATCCCGCCACGCCGCGCACGAAGCCCTCAAGCGAAAGCTCCCCGACGAACAGGCGGTTCTCGATGCAGGCACGATCGATTTGACCCGTGGCAGCCAAAAGCGCGACGGCGATGGGCAGATCGAGGCCCGAGCCGGTCTTTCTCAGAGAGCTTGGCGCAAGGTTAACGACGATTTTGTCGCTCGGCATCTGGAACCCGCTTGACCGAAGGGCGGCCCGCACGCGCTCACGCGCCTCTTGGACCGAAGCGTCGCCCATGCCCACGATAGAGAAGCCCGGAAGCCCGTTTGACACCGCAACCTCGACGTCAACGGGTATCGCCTCGACCCCGCGCAGCGTCGCGCCGAGCACCGTGCATCGACCGTACATTACCAACCAACCCCGAACGCGTCGATATGGTGGCGGATAAACGCGCGGTCGGGTCCGATAAGGGTGAGCGCGACGACGTCGAAGCGGACCGGCACGTCGGTCACCTCGGAATGTTCAAGGTACAGGCAGGCAATCTTCTCGTAACGCGCGCGCTTCTCCTTGGTGACGGCCTCCCCGGGAAGGCCGTTTGCGGCGCTCGTCCTGGTTTTCACCTCCACGAACACGATGGTGTCCCCATCGAAGGCGATGATGTCCGCTTCCCCAGCTATGCAGGTCCAATTGCGCTCGACAATGTCGTAGCCGCGCCTCACGAGATAGCGTGCGGCCGCCTCCTCGCCCTTGCGGCCGAGGTCTTTGTTGTGCATGTTCTTCTTGCTCGATGGGCCCTTTTTGGGCTTGCGCTGCTTCGGGGCGGAATCCTCTTCGAGCGCGCAAGCGGCAGGTCGGTTCGTCATGATGGTGCTCCTTTCTCGGGGACGGAGCACCATCATAGAGACGCATTCTGCCAGAACATGCACAGGGTCCTTGCCGATTCCTTACGCCTAAGGTGGCAATCCGCGGCAGCGAATGCCAAGGAAAGGAGCCGAATCCACGTTGCAAATTCGCCGCAAAGGAGAAAAAACCTGGCGCAATATCGCCCGCAAATCGCAAAAACCTGGCAGGAACCTGGCAAGGACCAGGCAGCGATTCGCCTCATCGGCGTCGAAAGTCGCAGTCGTTCGCCAAAAGCGGCGGAAAACCTCACTAGAACAGCGTTTGCTGCGTGAACGCCGTGCAGAAGCTCTTGCGGTGAATGGGGCATAAGCCCACGCGCTCGATGGCGTCGATGTGGGCTTGACTTGCATACCCCTTGTTCTCGGCAAAGTGATACTCGGGATAGCTCTCTGCATAGCGGCACATGAGCGCATCCCTCTCGACTTTCGCCACGATGGAAGCCGCCGCAATCGACGCGCATTTGCCGTCGCCCTTCACGACATTGATCTCGCGCGGATCGAGATGCAGCGGATTGCCGTCGAGGAGTATGACATCGGGGCGCACGTCCGCTTGCTCGATTGCCTTAACAGCGCTCGAGAACGCAAGCCTGAGCGACGCCGTCATGCCGTGGTCATCGATGTAGGAGGGCTCGATGTAGTGCACGTCCCAGGCGAGCGCGACCCGCTTCACCTCCGTCGCGATGCGCTCGCGATCGGCAGGCTTCACCTGCTTGGAATCGTTCAGGCCCGCAATCTTCGGGCCAGCAGGCAAGACGACGGCGCCGACCGCCAGGGGCCCCGCAAGCGGGCCGCGACCCACCTCGTCGAGCCCGACCACGACAGCATGGGGATTCTCCCCGCACAGCGAGCGCTCAAAAGAATACATCGAGGCCAAGCGCGCCTCCTCGTCGGCCTCAGCCTGAAGGCGCCTCTTCGCCACGGAAAGCGCGCTTCGAACGCCCTTGCGCTCATCGGCGACGAGCGCGCGCTCGAGCACGGCAAACTCCTCCGCATCGGCCTCGGAAAGCCTCTTCTTTATCTCGGCGACCGTCACGCCCATGAGAGTCTCCTTTGAACTTCCGCGCCCCTGCGCACACGCGCCGTGGCCACGATACAAGAAAAGGCCCCGAAGGGCCTTTTCGATGGATGCAAACGAAGTGTTCGCCTTAGCGGAACGACTTCTCCTTGATTTTCGCAGCCTTGCCAACCTTCTTGCGGAGGTAGTACAGCTTGGCGCGACGCACGTCACCACGGCGGGTGATCTCAATCTTGTCGATCTTGGGGGAGTGAACCGGGAAGGTACGCTCGACGCCCACGGAGAAGCTGATCTTGCGAACGGTAAAGGTCTCGCGGCAGGAAGCACCATGACGGCGGATGACGTCGCCCTGGAACACCTGGATACGCTCGCGGTTGCCTTCGACGATGCGGTAGTGGACCTTCACGTTGTCGCCCACTTTGAAATCAGGGAGGTCCTGCTTGATTTGCTGCTGCTCGATAGCGCGAATGATGTCCATCTTCGTTTCCTTCTATGCTCTCTTTTGAAACCGTTTTTGTACATATCGGTGTAAAGACACAGTTGGACATTATACTGCGCACGTTAACCAAGCGCAATAGCATTGCACTTGAAATTCGACGAGTTTCCGAGAGAGGTCCTGGACTGCTCTTCTTAACGAAGCGTCGTATACATCCCGGTCTTTACGTTGATACTTTTCACTCTCGCTAAATGAGCGTGAGCAAGGCATAGGATACCACACCTGCCACCGCACAGCCAAGAAGTGATTTCGTCCTCCACGCCACCACCACGACTACGGCGCTCGCTACCAGGGGCATAGCCGCAGGCCATATACCAGAAGCGAACATTCCGGGCGAGAGCAGGTCGTTCGCGACGAGCGCGGCAAACGCCGCCGAGGGGATGAAGCCAAGCGCGCGCTCGACGGCGTCGGGCAAGGAGCGCCCCTTCAGAAGAAAGAGCGGCAGCACGCGGCAGGCGAGCATCGTCACCATGCACGACCCCAAGACGATGAAGTACTCCCCCCACGTCATTCGCGCTCACCCCCCTTCTGGCCAGCGCCTTCCCCACCGGCGCACGCCCCCTCGATGCGAGCCTCGAGCGCCGCACTCTCGCGAGTGCG
>NZ_CAKUAL010000055.1 GCF_934636505.1 uncultured Ellagibacter sp.
AAGAGCTCGTGCGAGCCTACGACCCCTGCCTCTCCTGCAGCGTGCACTAGGGTATGCCAAAGAAGCGGCAACTCCAGGGACTCCCTCGGAAAGCATGCGAATGGCAATGGGTAATCGCGTCCTTCTCATCTTCGGCAAGCCGAGCAGATGGGAAGGGCGCTTTGGGTTTGTCACTCGCTCCGAGGCACTTCTCAAGCGCAGATGGGTTGATCTAGCAGTTGCTGCTGCACGCCCTTTCGCCGACGGGTGCGCATCGTTTGAGACTGAGCGATTTAGTGATATTATTAAGTGTATGTTTGCCTAACACCGAGGGCAAGTTTTATTTCGCTAGCGAAATAAACGAGCTCTGCGGTGGGCTGCGGATTTGCTTCGGGAAAAGATGGAAGAAAGGAGATTGTTGGTTATGGCGAGCAGGAATATTCAAAAGACGGGAGGGGGGGGGGTGGCTCTTCTCTGCGATTCTCTCGATGACGTTGGTCTTCGGGCTTCTGCCGAGCATTGCGGCTGCTGAGACGAACACCGCCGACGCGAATGCGACGGATGCCGATTCGGTCGATGCTTCCCTCAACATCGAGAGCGCCCCGAGAGATGTTGAAGCATCGTTCGGCGAAATCGTGAATATCCGCACAAGCAAGGTCTACACCGACCTTGCTCTCGCCGCGGCCGAGGCGCAAAGCGGCGACAGGCTCAAGCTTGGCGAGGGCAACTACACCCTCTACAAAGTGGCTTCCGAGGGCCACACCAAGGGCAAAGACCTCACCTTTGAAGGCTCCGGCACCGATAAGACAAGCTGGAACGTCGGTGCAGAGGTGCCCGATCCTACCTATTTCGGCACCGAGTACAATGGCGACTACTCCTTCGACGGCGCCGGTACCGTGACGTTCAAGAACATGACGCTTCGTTCCGGCAGCGCCAACTATCTCGGCTTCATTCGCGCCGACAACACCGTGGTCGACGGTTGCGTCGTCGACGGCAAAACCTTCTACTGGGGTTACCAGAGCGCCACATTTACGGACACGACGTTTAACGCCCCTAGCGGCGACTATGCGATTTGGACCTACAGCTCGCCGATTATGACGTTCAATGGCTGCACGTTCAACGCGAGCGGCAAGGTCATCAATGTCTACACCGATGCCGGCGCGGGCAAAAACAACATCGCTGTGAACGTGAACAATTGCACGTTCAATTCGAGCTCGTTTTTGGGCTTCTACAAGCAGGCGCTGAACATTAACGACTCTAATATGGGCGACTACAAGTACGTCATAAACTTCACTGGAAATAATATGGTCACGGCCGAGCGCGACAAAGCCACGTGCACTCAATTGTTCGGTTTCGGCGGCAAGTCGGGCAACAACACCGGGCGCAGCGACGTGTCCATCGGCGGTAAACTCGTGTACTCTGGTGGCAAGATGCTTTCCCACGATTACACCGATGGCGAGCATGAGGACAACTTCGTCGATCAAAACGACTACGTATGGGAGCAGAAGGCCGATGGCTGGTACTGCACCGGTCACGCCAAGTGCGGCTACTGCGGCTGGCCTCTCGAGGAGACCGTGAAAGCTGAGCTCACGACCGAGACCAGCTGCACCGAGAACGGCAAGGACATCTACACTGCCAACTTCCAGCACAAGTGCTTCGCGCCCCAGACAAGGTCCGACGACCTCGATCCGCTTGGCCACGACTGGGCCGCGCCTGTGTATACGTGGGCCAAGCAGGGAGACGACTGGTATTGCACCGCCGAGCGCGTCTGCAATCGCGACGCCAGCCACATCGAGAAGGAGACCGCGAAAGCATCTTATAAGGTGGCTGTCCCCGCCACTACCGAAAAAGAAGGCGAGGGCACCTATACCGCCGTCTTCGAGAACCAAGCGTTCGAGACGCAGGTTAAAACCGAGCCGATCGCGAAACTTTCGGCGACGCCGAGCGATTCCGGCAACCCTTCCGACCCCGCCGATTCCGACAATCCCTCCAAGAGCCCAGATACCGCTCAATCCCAGCTAGACAAGACGGGGGATGCAACCCTTGTTGTTCTGCCTGCGGTTGCGGCGATTGCGGCCGGTTCTGTGCTCTGCATCGGCTTTGCCGCTCGACGTCGTAAGAGCAGCTAAGGCAATCGCAATTCGATTGATGGCGACCTAAGGGCCGTGCGGGAATGCTCTCGTACGGCCCTTGTGCCCCTCATGGATTTTCAATCAGGTGAAACGCCGTGTGATAAAATCAGTCGTTACTTGAAACAACTGTGACCTCAAGGGGTTTTGCTTTTATGTCGTTTATGGATTGGTTCTCGAACCTTACGGGCCAGATGGGCACCGACATGGCCATCGACCTTGGAACCGCGAACACGCTCGTCGCGATGACGGGCGAGGGCATCGTCATCAACGAGCCCTCGGTCGTCGCTATCGAGAAGAGCACCCATCGCGTTCTCGCCGTCGGCCACGAGGCGAAGAACATGATCAACCACACGCCCGAGGCGTTCTCCGCCGAGCACCCGCTCAAAGACGGCGTCATCGCCGACTACGACGTGACGGAGGCCATGCTCTCGGCGTTCATCAACAAGGCGGCGGTCCGCAAGTACCCGTGGCAGGCCAAGCCGCGCATCGTCATCTGCATTCCCTGCGGTGCCACGTCCGTCGAGAAGCGTGCCGTCTTCGAGGCCGCCATCCAGGCGGGCGCCCGCCAGGCGTACCTCATCGAAGAGCCGATGGCCGCGGCGATGGGCGCCGATCTGCCCGTCACCGAGCCGACGGGCTCCATGGTGGTCGACATCGGCGGCGGCACCACCGAGGTGGCCGTCATCTCCTTGGGCGGCATCGTGACGTCCTCGAGCCTTCGTCTTGCGGGCAACCGCATGGACGAAACCATCGCCATGCACCTGCGCGATCTGCTCGGCATCAAGATCGGCGAGCGCACGGCCGAGGTCATCAAGATCAAGATCGGCTCCATTCTGCCCTTCGAGGACGGGCGCGAGCGCGACATGATCATCTCCGGCCAAGACGTGCTCACCGAGCAGCCTAAGGAAGTCACCATCCAGTCCGAAGACGTGCGCCAGGCACTTCAGGCACCGTGCGAGGAAATGGTCATCCATATCAAGGAAACGTTCAAGAAGACGAACCCCGACTTGGCTTCCGACATCATCCAGAACGGCATCCTGCTCACGGGCGGTGGCGGTCTGCTTTCCGGCCTCGACCGTTATCTGTCCGACAAGCTCGAGATTCCCGTGTGGGTGAGCGAGACGGCGCTGACCAACGTCGTTACGGGCTGCCTGAAGGTGCTCGAGACGCCCACGGCGCTCAAACAGACGCTCATGCGCTCGAAATAGGTGCTGAACAGCTTTTATGTCGCTTAATTTCCAAAACAGAAACGGAGCATCCGCCAATCGGGTGCTCCTTATCGTTCTGCTCGTCGTCTCCCTCGTGATGGCGACGGTGTATTCCCGCGAAGGGGAGTCGGGGCCTTTGCACGCGATTCAGGGCGCCGTAAGCTCAATCGCCGCGCCTCTGAAGTTCGTCGGCGCGTCCGCCTCTTCGGGCGTGAGCGATGCCCAGGATACGCTTGCCGACGCCTCCGCGGACGATGCGACGCTCACGCAGCTGCGCGAGCAGAACGCCGAGCTGCGCGAGCTCGTCGCCCAGACCGAAGAGTACCGCCAGGAAGTCGAGCGCCTCGAAGGGCTCCTCAACCTCAAGGAAAGTTCAGGTGCCGAAGGAATCGGCGGCCGCATCATCGGGCGCAACACCGATGCGTGGAACCAGACGGTTACCATCGACGTGGGAACCTCCTCCGGCGTGACGGCCGGTCTTACCGTCATGGGGCCGAACGGCGTGATCGGGCAGGTGGTCTCGGCGCAGGCGAACTCGTCGACCGTGCGCCTTTTGAGCGACCCGCGCTCGGGTGCGGCGGCGCTTATCCAGTCGAGCCGCGCGGAAGGCGTGGTCAGAGGCTCGCTTGACGGCTTGCTCTACCTTGAGAACATCGACTCCGACGTGCAGGTCTCGGTGGGCGATGTCGTGCTCACGTCGGGTCTGGGCGGAAGCTATACCCGCGGGCTGCTCATCGGCACCGTCGTGAAGATCGAGGGCGCGCAAAACGACGCGAGCCGCCGCATCGTCGTTTCCCCCAACGATGCCGCGACGTCGCTTGAGGAGGTCCTCGTCGTCACGAGCGCTTCCGAAAGCTCGTCGGACTCCTCGTCTTCGTCTTCTTCGCAATCGAAATCGTCGTCGAGCACGGGAGGTGCGCAGTAATGAACGAACCGATCACCGTCGTGCCGCGTATCATCGGCGCGATCATCGCCGTGCTGCTCCAGATTGCGCTCGCTCCGAACATCGCGCTTTTCGGTGCGGTTCCTAACTTCATCATGGCCTACGTGCTCATCGTGTCCATCGTCTGCCCCGACCAATCGGGACCTGTGTTCGCGTTCGTTCTGGGCCTGCTGTTCGACCTTCTGGGTGCGGGCCCTGTGGGTGCGATGGCGTTTCTGCTCACTGGCGTGTCGTTCCTCGCGAAGCGCATCTTCATGCTGGTGAACAACGATACGCTCTTCATGCCATTGCTGCTTGCCGCCATATCGACGCTCGTCATCGAGCTTCTCTACGCTGCGTTCATGATGGCCTTCGGCGCGGGCGTGAGCGCCCTTGACGCGTTTGTCTTCCGCGCGCTGCCGGGTACCGTCTACAACTTCCTTGCGGCGCTTATCTTCTACCCGATCGTCGTGCGTTTCCTGGCGCAGCCGATTCAGCAGCAGCCTGGAACGCCGCATCTTCGCTAGGGGGCCCGCATGCTGGTAGCCATCATCGCAGCAGTGGTCGCGGCGCTCGTTGCGGCTGCGATCATCGTCGTCGTGCTCTCTGTGCGCAACCGCACGAAGACCCCTTACGCGAACAGCGGGAAGAAAGAGGTGCAGCAGCTCTCGACCGTCGGCGTCGGCTCGAGCGGGGGCTTCGCCCGTGGCAAGGGCGCCTCTTCGCGCCCCGAGTCCGAGGTGCAGGTGAAAAGCGGCCATGCCAACTCGAAGAAGCCTGCCGACAGCCTGAAGGGGCGCTTCACAGGCGTCAGCATCTTTTCGGTCGCCGTCTTCGGCACCTTGGCGGCGAAGCTGTGGAGCATGCAGATCCTTTCAAATGAGGATTACTCGAACAAGGCCGCGAGCAACCTCTACACCACGGTGTCGACGCCCGCGCCGCGCGGCTACATCTACGACGCCGATGGCATCGCGCTCGTGAAGAACCGCTCGAGCCAGACCGTTCTCGCCGATGCGGACGTGGTTGACGACCACGATGTCGTTGCCCGGCTTTCGGCCGTCCTCGGCATCCCTCAGGCAATCGTGCGCCAGCGCATCCAGTCGACCACGGCGGGCGCGCAGAGCCAGCGCGTCGTGGCGAGCGATGTCCGCCTGCGCGACGTCGCCTTCATCGCCGAGCATTCCGACGCCTTCTCGGGCGTGACGGTGGAGACGCGCACGGTGCGCGATTACCCCTTCGGCGCCCTGTGCGCCCATGCCCTGGGCTACACGGGCACGCCGAGCGAGGACCAGGTTTCCAACGCGCCGTCCAACCGCGATATCCAATTGACCGATGACGTGGGTAAATCGGGCATCGAGAGCGCGTACGACAACCTGCTCGCCGGCGACCATGGGCAGCGTGTCGTCACCGTCGATGCGCAGGGTAACGTCGTGGACGTGGTGAGCGAGACCAAGGCGACCCGCGGGTCGGACGTGTACCTGACGATCAAGGGCTCGGTCCAGTACGCCGCCGACGAGGCGCTCGCGAGCCTTATTGCGCCTAGTGACGGCGTCATCGGCACGGGAAAGGGCGTCGGTGGCGCGGTCGTGGCCATGGACGTGCGCGACGGCAGCATCATCGCGCTGTCGAGCTATCCCACGTTCGACCCGACGAACTGGGTCGGCGGGTTGTCCACCGAGGCGAACAACGTCTACAACTCCGACTCCGCGCATGCGCCGCTGCAAAACCGCGTGACGGCGGGCCTCTACGCCGCGGCCTCCACCTTCAAGCCCTTCACCGGACTCGCTGGCTTGGAATACGGCTTCGCGGAAGGCCGCTCGTGGGACTGCACGGGCAAGTGGGACGGCTTCAACACCGGTTCGCCCCAATGGTGCTGGAATCACAACGGCCATGGGTACCTCGACTTCCGCGGCGGCATCGTCAACTCGTGCGATGTCGTGTTCTATGAGATCGCGAAGAACTTCTTCTTCGCATCGAAAAGCCAGGGCGGCAACTTGTCCGACACCGCCATCCAGGAGATGGTACAGCGGTTCGACTTCGGGAAGAAGGCGGGCATCGACATCGGCGGCGAGGTTGAGGGCCTTGTGCCCACGCCCGAATGGAAAGCGACGCGCTGGCGCAATGTTCCCGCGAACGCCACGTGGACGGGCGGCGACTACACCAACATGATCATCGGCCAGGGCGACGTGCAGGTTACGCCGATCCAGGTCGCGGTGGCCTATGGCGGTCTCGCGACGGGCAAGATCATGAAGCCGCATCTGCTGAAGGAAGTGCGCAACGCCTCGGGGCAGACGGTCGTCAGCTACGAGCCCGAGGTCGTCACCGAACCCGACGTCGACCAGCGGTATCTTGACACGGTTCGCGACGCCCTTCGCGGCGTGGTCACCGAGAACGAGGGCATCGCGTCGCTGTTTGCCGAGTCGGGCATCAAGGCGGCGGGCAAGACCGGCACCGCCGAGCATACCGACAAGGGCGACGACGCGTGGTTCGTGTGCTACGCGCCCTATGACGACCCGAAGTACGTGGTCGCGACCGTTATCGAGCAGGGCGGCGGCGGCTCGGATGTGGCGGCACCGGTGGGCGCGAAGGTGATGGAGGCGGTCATGGCCGCCGATGCCGGCAGCAACGATGCGTCCTCGATGGGGCGCATCGCCGGGTCGTCGGGCCGTCAGATCGAGGGTTTCAGCACCAAGAGCGCAAGCCGCTCCGACTAGGGAAGCGAGGTGAAATAGTATGGCATTGCCGCAGATAGACAGCTTGAAGACGCCCGATGCGTCGCTTTCGCGTGCAGCGAGCCCGCACAGGGGGAGGCTCCCTCTGGTAAACCTTCCCTTCGTTGCGATCATTGTGCTGCTTGTGGGGTACGGCCTGCTCGTGTGCTGGTCGTCCATCGAGGGATCGACCGACACGACCTACAGTTTCATGCGCCAGCTTATCTTCGCCGCGGTGGGCGCCGTCGTCATGATGCTCATGTGGCGGGTGGACTACCAGCGGTTCGCGAACGCGGTCATGCCGCTGTTCATCGTGAACATCGCGCTCATCTTATCCCCGCATATCCCGGGTCTTGGCACCGACGCCGGCATGGGCGCCCAATCGTGGCTGAAGCTCGGCATTCAGGTGCAGCCGGGCGAGTTCGCGAAGGTCACGATCATCCTCATGGACGCGGCCCTTGTGGCGCGCTACGGCGGTCGCCTCGATGACCTGCGGGAATACATGAAAGTCATCTTCTTCATCCTGGTGCCCTTCTTGGCAATCATGACGCAGCCCGACTTGGGCACGGGCCTAGTGTACCTTGCGATCGGCGCGATGGCGCTCGTTGCGGGCGGCGCGCGTCCGAAGTACCTGCTCATCACGCTGGCGCTGGGAATTGCGGCCATCGCGGCGGTGTTCGCGATCGACCAGCTCATCTACAACTCCACGGGCGAGTACAAGCTGCTCAAGCAGTACCAGCGCAACCGCCTGCTCGTGTTCCTCGACCAAGACGGCTCGAACACATCGTCGTCGGGGTATAACCTCCAGCAGGCGAAGATTGCCATCGGCTCGGGCGGGCTTTTCGGGAAAGGTCTGCTCAACGCCACGCAGTCGGGGCATGGCTTTCTGCCCGAGGCGCAGACCGACTTCATCTTCTGCGTGCTTGCCGAGCAGTTCGGCTTCGTGGGGTCGATGGCCCTGCTCGCGCTCTACGGTGCGCTCATCTACGTGAGCATGCGCATCGCGCGCAACTCGAACGACCTGTTCGGAACCTTGATAGTTATGTGCGTTGTCGGCATGTGGCTGTTCCAGATATTGGAGAATATCGGCATGGATTGCGGTCTTATGCCCATCACGGGCATTCCCCTGCCGTTTGTGAGCTACGGTTCGACTGGCATGATCATGAGCTTCATGGCGTTGGGGCTCATCGGCTCGGTCTATCGCGGATCGAACATCGACAAGAAGAAAGAAGGGCGGCTATGAAACTTCCCATCGACCTTAAGGCGGTCATCGAGGCGGCGATCGACATCGAAAGCGCGCGCAGCACGCCAGTGTCTGTGAGCGTGCTCATCGATGATTCGGCGCCTGGCGACGTGGCGGCGCATGTTCGCTCGGCCTTCGTCGGCGCGGGTGCGCATGCTCGCGTGACCGTGGGATATTTCGCGGGACCCGCCTTCTCGCCGTACGAAGGCGACGACATGGCGGTGATCGTCGCCGGCTTCTCCGAGGAAGTGGGCCGCCGAGCTGCGGAAATTCGCGCTGCGGGCGTTCCTGTGATGGTTGTGACGTCGATGCCGAGCCTCGTGGCCGACATGGCGAGCGCGTACGGTAATCCCATTCCCGAAGGCGATCTGGTCGCGCCCGAAGGTGTCGCGGGTTGCGAGGCCGATGGCGATGCCGCTTGCGCGAGCGGGGAAGTCTCGGGCGCGCATGTAAGCGTGTTCGCGGGCATACGCGCGGCGAAGTCAGCGGGCGCGGGTGCAGTCGCGGGGTCCGCGGGCGCGGCGGCGAGTTCGCCTGATGTCCTCGACGCCCCGATTCCCATCGATGCCGCCGCGGCCGCTGCACTTGATCGCCGCATGGGCGAGTGGGTTGTGGCCGCGTGCCGCGAGAAGCGCCTCGCTCTCGCGCTGTCGTTCCCGTTCGTGCGCAAGCCGCTCTCGCTTGAGGCGGTGAGCGCGACGTCGCTTCAGAACGCCGGCATCGGCCTCGTGCTTTTCATTCCCGGCGCCGACATGCCGCTCATGACGCTCAACCAGGCGAAGATGCTGCTCCAAATCGCCGCCGCATACGGCGAGCCCATGAGCGCCGCGCGCGTGAAGGAACTTGCCGCCATCGTTGCCGGTGGGTTCGCGTGCCGCAGCGTCGCCCGCCAGGTTGCGGGAGTGGTGCCCGCCATCGGCTGGGCCGTGAAGGCCGGCGTGGGCTATGCGGGCACGAAGGCGATGGGCCTTGCGGCCATCGAGTACTTCGAGCGCGGCGGCAACATCGCAGGTCTTGCGGGCGTCATTTCCACGGCGACCGCGAAGGCGACGCAGATTGCGGGTGATGTGGCGGCGACTCCTGCGGGGGCTCGTGTGCTCTCGACCGTGAAGACGGCGGTTCGCCAAGGTGCCGCGTCGGTTCTCAAGAAGACTGAATAAGGGCCGCACCTGCGGCTTTGCATATCAAGGGTATATCGAGGGGGGATACATGATCGACTTGTGGCCGCGGCTTGAGCCGCTGCTTGCGCGCGTGGAGCGACCAGCGCGCTATCTCGACCACGAATGGGGGAGCACGCGCAAGGAAGGCGCGGACTTCAACTACTGCATGGTTTACCCGGACACCTACGAGCTCGGGCAGCCGAATCAGGCGGTTCGCATCCTCGTGAACGCGGTGAACGCGACTGAGCACCTCGCCGCCGAGCGCGCGTTTTTGCCTGCGGTCGACCTGATCGACCTCATGCGCGAAGAGGGCATTCCGATGTTCTCGCTCGAAAGCTGCGCCCCGCTTTCGGGGTTCGATGCGATCGGCATCACACTGCCGCACGAGCTCGCGGCGACCAACGTTCTCGAAGTGCTCGACCTGTCGGGCATTCCCCTGCGTGCGGTCGATCGCGTGCAGGACGACCCGATCGTGCTTGGCGGCGGGCCTTGCGTCTTCAATCCTGAGCCCTATGCGCCCTTCTTCGACGCGATGCTCATTGGCGAAGGCGAGGAGTCGCTGCCCGAGGCGCTGCTCTGCGTGCGCGAGGGGCGCCGCGCGGGTGCGACGCGCCAGGATATCCTGCGCTCGCTTGCGGCGCTTCCCGGGTGCTACGTTCCCTCGCTGTATCGCGTGCGGGAAGAAGAGGAGGCGCAGCGCGCGGGCTCATGGATTGAGCCGCTCGAGCCGGGCGTTCCTGAGCATATTGAGAAGCGCCTGTTCGCGGGCTTCTCGGAAAGCTCTGGGTGGGAGCCGTGCATCGTTCCCTATACCGAGTGCGTGCACGATCGCCTCTCGGTCGAGGTGCTGCGCGGGTGCGCGCGCGGGTGCCGTTTCTGCCAGGCCGGCATGATGTATCGCCCGGTGCGCGAGCGCTCTGCGGACAACGTGGTGTCGTCGGTGCTCGACGGCCTTGCCGACACTGGCTACGACGAGGTGAGTCTGACCTCGCTTTCCTCGACCGACCATTCTCAGATTGCCGATATCCTCATCAAGTTGAACCATGCGTGCGACGGCAAGGGCGTGCGCATCTCGCTTCCTTCCCAGCGCCTCGACTCGTTCGGCGTCGATATGGCCGAGCTCGTCGCCGGACAGAAGAAGGGCGGCCTTACCTTCGCGCCCGAGGCGGGTACGCAGCGCTTGCGCGACGTTATCAACAAGAACGTGACGGAAGACGACCTGTTCGGAGCCATCGACGCCGCGTTTAAGGCGGGGTGGCGCCGCTGCAAGCTTTACTTCATGATCGGCCTGCCCACCGAGACCGACGACGACATCAAGGGCATCGCGAGCCTTGTGCAGCGCGCCTACGATCGAGCGAAGGCTGCCGTGCCTCCCGAGCATCGCGGTAACGTGCGCGTGAGCGCGTCGGTCGCGCTGTTCGTTCCCAAGTCGCAGACGCCTTTCCAGTGGGATGGCCAGATTCCGCCCGAGGAGGCGCTGCGCCGCGTGAATCTTCTGCGCAACAGTGTGAAGTACAAGGCGGTCGATATTCATTGGCACGATCCGGCGACGAGCTTCGTCGAGGCCGTCATGAGCCGCGGCGGGCGGCAGGCGGCCGACTGGGTGGAGGCTGCATGGCGCCGAGGGGCACGCTTCGACGCGTGGACCGAGCTCTTCTTGGAGGACGCCTGGCGAAGTGCTGCGTCCGACGTGGGAATCGATCCTGCGGAAATCGCGCAGGCGCAGTGGGATACCTCGCGCGTCATGCCGTGGGCGCACATTTCCACGGGCGTGACCACGCGCTACCTGGCGCTCGAGCGCAAGCGTGCGGCGGCGGAGACCACCACACCCGACTGCACCTTCGAGAAGTGCACGGGCTGCGGTGCGTGCCGGGCGCTCGATTGCGACAACATGCTTGCCGGCGTTCGCTCCATCCCGAGCGCGCCTGCGGAGGCGGCTGCGGGGACCGAGGTCGACGGCGCACTCGCGCATGCTGAGGCGGCTACGGCTTCTCCTGCTGCCGCTAAGACATCGGGAAACGATGGTTCCGCGGAGGCGGCGAGCGCCGAGTGCCCGCTTCCCGTGTCCGAAGGAGGTGCGCGATGAGCGAGTCGAAGCAGGTATTTCGCCTTCGCCTGACGTTTGCCAAGCAGGGGCGCCTCGCGATGCTGTCGCATTTGGAAGTCGCCCGCGCGCTTGAGCGCACCGTGCGCCGCGCGGGCCTGCCTTATGCGGTGAGCCAGGGCTTCTCGCCCCATATGCTCATCGCGTTCGGCGCGGCGCTGCCCGTCGGCGTCGGAGGGGCGCACGAGATTGCCGACGTCCGTCTGACGCATTATGTTTCCGCTGACAAGGCGCTTTCCGCCCTTCAGGATGCGAGCGTTGCCGACCTCATGGTGAAGGACTGCCGCTACATCGAGCCCAAGGCGGCGGCTGCATCGGTCGCCTTCCCCGTGAGCACCTACCGCGCGCTTCTGTCCTGCACTCCAGCGGTGCTGCCTCTGCCTGATGAGATTCACGTTGTGCGCAAGAAGAAGGAGAAGGTGCTGCATCCCGCCGAGTTCCTCGTGGGGAATTTCGAGCTTACGGGTGCGGTGGCCACCTTCAAGTTGGAGGCGAAGCCGACGGGCAGCTTACGTCCGGACTTGCTTTTGCGCGAGGCGGTCGACAATTACAATTTGGCTGCGTCGGGGGAGATCGTTCAGGGCGTGACCTGGGTGGAGAACGCGGTGGTCCCGGAGGCGATGATCGCGAAGAAGGCCGAGCGCGGGCTCGACTTGCCCTGCTGCGACGACGATGCGCTTCGTATCCTGAACATCATGCGCATCGCCCAAGAGTAGGGGCACGCGGCGCGGATTCCAGGCTCTGAGCGCGGCGATGGCTGTCGGGCTGGGGTGCGACGAGGATTGCTAGGCTGGGCGCGTGGCGGTAGCTGTCGGGCTGTGAAGTGCCCAGCTCGCGATGTCGGGCTGGGGTGCGTTGGCATGCGATTGGCAAGCTGGCTCATGTGGCGTTCAATCGAGCTTCCTTGTTGCGGGGCGACCAGATTACGGTGCCGAGCTAGGTGTGCTCGATATGCTATTTGGCGGCTTGGCACATCCAAATCGGGATGTCGGGTTGGTTGCATCGAGAGAAAGCTGTTCCGCGTGCGGTTTCGCGTGTGGTCAAGTCGCTTCTTTGAGAAAAGTTTCGCCGCGATGGGGTAACTTGCGGTACAATAGCTAACGCTGCAAATCGCGGGTGTGGTTCAATGGTAGAACTTCAGCCTTCCAAGCTGATAACGCGGGTTCGATTCCCGTCACCCGCTCCATGAAACACCAGGCCAGAGGCTCTAAGTCTCTGGCCTTTTTCTTTGGGTGCCAAGTCTTCACACCAAATGGGATGCGGGACAAACTGGGAATTAAATTGGGGAGGGGCGGGACCGAATGCGTGCCAATCGGGGACTGAAGTTTGCATGAATGCGGGCGTGGGAAACGTTGCCGTGTACAAGATTGACGATAAGTTGTGCAGGAATAGTGAATTAGATCGTCGAAGTGTCTTATCTGTACCAAAAACGGTGCAATTGAAGCAAAATCGAGATGAGATACTCCACATATTTATTATATATGGGGAGCAGCACGCAATTTCTTCACAACTTATCGTCATTTTTGTACATAACCTCAAGCGGTTGGAGGCTTCACTGTTCGCGCAAGTCGATGTCAGTGTGGCGCCCCTGCTCCTTCAGGCAAAAGACATCGGGGGAATTTCGACCCGAGGGCGCGAGGGGGCTGAGCGGTCTCGGCGACCTTGTGCCGCTGACAAAACAGCGCGTGCGCAGGCGCGTCCGACTGGGCACGCGCGCACTTGCGTCAGCTCGTCGTATTTGGGGACTTGAAAGCATCGGACTCGCTGCCTGGAGGCTTTGCAAGGTGCATGCAATCACTTCGAATCGGTAATAAAATAGCCGTCCCGAAGGACGGCTATCGGCAAGCTGCGGGTTCCTACCGCTTTCTCCTCTAACAAGGTGTACTCGTATGTGCATTTGTACTAGTTCTTACCGCCCCTATTATCCTAGAGATTCGCAACTCGCTCAACGGCTGCAAGTCAATCAAACCATGGGTAAACAGGTACTTCGTCTTTTTCGCGGCTGTCGACGACGGAGAGCGGCTCGTCTCGATTATCTACGACATCAAGATGCCCTGTCGAAGGGGCGCATTCTCAGGATGAAACAATCGAGGCGAAGCCGTGTGCAACTTCGCCTCGAAAACTCTTCAGTGGCGCCGCTCTTGTTTGCGGCGTGGGGTTATGCGTGGACGGCTACTCGTCCGAACGCCCTTAATTGCGACGGCGCTTCAGAGCAGTGGCGATCGCGCAAGCGCTTGCGCCCGCAACGAGCAGGCATCCCATGCCAATCGCGAATGCCGCATCGCCAGTCTTTGCTAGAGCGGTCTTCGCTCCCGGCTTGTCAGCGGTCGTTCCGTTGTCGGAAGGCTTGTCAGTAGCGCCGGGTTGCGGGGCCGGATCAGGCTTGGCAACCGTATAGTCGACGGTGGGAACTGGGAACTCGTATGCCTCGCCGGCCACGCCGTTGCCGTCAATCGGATAGAGCACGGCGCTCTCGTTGACCTTGAGGGTGTGGGTACCGGGCTCGGTGGGCTTATTCACCAGAAGCTCGCTGTATTCCAGCACGACAGGCCTGCTCGGCGCGGCAGCCTCGTTCAGCGTGAGCGTGAGTTTCTCGTTTTCACCGGCTTGGTACTTCAGGGTAAAGCGGTATGTGCCGTCGTTGTTCTCACCGAAACCGTAGGTCGTGGCGTCGATCTTCTCGGGTGAGAGCTTTACGCCATTGGCGGTGAGGCTGATCTTGGCGGGGTCGTTGACGAAGTCGAAGTTGGCTCCAATGGTATCTTCAACTGTCGAACCTGCGGCAATTTTGTCCACGAGCTTGGCTTTGAGCTTGTCGAAATCGGTGTTGAGCTGGCCGTTATTGGAGTTTCTGACGAGGTACTGCAAGAAGACCTGGCCGTCGAAGTCGGCGGCGTTCTTGTAGTAGACGTTCATGTCGTAGCCGGCATTAACCATCGACTGGAAGGTATCATCCGTGCTCCAGAACGCGACGTCGATGTTGCACGGCGCGGTCACGTCGACGGGGATGGGGTTCGTGGTGCCGCTATCGGCTGCCGCGGCAGTGTACTCGTAGTCGTACTGGACCCAGTTCTTATCAGAGTTCTCGTACTGATCGCGATAGTAGGCGAGATACTCGGCGAGTTTCTCGGGGCTTTTCATGGCCTGCGAGAAGATGAAGTTCGAGCCGTCGGAGAACTTCTT
>NZ_CAKUAL010000056.1 GCF_934636505.1 uncultured Ellagibacter sp.
CTCGAACTCAGCCGGACATGTCCGGCTGAGTTCGAGAACGAAACCTAAGTGTTCGGATGAACTTACAAATCAACCCTTCGCTATCCTCCCGACATAGATTGTCGCAATACGGTGCAATCCCTGCCATCAGGCGCGAAAGCGAGTATCATATGCAGGTTGAAACGACTTCCAAAAGACGAAAGAGGAATCCGTGACTGACAAACCCGTACGCGTACGCTTCGCACCCTCGCCCACTGGGCGCCTGCACGTCGGCGGCGCGCGCACCGCAATCTATAACTGGGCATTCGCCCGCGCGATGGGCGGCACCTTCATCCTGCGCATCGAGGACACCGACCCCGAGCGCTCGACCGAAGAGAACGTCCAGGTCATCCTAAACGCCATGAAGTGGCTCAACCTCGACTGGGACGAGGGTCCCGAGGTCGGCGGCGACGCGGGCCCTTACTTCCAGACCCAGCGCTTCGACACCTACAAGACCGCGCTCGAGCGCCTGAAGGACCGCGGGGCGGTCTATCCCTGCTTCTGCTCGAAGGAGCTGCTCGACCAGAAGCGCGCGAAGGCGGAAGCGGAGGAAGGCGGCTACGCGGGATACGACCGCACGTGCCGCGACATCGACCCCGCCGAGGCGCAGCGCCGCATCGATGCAGGTGAACCGCATGTTTGGCGCCTGAAGGTGCCGCTTGACCACGGCCCCATCGAGTTCGACGACGCCGTGTACGGGCACGTTTCCTTCCCCGCCGACGTAATGGACGACATGATCGTCGTGCGCACCGACGGCACGCCCACCTACAACTTCGCGGTCGTATGCGACGACGCGAACATGGGAATCACGCACGTCATCCGCGGCGACGACCACCTCTCGAACACCCCGCGCCAGATCCTCATCTACGAGGCGCTCGGCTACGACGTGCCCACCTTCGCACACCTGTCGATGATCTTAGGCCCCGACGGGAAGAAGCTCTCCAAGCGCCACGGCGCAGCGAGCGTCGAGGAGTTCCGCGACCGCGGCTTCCTTCCCGATGCGATGGTGAACTTCCTGGCCCTTCTGGGTTGGTCCCTCGACGGCGAGACAACGCTCATCAGCCGCGACGTGCTGTGCAGCGAGTTCTCGCTCGACCGCATCACCAAGAAGGACGCCGTGTTCGACGAGACGAAGCTCGAGTGGATGAACGGCCAGTACATCAAGGGGATGAGCGCCGGGGATTGGATCGACGCGAGCGTTCCTTGGCTTGCGCGCGCCCGCGCGGGCGTTGCGGCCGATGCCGAAATCTCCGAGGAGGAGATCCGCGAGACCGCGGCGGACATCGCGAACCGCCCCGAGTTCTACGAGAAGCTCTACCCACTCGTTGCCGAGCGCGAGACGCGCCTTGTCGACGCCGCCGACAAGCTGGCCTACATGTTCTGGGGGCCGCGCGTCGAGGTGCTCGACGAGAAGAGCGTGAAGAAGGTGCTCTTGAAGGAAGGCGCGCGCGCCGACGAGGCGCTTGCGGCCTGCCGTGCCATCCTGGCCGATGAGAGCCGCGCATGGGAAGCAGCGAGCCTTGAAGCCGCATGCCGCGAGCTTGGCGAGGAGGACGCGCTCAACATGAAGCTCAAGCTCGTGCTTCAGCCGCTGCGCGTTGCCGTCTGCGGCAACATGGTTTCCCCGCCGCTGTTCGAGTCGATCGAACTTTTGCCGCGCGAAGACGTGCTCGCACGCATCGACCAGGTCACCGCCGAGGTTTTCGGTGGGAACAAATAGCGACATCGAACAGGGCGCTCGCGACGCGCAATCCGCCGCGAGCGCCCCTTCCACCTTGCGCGTCGCCTTGGGCGCTCCGCGCAAGGTGCTCTTTCTGCGCGATTTCTGCACGCGCCCCCAAGGCTCCAGCTGCATGAAGTGCATCGAGGCCTGCCCGAAAGGGGCCATCGCCATCGCGAACGCCTCCGCTGCCGTCGATGCGCACGCCTGCACCAAATGTGGGATATGCGTTGGCGTGTGCGACGGCTTCGCGATCCCCGGCGCTTCTGTCGAGGCCGTCTTTTCACAGATGCGCAAAATTGCGCTTACAGGCGAGAAGGTCATCCTGACGTGCTCGTATCTGCTCCCTTCCAGCTTCGCCCCAGCGGACAACGTAATCATGCTGCCATGCCTCGCAATGCTGCCGTCCGAACTTTGGACCTGCGCGCTCGCGCTTGGTATCGATCTTGCCGTCGCCGTCATCTTCGAAGAATGCGAAGCATGCAAGCGCACTAAAGCTCAAGGGCTTGAGCGTTTTTCCTGCGCAATCGAGCAAGCAGAAGACGTCACCGAGTGCACCGTGGCGTTCACCGACGACGTTCCCGAAGCGCAGGCCGCCCCGACGCTCATGCAGACGCTCGGCGACGCATCGGGCAAGGACCGCCGCGAAGCGCTTCTCAACTTGAAAGACCAAGCGGAAGACATCGCCTCGGGCGCATACCGCATGAAGCGCAACGAATCGCTGCGCGCCTTCCACGAGCGGCGCGACCACATGCTCGCCGACGAGCGCATCGGAGGCGCGGTCGGGACCCCCGAGCAAAACGCATACGCCGAAGGGGGCATGACGCGATGCACGCTCTCTCCTCGCCAGCGGATGCTGCTCGAAGCGGCGGACGTCTCCGACGCCGTCGCCGTGCGCAAGCGCGTGACGCTCTCGACCACCGACGCCGCGCTTTGCGACAACAGCCTCGCCTGCGCGAAATCGTGCCCCACGGGCGCTCGCAGGCCGAGCCCTAAGGATGGACGCCTCGTCTTCGAAGCGCGCTTGTGCATCGGCTGCGGGCTGTGCGCAAGCGCCTGCCCCCAAGGTGCCGCAAGCCTTCGCGAGGCATATGCCGGCGAGCTGCTCCCCCAACCTGACGACGAATAACGAAAAGAAGAAGGCAAAAATGCTCTCGGACAATCCCACACTCGAAGAAGTGGCGAACCATTTCGCAAACGACCAGTTCGCCACGCGCGCGGCAGGCTGCACCGTCATCGAAGCGAGGCGCGGACATGCGGTCTGCGAGATGAAGCTCGCCGAAATCCACCGCAACGCAACGGGGAACGTCATGGGCGGCGCCATCTTCACGCTCGCCGACTTCGCGCTCGCCATCGCCTGCAACATCGGCGAGCCCCCGAGCGTATCGGTGAGCAACACCATCGAGTACTTCTCGGCAACGAAGGGCGAAAAGCTCATCGCTACCTGCGATGCCGATAAATCGGGCCGCCGTCTGGGGTTCTACACCGTAGAAATCATCGACGACACGGGGCGGCGCATCGCGAAGATGTGCGCTACCTGCGCGAGATAGGTTGCACCCGCCCTCCCAGCGGGAAGCACGCAAGCCTTCGCGACCTTAGCGACCGTTGAGGGTCCTAAAGGGTTGCGTCCTTACTTCTCCGCGAAAAAGCGTGCGGCGTTTTCCCAGAACATCTTGCTCGCGATCTCGCCGCCGAACTCCTTTACCACGATGTCACGCAAATTCGCGACGCCCGTGCAGGGGGAAAGCCAGCGGGGCACCTCGCTGCCGTCGTAATCGCTTCCGAGCGCAAGCAGGTCTTCTCCCGCCACTTCCAGGATATGATCGATGTGGCGCAGCGCATCGTCGCGCGTGGCCTCTTCCCCACGGTCGTTCAGGAAGTCGTTGTAGTAGTTGAACCCGACGATGCCGCCGCGATCGGCGATCTCGCGCAGCTGCCAGTCAGCGAGATTGCGCTTGTGCCCGCAGACGGCGCGCGCGTTGGAATGCGAGGCCGCGAAGGGCTTTTGCGCGCAGCCACACACGTCTTTGAACCCGGCGTCGTTCAAATGCGAGACGTCCACCACAATGTCGCGCGCCTCGAGCTCGCGGACGCACGTACGGCCGAACAGCGTCAAGCCATCTTCGGTGACGTTGCCGCTGCCGAGCGCGTTCCGCCCGTTCCAGGTGAGCGTCACCATGCGCACCCCGTCGTCCGCGATCGTGTCGAGGCGCTCGCCCGCATGACCGTCGTCGGCGAGAAACGCCGCACCCTCCACCGTGAGCATGCCGGCGGTCTTTCCCGCGCCAAACGCGCACTCGGCCTCGCCTGAGGTGCGAACGGGCACAAGCTGCTTTTCGAATTGCGCCGCCTGACCGCGGAAGAAATCGCGAATGCGCAGATAGAACGACCACGCGGCGCCGCCTCGCAGCTCGTCGGGGACGAACACGGCGAAGCACTGGCACCAGTTGAATTGCGCTGTGCGCTCAAGCGAGATATGCGCGTCATTGGAAAGAAGCGAGCTCATACGCGCATGCGGGATGGAGTTATCGCCCTCCATGTACTCGAACGCAGCGCCTCCCGCCTCGCCGTGAAGCGCCAAACGGTCGAGCGTGTCGCAGTACAAATCGAAAACCCTCATGTCAGCCTTTCCTTTCCTGTCCCACATTCGCACCACCCGAAAGCGGTGGGCGTGCAGAACCCGCCGCAGGCTTCACGCCCTCGCCAAACGCGGGCCTTGTGCCCTCGCATGAAGCGGGCTTCCCATCCCCGCAGGTTGCAGCCTCCGCGTCCATGCCGCGCAAGGGCTCCTCGTCCGCAGGTTTCTTCCCGCCCGCTACGGAGACGAGCAGGATCATCGACACCATAAGCAAAAAGCCGGCCCAGTCGTAGTCGGTAAACGAAGTCCCGAGCCACAGCGCGGCGAACACCGTCGCGCTCACCGGCTCCATGGCGCCGAGCAGGCTCCCCGTCACGGGACCCACGAGCGCGACGCCGTGCAGATACAGCGTAAAAGCCGCGAACGTTCCCAAAACGGCGATGGCTGCAAGGACAAGCCACCCTGTCGCATCGAGGGCAGGCACGACGACGACACCGCCCCACACGGCAGGTGCCGCCCACGCGATTCCCGCGGCAACTCCTCCGATCGCCATGCCAACGCCTGTCGTCAAAAGGGTTCCACACACGAACATGAGACGTTTCGGGTACATGATGTAGATCGCAACGGTAAGGCTGTTAACAAGGCCCCATGCGAGCCCCGCAGCAGGAAGCGCCAAACTTGACAGGTTTCCTTGCGTCGCGATAAGGAAGGTTGCCACCAGGGCGAACACAAGCCCTAGCGCCTCTCCTGCACGCGGAGGCTTTCTCGCAAGCGCGCACGCGGCGAGCATGACCCACACCGTGCCGAGCGATTGCAGCACTGTGGCTGTACCGGCATTGGTGCAGCCGATCGAGGCGATGTAGGAAAACTGGCAGGCGAAGAGCCCGAAGACGCCGAATATGACGAGGCTCCGCAGCGAGGCCCTATCGCGCAGCATTGCAAGAAAGCGCTCGCGACGTGTCGCAAGCAGCAGCACCAAGAACAGCGCACCCGAGCCGAGCATGCGGGCCGCGGTGATGAAGGAGGCGTCGATGTCGTAGTGCGCGAACAGGTACTGCGAGCACGCACCCGAGAAGCCCCAGAGCGCACCGCCCGCAAGGGCGCACGCAACGCCTTTGAGGTGACGCCGCCTATTCGCCGTCTTCACCGAAGAGCTCCTTCAAAAAATCGAGGACCGCACCGAAGAGCGCATCGCCCTCGTCCATCTTGAAATACCTGGTGGGAAGCGTGAGTTTGCGCTTTTCGGCAAGGTAGCGGCC
This sequence comes from uncultured Ellagibacter sp., assembly GCF_934636505.1. Taxonomy (GTDB): domain Bacteria; phylum Actinomycetota; class Coriobacteriia; order Coriobacteriales; family Eggerthellaceae; genus Ellagibacter. Next base: position 5,576 of record NZ_CAKUAL010000056.1, read on the forward strand.
ACCTGCGCGGCGAATTGACACCATCTTGTCGCGCGGCACGGCGACTGGCTCGACGATGAGCTTGCCGCCCGCGACCGTGACCGTGCTCATATGGTGCTCGTTCGCGAACGCCTTCACGCGGGCCTTAGCGAAAAGATTGTGCGCGGCGGCGGGCATGTCCGGCCGCTTGGCGAGCATGTCCTGCTCGATGGCCTCGACGTCCTCCATCGTCGCCGCTGACGCGATCTTTCGGTACCACAGCACGCGCTCGTCGGTGTCGGGGACGTACTCTTCCGGCAGGTAGGTGTGGCCTGGCAGGTTCACGGTGATGTCGGAGAGCGCTGGCGGCAGCCCGTCGGCGGCGCCTGCATCGCCTTCGCGCGTGGCGGCAACCGCCTGCTCGAGCATCTGCGCGAACAGGTCGAAACCGACCGCGCTCATGTTGCCCGACTGCTCGGCGCCAAGCATGCTTCCCGCGCCGCGGATCTCCAGGTCGCGCATGGCGATGCGCATGCCGCTGCCGAGCTCGGTGTGCTCGTCGAGCGCAGTCAGGCGCGCCTCAGCCTCCTCGGTCAGGCTCACGTTGTCGGGGAACATGAAGTACGCGTACGCCTGCACCGACGAGCGCCCGACACGCCCTTTTAGCTGGTACATCTGCGCCAAGCCGAGGCGCTGGGCGTCCTCGATCACAAGCGTGTTCGTATGCGGGTTGTCGATGCCGCTCTCGATGATGGTCGTCGCCACGAGCACGTCAAGCTCGCCTGCGCTGAAGTCCTCCATCACGCGCTCGAGCTCTTCGCGCGACATCTGCCCGTGCGCGATCCCGACGCGCGCCTCGCCCGCCGCCGCTTGCACGCGCGCCACGGCATCCTCGATCGAGTGGACGCGGTTGCTCACGTAATACACCTGGCCGCCGCGCGCAAGCTCGCGCCTGATCGCGCCGGAAACGATGTCGGGGTCCCATTCGCCCACATGCACCTCGACTGGCCTGCGATCGCCCGGCGGCGTCAAGATCAGGCTCATGTCGCGCACGCCCGACAGCGACATCTGCATGGTGCGCGGAATCGGCGTCGCCGACAGTGTCAGGACATCGATCGACTCGCGCAGGTTCTTCATCTGCTCCTTATGACCCACGCCGAAGCGCTGTTCCTCGTCGATGATCACCAGCCCCAGGTCATAGGGGTTCACATCGCGCGAAAGGAGTCGATGCGTGCCGACGAGCACCGACACGCTGCCGTCGGCGAACCCCGCCAGCGCCCGCGATTGCTCAGCCGGCGTGCGAAAGCGCGAGAGCACCTCGACCGTCACGCCGAAGGGCGCGAAGCGGTCGTGGAAGTTCGCAAAATGCTGTTGCGCAAGGATGGTCGTCGGGCAGAGGACCATGACCTGCTTGCCGTCCTGCGTCGCCTTGAAGGCCGCGCGCAAGGCGACCTCCGTCTTCCCAAAACCGACGTCGCCGCAGATGAGGCGGTCCATCGGGCGCGAGCTTTGCATGTCCGCCTTCACATCGGCGATGGCCGCGAGCTGGTCGGGCGTCTCCTCGTAGGGGAACGACTCCTCCATCTCGCGCTGCGCTGCGGTGTCCGAGCCGAAGCTGAAGCCCTGCGTCGCCGCACGGCGCGCGTACACGTCGACCAGATCGAACGCGAGCTTTTTGGTCGCCTTGCGCGCCTTCGCCGTCGCGCGCGACCAATCCGACGTATTCAGCCTGGTGAGGCGCGGGCTTGCCCCCTCGGGACCTACGTAGCGCGTCACGCGGTCGAGCTGCTCGACTGGCACGAACAGCTTATCGCCTTCCGCATACTTCAAAAGCAGATAGTCGCGCGCCGTGCCGTCGATCTCGCGCCTCACGAGATCTTCGAAGAAGGCGACGCCGTGGGCAGCGTGGACGACGTAGTCGCCCGGCTTATAGGGGAAAGTCACCTCCGTGATGTCGGTCCGCCTGCGCGCGCGGGCCGTCGTCTGGGTGCCCTGGGTGTCGGAGAGCGCCACGATCGCGAGCTTCGCTTTCGGGAATATCATTCCCAAGGGGACGTCGATGTCGACAACATTCACCACTGACCTGCGAAGACGCCGCTTCGCCGAACCGTCGCCTGAAAGGCCGTCCAACTCTGAGAAGTTCGCGTCGAGCGCCTCCTGGAAGGCGATGCCGTTGTCGACGAGCGCAAGCTCGATGTCGTGGCGCGCGCGCGGCTCCGGCGCGCAAAGAGCCACCGTGTTGCCGCCCTCGACGAGGTTCACCAGCCGACCGAACAGCTTGTCGGGATGCCCGGCAACCTCGACGCGCTTCACGGGAAGCTCGACGTCGATCGTGCCGCCGACGCGCATGATCGACACGTACGTCGCGCGGACGCCCCCACCGAAGTCGAGCGCGGTCGGCCCAGCGTAGAGCCCCGCCACAGGGATCTTCGTCCCCTTCGCGCGCGCCTCGATGTCCTCATAGGCGTGCGTGGCGTCATCGAAGAGCGAGCGCGGCTCGATAAGGCACGTCATCGTATCGGAACCTGCCCATGCGCCGAGCGTCACCGGCTTGTCGTAGAGATACGGAAGCAGCGCGTCGGCCCCCTCGAAGCGAAGCCCGCCGTCGAGCTTCTCGAGCATGTCGCGCAAAACCGCGTTCGATTTCGCGGGAGCTGCGATCTTCTTGCGGGCGCGGGCGATTGCCTCCGCTGAACAGGAGTATTCGCGCACCGGGAATATCTCGACGCGCGAGAGCGGGGAGATGGTCTGCCCCGTCGAGGGGACGATGCGCCTGATCTCGTCCACTTCGTCTCCGAAGAAGTCGATGCGCACAGGATAGGTGAGGTTGCCGGGGAACACGTCGATCGTGCCTCCATGCACACCGAAGGTGCCCTGCCCGTCGAGCTCGCCGGTGTTCACGTAGCCGCGATCTTCAAGCGCGCGGGCCACGTCCTCGAAAGCCTCAACGCGGCAGCGCTCGCGCATCGGGCTTGGGAGCGCCGCCTCGCCTTCCCGCGCCGTATCGGCAAGCTCGATCCCCGCCTCGAACACGAGGGGTGCCGCCACCAGGCTTTCTTTCGGCGGCATCATCCTAATGAGCGCGCGGGCGCTTGCCACGACGACGCGCGGCCTGCCGCATGCGAGCGAGAAGGCGGCCTCCATACGGCGGGCGACCTTGCGAGCATCGGGCGTCTTCGGGGAGAAGGGGGTATCGGCACGCTCGGGGAACAGCAGCACGCGGTCTTCCCCCAAATAAGCTGCCATATTGCGAGCGAAGGCAATAGCGGCATCCTCACCTGCGACGACGACGAGCGTCGGGCGCGGCGAGCGCGAGAACTGAGCGCTCGCGAGGAAGGGACGCGCAGATGACGCGACACCGAGCGTCGCATCGGTTCCCGCGTCGAGCTTTCCCCAAAAGTCATCCAGCGCGCCCGACTTCTCGAGCACGAACGTCAGCGAATCGATGAGCATGCGCGTCCTTCCAAGCGTCTGCAAGGCGAAACAGCCCGCAGACAGCACAAAGAGCCGCATCGCGCACCTTTATGAGGGGAAACGCGAATACGGCTTCAGTTTTGATATTGTTCCCAACAGGGAATTTCCAAGCGCAAGTGTATCACAGCGAGCCTTCGCACCCCAACCGCCCATGCCCGCATCTCCCAAACCATCACGATGATTCAAAAAAGTACACGCTTCGTGCCAGAATTCGGGTTCAAGCGTGCACTCATTCCCTCGAACCCCGAAGAAGCCGCTATACTTTCAGCGGAGAGGAAAGGATGAGCCATGCCCCGTGAGACCGTCGCCGCGAAACGCGAGCGAGCCATCGAAATCGCCCGCCGAATGAATGAGCACTACCCCAAGGCGGAATGCGCTCTACATTACGATTGCGACCCGTTTCGACTGGTCATCGCCGTGTTGCTTTCCGCACAAACGACCGATAAAGGCGTGAACAAGGTGACGCCCGCACTCTGGAAGCGCTACCCCACCCCCGCCGACCTCGCGTCGGCCGACGTCAACGACGTCGAAGAGATCATCCGCGCCATCGGCTTCTATCGCACGAAGGCCGCGAATTGCGTGAAGTGCGCGCAACTGGTGGTCTCAGAGTACGGTGGGGAGGTCCCGCGGGATATCGACGAACTGCAAAAGCTCCCCGGCGTGGGAAGGAAAACCGCGAACGTAGTGCTCAACGAGGCATTCGGGATCGTCGAAGGCATCGCTGTCGACACGCACGTCTTTCGAATCGCGCACAAGCTGAAGCTCGTCGGCCCCTCGGCCGACACGCCCGCAAAAACGGAAACCGCCTTGCTCAAGCTCTACCCACGCGACTTTTGGGGGCCGATCAACCATCAATGGGTGCTCTTCGGGCGCGAAACGTGCATCGCGCGGCGGCCCAAGTGCGAGGAGTGTTTTCTTGCCGACGTCTGCCCGAGCTGCGGGAAGAAATAGCGATTGGAGCCGCCCCGCGAGCGAAGGCTCTCCCGCAAGCACCCTACCGAACGTTGCCGTACACGAGGGCAAGCTCCTCAGGCGACGCCCCCTTCACATAGCGCGAGCGCAGGCGCGCCATGCTCACCCACGTCCTCAGACGATTGATCTCCCCATTGGGAAAACGTCGCGCTGACGTGCGTATACGATCCCTCGTCATGCCGATGGGCTCGCCGAGGCGCTTCAGGTTCAAAGCGAATTGGAAGTCCTCCATAAGCGGCACGTCGGGAAACATCCCCGCCTTGAAAAACAGGTCCCTCTCGACGAAAAGGCCCTGGTCGCCGTAGGAGATATGGCGGAACCTCACCCGCAGGTTGGACATCACCTGACACAGCATGAGCACCGGGGTCAGCTCGCTGAAGCGGATACCGAACGTCCCGACGCGCACACGCGATAAAACCTCGCCGATTTCGCGGAAGGCCCCCTCGGGAAGCACGCTGTCGCAATGGAGGAAGAAGAGCACCTCGCCCTCAGCCGCTCGCGCCCCCGTGTTGAGCGCGCCACCGCGCCCGCGTCCCTCCTGGTCGATGAGGCGATAAGGAGCACGCACGCGGTCTCGCGTACCGTCGGTGCTGCCGCCGTCGACGAAGATCACCTCGCAGCGACTTCCCGCGAAATCAATGCGGTCGAATTGGTCCTGCAGCGCATCGATGGTGGACGCCTCGTTGAAAACAGGCACGATAACCGAAACACTCGCCGGACCTTGCCTGCCCTCGGCCGCCACCCGCGCGAACGCCGGGCTCGGCCTGCCCTCGGCCGCCACCCGCGCGCTCATCGGATCGCCGCCTTCGCCCGATTGAGCACCGTCGTCGAAACTGTCGGCACCTCATCGACCCCCATCAGGGCCGAAAGGACGTGGACCACCCGAACGCTGCCAGCAAGGCCGCCCGAGCACTGGCGACGCGCCCGCTCGAGCTTGCCCGCGCACGAGGCGCAATACACGTACAGCACAGGCTCCTCCACGCCCGCACGGGTGCACTCGCGCGCAACCGACTCCAGCACGCGCTTCGCGGCGGCAAACGAGGCTTCAGGCTGGGAAATCTCGAAGGCGGCTCCACAGCAAGCCGAGCATTCCGACACGAATACCGAAGATTCGAGGAAATACGCCAGGTCGTCAAGCCATTCCCCATGCGCACGGTCGGGGCAGGGAACGAACACCGCACCGGGAGTCACAACGCGCGCGCAGTCGATGAGCCCGCGCTCGGTAAGCTCGCGCAGGCAAGCATAGATAGTAACCTGAGAAACCGACCGATCGAGCGCCTCCGCGAACGCCGAACCGCAATTCGGGCAGAGCGGCACCACCTCGCGCGCGCCAACACGCACCAGGCACTCCTCAACGCGCGAGAGCTCCGCACGATACGCCTCGGGGCCTTTCAACCCCTCAAGCGGCAGGCCGCAGCAATCGAGGGCGAAGCTCACGCCGGAAACGGGGCGCAGCGCGTCCTTAAGGGCTGCAAGCGTCTTCGGGAAAAACGAGGGGAAGCCGCAGCCAGGGAAAACGACGCTCCCCGCGCTTGCATGGCGCCAGTTCTTAAACAGGTAGTTCGTCTTCTCGAAGGCAGTCAACTTCGAAGAAAGGGAAGACAAGCCCATCGTCTACTCTCCCCCTTCCCCATCGTTGCTCGGAATCGCATCCTCCAGGCCGAAGCGCCTCTTCAACATCACAGCCACCCCAACCACCGCCGCGCCGACGCCTAAGGCGAGCGCAAAATACCACAAGCCCGACGCGCCCTGCGACACGCCGGCGCCGGCGAGCACGTACATCGCGGTACCGGGAATCATGAACAGAAAAGAAAACGCCGCATATGTCGCAACCTTCATATCGGTTACCCCATATGCGAAGTTTTGCAGATTGTACGGGAACAGGGGCACAAGCCGCGTGATCGCGAGCAAGACCACAGCGTTCACGCCCGTCTCCTCGAAAAGCCATCGACGAAGATAGGCGTTGCGAAGGGCGCGCGGCCGTACCGCATCGCGCAGGAAAAAGCGGCCGACGAGAAACGACAGAACCGCGCCCACCGTCGCCGCCACGACGCACACGATCGTCCCTAAAACGGGACCGAAGAGCGCCCCCGCCGCCAACGCGAACACCATGCCCGGCAACACGAGCACCGTGCAGCCCACCACCGTGCACAGAAAGTACACCGCAAGGGAGAGCGGAATGTTCTCCTGCACGAGCGCTTCCAGATTCGCCCACGGCCCGAACGCGGCAAGGCCCGCTTCCCCGCCGAGAAGGACGCTTGCGGCCGCGACAAGAAGGGTCAAACAGGCGAACACCGCCGGTTTGACCCATTTCGGAAAGGACGATGACGAACCCTGGGGGCTCCCTTGAGAAGCGCCGAGACTCAGCACGTGCCCTCCCGAGCGTCCGCCGTATCGTCTGCGCACGGCGCATCGGGCTCACCCGCACTCTGCGACGCGCGCGCCACCAAGTCCGCCCCCTCCTTGACGCGCGATGCGTGCTCGCGGTAGAGCTGCCGCGCTAAAACAGCGAGCGCCGCGAGGGCAAAGAGAATAAGCAGGGCCGTGACCAGCATTTTCGCGCCACCGGTGAGCATGCCGCCCACATAGGAGTACACAATCGTCGCCGGAAGCTGCCCGATGCCCGTCGCAATCATGAAGCCCTTGAAAGACATCGAGGTCAAGCCTGCGAAGTAGCTCACGAAGTCGAACGAGACGAACGGGAGCAGGCGCGCGATGAGCACGCTTTGGTCTCCATGCCGCTCGAAAAACCGCTCAATGGTCGCAAGTCCCGTCTTCGAGCACAGCTTCTCGACCGCTTCGCGCCCAAGCGACCGAGCAATCCAAAAGCAGACCGCCGCTCCCGCCATGGCGCTCGTCCACGACAGAATCGCGCCCTGCCACCAGCCGAACAGGTTCGCGTTCGCGAACGTCAGGATGAAAGCAGGCAGGGGTGCCGCAACCGACTGGAAGATCATCAGGGCAAACGACACCACGGCGGCCCATGCGCCATACGACGCCATGAAATCACGCATCTCCGCGAAGTCACCGGTCGAGAAACGGCGACACAGATCGTTCACGAATGAGTTCACGCTCGGAACAGCGAAATACGCCACAGCGGCCGCCACAACGACGACCGCGATGGCGATTCGCGATACCCAAGCGTTGCGCTTGGAAGCCATATATTCCTACCTGGGAAAACTAGGCTTCGGTTGCGCCAGTCCAAGCCTTCATACCGCCCTCAAGGGTGAAGACGTTGTCCATGTTCGCGCCGATAGCGGAAAGAACGTTGGTGCCAGCCTGGGC
>NZ_CAKUAL010000057.1 GCF_934636505.1 uncultured Ellagibacter sp.
TTCGACGGCGGGCTTACGGTCTACACCACGATCGACCCGACGCTTCAGGGCTATGCGGAGGAAGCGGCAGCGGAAGTGTACGACGATATGGCAAGGACCGGCGATAGCGACGTGAGCCTTTCTATGACGTGCATCGACCCGAACACCGGCTACGTGCTCGCCATGATCGGCGGGAAGGATTGGTCGGACAGCCAGTTCAACCTCGCAACGAGCGCGACGGGACGCCAGGCGGGATCGTCGTTCAAGGCGTTCACGCTGGCCGCCGCCATCGAGCAGGGCATCAGCCCGAAAACGGTTATCGACTGCTCCACGGGGTTCGTGAACGCAGCATGGAGCAAGCCCGTCACCAACTATGCGGGTGCGAACTACGGGTACCTTTCCATCGAGCGGATGACCTGGGTCTCCGCTAATACCGGCTTCGCCCGCCTTGTCACCGACCCCGACGGCGTGACGCCGCAGAGCCTGCTCGACATGGCGGCGCGCCTCGGCGTTTCCGGCGACACGAAGTACGGCTACGGAGCCTACCCCGCGCTCACGCTCGGTGCCGCGCAGACGAACACGCTGCGCATGGCGAGCGCCTACGGAGCATTCGCGACCGGGGGCATCCGACACCCCGACACCTGCATCACCCAGGTGATCGCGCAAGACGGCACGACGCTTATCGACAACACGGAGGTTCCGGGCGAGCAGGTGCTTTCCCCCGAAGTTGCAGGTGAGGTGACCCGCGTGCTGCAAGGCGTGGTCACCCAGGGAACCGGGCGCGGGTCGGCGCTGCCGTCGGGCCAGGTGAGCGCAGGCAAGACGGGCACGTCCCAGGAGCATCGCGACCTGTGGTTCTGCGGCTACACCCCGCAGCTTTCCTGCGCGGTTTGGACGGGCGCCGTGCAAGAACGGGAGATGTGGGAAGCGCCCTGGTGCAAGGACGCCTGGAGAATCTTCATGTCGCTTGCCCTTGACGGTCGCGAGAGGGTAGACTTCCCCGCTGCCGCCGAACCGAAATACGACAGCGACTTCAACAAGAAGCAGTCGATATACAGCGAAGACGCCGCGAAGGACACCATCGCGCAGCTTTCGGGCGCAAGCTTGGCCGAAGTGCAGGCAGCGCTGGGGAGCAACCTCACCATCGTGGAAACCTATAGCTCCACCGTGGCCGCGGGCTCGATAGTGAAGATCGAGTTCGCGAACGGTACCTACACCGCCTATGTGTCGATTGGCCCCGACCCGAACGCGGGCAGCGATAGCGGCGGCGGCGCGGACTCGGGCGAGGAGCCACCTGGCGGAGGCGAAGGCCCCGTGGGTCCGCCCGATGACGGTGGGCAACCAGGCGGCGAAGGCGGCGAGCCTGCTCCATAGGGGCTTTGAGCATCCGTACGGCAGCCGAAAGGTGCGACATGGCTCGATGCAGGCCGTCGCAGCAGACATCCGCCCATGCCTCGATTGGCGGCACCCTACCAGCATAAGCGAGAAACACGAAGGCGGCGGCCCGCATGATGCAGGTCGCCGCCTTCGCGTTGTGACCAATTCATTTTAAGAATCCGCCGAGCGTTCCCAGAGCGAGCAGTCTCGCTCACCTTGGCACTCGGGGGAGAGCCGAAGCGCTAGTCCTTGCCCGCCGCAGCCTCGTCGGCCGCCTTCAACTTATCGATACCCGCATTATAGGCATCCTGGATTGCCTGCAAACGCGAATCGTAAGTGGACCAATCGAAGGGTTCGGACGCGGTCGCGCCATCAATCTCCGTGTAAAGCTGGATATAGGAGTTGAGCGCATCCTTCAGGCTGTTCGCGCCGTCAACATAGCCGGCTGCAACGTCCTTCAAAGGCTCAGGCGCCTCAAGGGAAGACAGGTCGTCGAGCACCTTGAACGCGTTGTCTGCCTGGGTGCGCATGGTAACCACGTCACCGCGCGAAACGGCATCGACGAAATCGGAGAGACGGGAATCGAGATCGTCCATCTTCTGATTGACCTGCGTCATGTACTCGCGATTTTCCGATTGCTGATCGTTTGCCTGATTGGCCGTCTGCTGCATGCAGCCGGAAAGCGCAACGGCGAGCATCGCGCTCACGCAAACGGCGGCAAGCGCGCGGATGAATGAAGATCGGGTCATGTGTTCTCCCATCGATGCGCGACAGGGGGCCCGCCGCGCGATTGTACGAATCGTGCAAAACTCTACTCTATCGGAACCGGCTCAGTGGTTCCACCGGAACCCCCGCCTGAGCCACCTCCGGAATCGCCGCCGGTCGTGCCTCCTCCGGAATCGCCACCACCTGTGCCGCCAGTCGTGCCTCCGCCGGAATCTCCGCCGGTGCCCCCAGTGCCACCGGTCGTGCCGTTACCGCCGTTGCCTGTGGTGCCTTGATGGTTCCCCGTGCCGGTCCCGTTTCCGTTCGTTGAATCCCCGTCGGTCTTCTTATCCTTATCCTTGTCCTCATCGTCTTCTGAGCTGTAGTAGCCGCCGATGTGGTACGTGGTGTCCTCAAAGTTGGTCTTGTACTGGGGATCGCCCGCCTTCGGGAAATCCTCGGTCGGCTTGCCCTTGAGAACAACGTTCATGAAGTCGGGGAACGTGCTCGCCGCAGACATGCCGCTCGGCACGCGCTGGGCGTGGCTGTAGTCGCTACGATCGCCGAACCAGATGGCCACGGAAAGCTGCGGGGTGATTCCGCAGAACCAGCTGTCCATGTAGTTTTCAGACGTTCCCGTCTTACCCGCAGAAACCTGCCCGTTCGAAAGCGCCGCAGCCTGGCCGGTTCCCTTCGTGATAACGCCCTTCATGACCTCGGTGGCCGCGTGGGCGACCTCGGCGGAGATGGCACGTGTGCCCTTCGGTGCCGAGTTGTCCACCACGATGGAGCCGTTGCGGTCGACGATGCGTTCGACGCACTCGGGATCGTAATGCGTGCCTCCGTTCGCGATGGTCGCGTACGCGTTCGCCATCTCAAGCGGCGTCACCGATTCGGAACCGAGCGTGAGCGATCCTGTCGCGGTGAGCGGCGAAGTAATTCCCATGCGCTTGGCGACATCGACGACCTTGTCCGGGCCGATCGAGAGGATGAGGCGAGCGAACGCCGTGTTCGACGAGACCGCGAAGGCGTCTGAGATGCTCTTCGTCCCGTAGTTGGTGTGGTTGATGTTGGCAACTTCCCATCCAGGGAGCTTCGCAGTTGCCGAGGCATCGATCATCGTGCTGGGATCGATACCCTGCTCGATAGCTGCCACCAGGGTGAACGTCTTGAACGACGAGCCGGCCTGCCTGCCTGACCCGCCCGTGCCGGTGGCCATGTTGACCTGCGAGGCGTCGTAGTCCTTGCCTCCGACGAGCGCCTTGATGTAGCCGTTGTCGGGGTCGATCGCCACCATGGCGACCTCGTAGTTGTCGCCGGCCGCCTGTTCCTTCTTGCGCGCAGCCGCCTCGGCGGCCTCCTGCATGGAGACGTCAAGCGTGGTGTAGACCTTCAGCCCGCCCTTGAAAAGCTCGTCTTTGGAGTACGCGTACTTGCCGTTGGCGTTGGTCAGCTGGTCGCGCACGTAGCTCGTGAAGTACGGATACGCCTCGATTCCCGTGGTCGACGGCTCGGTCGGATTGAGCACGAGGGGCTCGGCCTGAGCGGCGTCGTGCTCTTCCTGAGTGATGACACCGTTCGAGAGCATGCGGTCGAGCACTACGTTGCGGCGCTTCGTGCAGTTCTCGGGATAGTTGATCGGGTTGTTGTACGTTGGCGACTGGGGAATGCCCACAAGCGTCGCCGCCTCCGCAATGGTGAGCTCGCTTGCGTGCTTCGAGAAGTAGCGCTCCGATGCGGCCTCGATGCCATAGGCGCCCGAACCGTAGTTGATCGTGTTCAAGTACATGAGCAGGATGTTGTCTTTGGAGTACTGCTCCTCAAGCTTGATCGAGATATACGCCTCGCGAACCTTACGCTTGATCGAGATGTCGTCCATCTCCGAAGAGAGAATCGTGTTGCGCACGAACTGCTGCGTGATGGTAGATGCGCCTTCCAGGTCGCCACCCATGAGGTTGTTCACCAAGGCGCGGCCGATGCCCCACGGGTCGATCGCACCATGGGAGTAGAAGCGCTCGTCCTCCGTAGCAACCGTGCCCTTGAGCACGTAGTCGCTGATCTCGCTGATTTCGACCGGGTCGCGGTTCTCCAGCTGGAATTCCGCGAGCACCGTCTGGCCGTCGCTCGCGTACACGACCGTCGGCTGCGCGGTGTTGTACGCGTCGGCGCTCTCGTAATCAGGGAGATCGGTCAGCCAAGACGAGCCGACAGACCAGACGCCCCAGCAAAGCGAGACGATGAACACGAAGATAACCGCCACGACGGCGATCACCGCCGTCGACGGATGCTTCTTCTTGATGTTGGCCCTGCTTTTAATCGCACGTGACGCCACGGGCACCTCCTCGTTAGTCCAAAGTATTGTAGCATCGGCTCGCTTTCCCTTCGAAAGCTCCCCCGTTTTGTCAGCAAATGGGCACAAGAGGCGTCGTTTGGCCCATGACCTGCTCCTCCCCGTAATACAGAAAGGCAGGGGCCGATTTCTCGAACCCCTGCCTTCGTGATAACGTCGCCGATTAGAGCGACGAAGCCCCATTGGGATGCTACGCGAGCGATGCCGCGTCGGCCTCGTCGGCGGCGAGCGCCTCTTTCGCCTGGCCGAGTTGCTCTTTCACCGCGGAATTGCCCGTACCGCCGAACGTGGTGCGCGCGGCGACGATGCTCGCAAGGTCGAGGCACTTCGTGATGTCCTCCTCGAACAGATCGCTTTCCGCCTTGAAATCCTCGATCGAGAGGTCCTCCAGGCCGCAGGCGCGCTTGTCGCACAGAAGCACGAGATGGCCCACGATCTCGTGCGCACGGCGGAAAGGAAGACCCTTCTTCGCCAGGTAATCGGCCACGTCCGTCGCGGCGAGATAGCCCTTCTTCGCCTGCTCGAGCATGGCATCGGGGTGAATTTCCATGGTGTCGATCATGCCCGTGGCGCACCGATAGCAGTCCTCGAGCGTTTTCGCAGCGTCGATGACACCTTCCTTGTCCTCCTGCAGGTCCTTGTTGTACGCAAGGGGAAGCGACTTCATCGTGACGAGCAGCGCGACCAAGTCGCCGATCACGCGCCCGGACTTGCCGCGGATGAGCTCGGCGAAGTCGGGGTTTTTCTTCTGCGGCATGATAGACGAGCCCGTCGAGAAGGAGTCGGACAGGGTGACGAAGCCGAACTCCGCCGTCGACCAGAGAATGATCTCCTCGCACAAGCGCGACAGGTGCATGCACGACACGCTGCAGGCATACAGAAGGTCAAGCAGGAAATCGCGGTCGGAGACGGCATCGAGCGAGTTGGGGATCACGCGCGAGAAGCCGAGCGTCTCGGCCGTCATGAAGCGGTCAAGCGGGTAGGTGGTGCCGGCGAGCGCTGCGGACCCGAGCGGGTTCGCGTCCGCGGCGTCGTATGCCGCGCGCAAGCGATCGAAGTCGCGATCGAGCATCCACACGTACGCGAGCATATGATGGGAGAAGAGCACCGGCTGCGCATGCTGCATGTGCGTATAGCCAGGCAGAATGACGTCGAAGCGCTTCTCCGCCTGAGACACGAGCGCATGACGAAGCTCCACGTTTGCAGCCATCAGGTCGCGCGCCCGCTTCTTTGCGAACAGACGCGTGTCGGTGCAGACCTGGTCGTTGCGGCTGCGACCCGTGTGAAGGCGCGCGCCCGCATCGCCGATTTCTGAGGTGAGCACGCTCTCGATGGACATGTGGATGTCCTCGTTGTTGATGTCGAACGGGAAGTTGCCCGCCTCGATCTCGCCCTTGATGCGCAGAAGGCCCGCGTCGATCTTGTCGGCATCCTCCTGCGAGATGACGCCTTGGTGCGCGAGCATCGCCGCATGGGCGCGCGAACCTGCGATGTCCTGCGCGTAGAGCTGCTTGTCGACGGGAAGAGATGCGCCGAAGCGCTGCGTGAACTCGCTCACGCCCTCTTCGAATCTGCCTGACCAAAGTGCCATGGTGTGTGCCCTTTCAATCTATGGAGATCGCCAGAGTGTAATTCCCGACGGTCTTCAGTCGCTCAGACAGTCCTCGCTTCGCTGCGGAACTCGCTTTGTGAAGGCCGTCGGGAATTACACTCTGCGTTTTGCCTACGAGAAGGGCGCCCTTTTGTGAGCGCCCTTGGGTCGTTCGCTTCTGAAGACAACGCTCGCTTCGACCCTGTTCAACCTGTGGGATTCGGAAAGTCGCAGGTCGAGCAAGAGTCAGCGAGCGGCGTTCTGGCGAGTGCAGATGGCGCGAAAGGTTGAAGAAGCGTACTTAAGATACGCGACAAAACCCTGGAGCGCCAGCTGTGCCGCCGGAGCGCCGCACAGCGTCGGCTCGTTTCGCTGGTCGGCAGACCAGCGAAATCTCCTTTACTGGCGATGCTTCTCAGCCCAAACCTTTCCGAAGAGGCTGTAGATGTTGATGAAGCCCTTCGCGGATTTGTGGTCGAAGGTGTCGCCCTCGTCGTAGGTGGCGAGCTCCTTGGTGTAGAGGGAGTAGTCGCTCTTGGAGCCCGTGACCGTGCAGGTGCCTTTGTAGAAGGACAGGCGCACCGTACCCGTGACATTGACCTGCGTCGTTGCGAGGAACGCATCCAGACCGGCCTTCAGCGGAGCATACCACTTGCCGTTGTAGACCTGGTCGGCCCACTCATGTTCCACATGGAGCTTGTAGTGGAGCACGTCGCGCTCGAGGCAGATGTCCTCAAGCGCCTTGTGCGCCTTGATGATGGCAAGCGCGCCCGGAGCCTCGTAGCACTCGCGGCTCTTCACGCCGACGAGGCGGTTCTCCACCATGTCGAGGCGGCCGAAGCCGTTCGCGCCGGAGATCTTGTTCATCTCGAGGATGACGTCGAGGTAGCTCATCTCCTTGCCGTCGAGCGCGCAGGGGATGCCGTCCTTGAACGAGATCTCCACGACGGTCGGGGTGTCGGGAGCCTTCTCGGGGTCGGTGGTCATCGTGTAGATGTCCGCCGGCGGCTCGTTCCAGGGGTCTTCCAGAACGCCGCACTCAATGGCGCGGCCCCACAGGTTGTCGTCGATCGAATAGGGCGACTTCTTGGTGGTGGGAACCTCCACCCCGTGCGCCGCCGCCCAGTCCATCTCCTGCGGACGGGTCTTCAGATCCCACTCGCGAACAGGGGCGATGATTTCCAGCGACGGATCGAGCATCATGATGGACGCCTCAAAGCGCACCTGGTCGTTGCCCTTGCCGGTGCAGCCGTGCGCCACGTACTTCGCGCCGAACTCGTGCGCGATCTCGACGAGATGCTTCGCGATCAGCGGGCGCGAGAGAGCGGACACAAGCGGGTACTTGTTCTCGTAGAGCGCGTTCGCGGCAAGCGCGGGGGTAAGGTATTCCTTGGCGAATTCCTCGCGCATGTCGACCACGCGGCACTCGATGGCGCCGGTGCGCAGGGCCTTGTCGTGAATCTTCTCGAGACCGTCGTGCTCCTGTCCGACGTCGCCAACGACGGCGATGACGTCGAGCCCGCGCTCCTCCTGCATCCACTTGATGCACACCGACGTATCAAGGCCACCGGAGTAGGCCAAGACAACCCTGTCCCTCTGTTCGCTCATTTTTGTATCCTTTCCCAGCTCAAAACTGTTTTAACCACGGTAAACCAAATGCACCCTGAGCATTTGGCGAACTATAAAATCCCACCAAGTTTCTCGATTAACGCATCGACGTCTGCCCTGCTGCACACGAGCGGCGGCAGGAAGCGCAGCGTGTGCGCGCCCGTCGCGTTGAGCAGAAGGCCTGCGGAAAGCCCATCATACACGACGTCGGGAGCGCCCTTGCTGTCCTCCGCGAGGTCGGCCGCCAGCATGAGACCCATGCCGCGCACCTCGGTGACCTGGGGAAGCGCGGAAAGCTGCTCGCGCAGGTACGCACCCACCTCGATCGCGTTCGCGGCGAGGTTCTCCTTTTGAATCTCGCTCAGCGTCGCCTCAGCCGCGGCAACCGCGAGGTTTGACCCGCCGAAGGTGGAGCCGTGATCGCCTGGCTTGAAGGCAGCCGCCACTTCCCCGCGCGCGGCGCACATGCCGCAGGGGAAACCCGACGCCACGCCCTTCGCTATGGAGACGATATCGGGCACGACATCGTAGTTCTGGAAGCCGAAGGGCTTGCCGGTGCGGTAGATACCGCACTGCACCTCGTCGCAAATCATGAGCGCGTGGCGCTCGGCCGTGAGGCGGCGCACCGCCTCCATGAACTCGGGGCTGCAAGGATGCACGCCGGACTCGCCCTGAATAGGCTCGAGCATGACGGCGCAGATGGAGTCGCCTTGCGCCTCGAACAGCGCCTCGAGCGCCGCGATGTCGTTTTGCGGCGTGGGCGTGAACCCATCGGGCAGCGGCTGGAAGAGTTCCTGCTTGGCCGGCTGCGCGGTCGCGGCGAGCGTGGCGAGCGTGCGGCCGTGGAAGCTCTTCTTCACCGTGACGATCACGCGCGGAGCCGATTCCCCGTCGCCGCCTTCCGCCTCGATGCGGCGGCGCGCATAGGCGCGGGCGAGCTTGATGGCGCACTCGTTCGCCTCGGCGCCCGAGTTCGCGAAGAACGTCTGCCAAGGCGCCTGGTCAGCGGCGGGCACTTCTTCGTTCAGCGCATCGGAGAGCAACTTGCCCACCTGCCCGCGATGCTCGATGTAATAGTAGTTGCTCACGTGGATGAGCGTGGATGCCTGCTCGGTGATCGCGCGCACGACGGCGGGATGGCAATGCCCCAGGCTCACCGCGCCGATTCCCGCGATGAAGTCGAGGTATTCCTTGCCGGCATCGTCGCGAACGACCATGCCCTCGCCTTCCACCAGCTCGACCGGCTTGCGGCCGAACGTGTGCATGACGTAGGTTTCCTCCAGCTGCTGCTGTTCAGCAAGACTCATTGTTTCTCCTTCTCACAAAAGGCGGCGAAGCGACCGCCCACGTTACACCAGTTTGCTCGCGAAGCTGCCCTCGCGCGTGGAGTCGAACGCCGCGTCCCCGTCGGGCGGGACGATCATGGTGCCGACGCCCTTGTCGGTGAGCATCTCGAGCAGAAGCGCATGCGGCGTGGTGCCGTTCAAGATATGCGCGCGGTGCACGCCCGCGTCAAGCGCGCGGATGCAGGATCGCAGCTTCGGAATCATGCCCGTCGAGACCTGCTTCTTGTCCACCATCTCGCTAACTTCGGCAAGTGAGATACGCGAGATGAGCGACGATTTGTCGTCGAAGTCGCGGTAAAGACCGTCGACGTCGGTCAAGAAGAACACCTTGTGCGCGCCAATGGCCGCGGCCACATGGCCCGCCACCACGTCAGCGTTCACGTTGAAAAAGCCGCTGCCCGGCTCTTCCCCGATGCCGACCGACGCGAGAACGGGAATGTAGTTCGCCGACACGAGGTCTTCGAGAAGCTGCGAATTGATGCGAACGACGCGCCCGACGCGCCCGAGCTGCTCGCTCGCCTGCTCGGCGATGATCGTGGCTCCGTCGGCACCCGACAGGCCCACCGCGACCCGGCCGTGCTCGTTCATCGCCTCGACGAGCTCCTGGTTCACCTGGCCAGCAAGCACCGAGCGCACCACTTTCATGGCCTCGTCGGTGGTCACGCGCTGGCCGTCGATGAACTTCACGGGCATGTCGAAGCGCTTCATGGCCTCGGAGATAGCGAGCCCGCCGCCGTGCACGATCACCGGGTTCACGCCGATGATCTTCAGGAGCACGATGTCGGCCATGACCTCGGCGCGCAGCTGCTCGTCGACCATGGCAGATCCGCCGTACTTGATGACGATGGTCTTGCCGGTGATGTTCTTGATCCACGGCATCGCCTCGGCGAGCACTTCGCCCGTGATGGTGTCGACCCCGTTCGGTCTGCTGTCCTTATCGTAGTTCATGGCAATTAGGTCCTGTAATCTCCGTTGATGGTTACGTAATCATGCGAGAAGTCGCATGTCCACATGGTGGTTTCGCACGTGCCGGCGCCGAGGTTCACGTCGATCGCGATCTCCGGCGCCTCGAAACGTCGCAGCGCCTCGTCCTCGTCGAAGGCGACGGTGAGCCCGCCTCGGCAGACGGGCATGCCCATGATGTCGATGGACACGTCTTCCTGGCGAAATGCAGCGCCCGAGCGCCCCGCAGCTGCGGCGATGCGTCCCCAGTTCGCGTCGTGGCCATAGATGGCCGTCTTCACGAGCGGCGAGTTCGCGATGGTGCGCGCTGCCGCGTCGGCGTCGGCGTCGGTAGCGGCGCCTGCAACGTGCACGGTGACGAGCCTCGTGGCGCCCTCGCCGTCGGCGGCCATCATGCGCGCGAGGTGCGTGCACACTTCCTTATAGGCGGCGGCGAGCGCATCGTAGGCGGGGGTCCCCGGCTCGATGGGCGCCGCACCCGGAGCCGCAGCCCCGCTCGCGAGCGTGACGCAGGTGTCGTTGGTCGAGGTGTCCGAGTCGACGGTGATCTTGTTGAAGCTCACGCCCACGGCGTCGCGCAGGATCTGCGAGAGATGCGCCGCGGCGATGGGAGCATCGGTCGTGACGATGGCAATCATGGTGGCCATGTTCGGCATGATCATGCCCGAGCCCTTCGACATGCCGCCAACGGTGAAGGTGACGCCATCAAAACCCAGGTCATCGCCTGAAAAGCTGACCGCGTACTCCTTCGGGTGCGTGTCGGTGGTCATGATGGCGCGCGCTGCGGAAGCCCCGCCTTCGCGACTTGCCTCGGCGAGCGCCTGGGGAACGCCCGTCTTGAAGGGATCGAGGGGAAGATGCTGCCCGATGACGCCGGTCGACGCGACGAGCACCTCCTCTTCGGTGCAGCCCACGGCGTCGGCGGTGATGCGCGCCATCTCGCGGGCATGCTCAAGCCCGGGAACGCCTGTCGCGGCGTTCGCGATACCGGAGTTCACCACCACGGCGCGCGCAGTGCCGTAGCTCGGGGCGCCCGCACCGCCGTCGGAGAGGTGCTCTTTCGAGATGATGACGGGCGCGGAGCAGAAGATGTTTTTCGTGAACGTGCCCGCCGCCGCGCAAGGCTCGTCCGCGACGACGAGCGCGAGGTCTCGGCGCTTTGGTTCCTTACGGAAACCCGCATGGATGCCGGCGGCCTTGAAGCCGAGAGCGCTCGTGACGCCCCCGCCCTCGATCTGGGTGAATGCTGTCATGTCGGTTCCTTCCATCGGGTTTTACACCCCCACGGCAAGTGAGGTGAGGCCTTCGGTCTGATCGAGGCCGAAAATGATGTTCGCGCACTGGACGGCCTGGCCAGCAGCGCCCTTCCCCAAGTTGTCGATCGCACCGATCGCGATGATCGTGCGCGCCTCAGCGTGATAGGCGACGCCCACCTGCGCGCGCGCCGTTCCGGCGACCGATGCGGTCTTGGGAAGCGAGCCTGCGGGAAGCGCCTCGACGAGTGGGGATTGCGCGTAGAAGCGCTGCTGGATGGCGGCGAGCTCTTCGGGATCGGGAGCGGCGGCGCCCTTTGCGAGCGGCAGCTTCACCGTGGAGAGCAGGCCGCGGTTCATGGGGACGAGATGCGGCGTGAACACGAGCTTGCCAGGGGCGAGCCCTAAGATTTGCGAGATTTCCGGCGTGTGACGGTGCGTTCCCACCCCGTAGGCTTCGACGCTTTCGTTCGCGAAGCAGAAGTGCGTACGCTCGGTGGCTTTCTTGCCCGCGCCGGTGATGCCCGAGAGCGCGTCGACGATGACAGTGGCGCCCTCTTCGACGAGGCCTGAGCGCAAAAACGGCGCAGCGGCAAGCGAGGTCGCCGTAGGATAACAGCCCGCGCAGGCCACGAGCACGGCTTCCCCTGCCGCTCGGCTCGCTGCGGCGGAGGCGAGCTCGTCGCCTGTGAGCTCGGGCAGGCCGAAGGCGGCCTTCGCGAGAAGGTCGGTGGAGGTGTGCGCCACCTTGTACCACTTCTCGTAAGTTGCAGGATCTTTCAGACGGTAGTCGGCGGACAGGTCGATGACCGTGGTGCCCGCGGCGATGAGATCGGGCGTCATCGCGAGGGACGCCGTGTGCGGAACGGCGAGAAAGGCCACATCAAGGTCGGCAAGCGCGTTCTTATCGTGCTTGGAGAAGACGAGGTTGCTCGCACCCGCGAACGCGGGGTACACCTCGGCGAGCGCGCGCCCGGCGAGCGCATCGGAGGTGATCGCACACAGCTCGAAGCTCGGGTGCCCCAACAAAAGGCGCGTGAGTTCCGCACCCGCGAAGCCAGCGGCCCCAACGATACCGGCTTTAATCTTCATAATGTCGATTCCTTATCGAATTGGTTCCCGCGCCTGCGGATATGCGAACAGCGAGCCTGGCCGCCAGCGATGTTAGCTGCGGCGATGCACGCGATACGCATAGGGCGAAGCGCACGGACAATAGTAATAAAAAGGGATTCCCGCCCAAAGAGGACGCGAAAAAGTTACAGAGAAGAAACGCGCGAAGCGGCACGGCACGAGGCTTTGCCGTCGCGCAAAGGACGTCGTCGGGACATGACAGCAAAAGAAGCGGCGAGCGCCTTGCTATTCAGAATGCCCAAGTTCACGATTCGTCCTCGTTTTCGATACATGCCCAATTCTGTCACCGCAACGTGCTACGATGTGCGGCGAAATTATTTTATACAAACCCGCTGGGGTTTGTACCACTTTTATAGGCCAAGGAGCCAAACAATGAACGAACAGGCCAGTGACCAGGCAGCAGACGCGCAAAATTCCCCCGCGAACGGCATTGAGATGTAC
>NZ_CAKUAL010000058.1 GCF_934636505.1 uncultured Ellagibacter sp.
TGGCTCCCCGGGTAGGATTCGAACCTACAACCCTCCGGTTAACAGCCGGATGCTCTGCCGTTGAGCTACCGAGGAATCTGCCAATCAGTTGCGCTCTTTCCGAACGCGCAAGATAGTATTATACCCATCTCATCAGTCGGCGCAAGACCCAATTTCAACTTTTTTGACGAACGCGGGCGTTTAGAACCCGCAGCCTTCTCACCAGGCGAATTGCTTGCTCCGGCACGTCAGGCGACATATTCTCTCCCCTGCATTCTCACCAGACGGCCCACTCGCACTTCAACCTCATGTCAGGCGGCGCACTCGTTTCCTCGCTCCCTCGCCCCTTTGAGAACTTCGGTCATTCCGCCACTTCTGCTCCTTATCCCAAGATGAGACGAAATGAGGCGCAACGCCCGCCTCTCGTCTCGCACGCAGGATAAACAACCCGTGTTCTATCCCGCATCTGAGCCAGTGACGAGAGGAGCTTTATAGCCTCTCGCAGGACGCCGGAGCAGCGGAACCAGAGGACAGACAGGTGGTTGCGACGCGATGACCAACCGCGCAACCCCTTCTTCTCGATAATCCACCCCCCCATGGATAGATGTCGGCGATATGTGAGTCCAAGAGCGCCACCTGGATGTTCGGATCTGGCCTCGACGATCTGCGACCTGGGCTTTTGCCGAGTTGCCCGAGGAAGGCGAACCGAAGGCAGAAGCGAATCCTCGCATATCGGCGATTGTTGTCCGCGACGGCACGATCCGTCCCTGATAACTTTTGCTCGATGTGCGCAGGTTTTGCGAGAAGCAGCAGAAGACGAAATGACTAGAAAATGCTGCACTTTTCTGACCCGGTGCTACAGGGATGCGCTCGTCTGCGTTCTGACAACGAGCGGGCAAGCTGCGACAAAACCTGCGCACATCAATCAAACAATTTAGCGAAGCAAGATAAAGACATCCAGGATGAGCCTCTAATGCGCTGCGAATCGAGGCGCGACCCCTCCAGGGAGGTCTCTTGGGAACATATTGGTACAACCATTCGAGGAGATTTTGGCACGAAAACCGAGGTATCCCACGATGAAGGTCCCATTTCGACGTGCCGCTGCGGGTGAAATTTTCGCTTTGAAATAAATTCCCAGGTCAGAAAGTTGCTCACTTTTGGAGGTGCCCGCGGCTCGCGCTTTTCCCGTGGGATACCTCGGTTTTCGTGCCGATATTCGCCTTGAAGGCTGCATTTTCTTGTCTCGGCCCGCAACCACCCTCTCTCAGCCGGCTTGACTGAGAGGGAATACAGTTTTGGCCACGTTGGGCACATGCCATTTCTACGACGGTGTCGAGTTCGATAAGGCGCAGCTCGCGCATTTCCAAAGCAACAAAATGAGCCCTCCGCCCCACGAACGCCCCCCGACGCTGCCTCTCTGCCACCCCAACGCCACCCCCTAGAGAGCAGAGAGGCGGGTTGGTGGTCAACCGGACGAGTTGTGCGACGTTTTTTCGCCCGATTCTCCCCTTCATGATGGCTTGGGGCGTCCGTCCAAAACAAATCCCCAGGTCAGCTTCAAACAAGTTGGATTATTCTGCAAAAAGACCACGCACAACTCGCTCAGTTGACCACGAAGGAGGCCCCCTGCTCCGTGGGGACGCCCGAGAAGCAACTCACTCGCCCCGCAGAGCCCCCGGAAGCAGCGCGCTCGCTTCGCGGGGCACTCCGCAGTGGCCTTTGTCCAAAACCTCGCCCGATCATCGGACGAGCATCCTTTTAGCCGTCGTAGATGTAGAAGTCTGCCGAATCGGTTGCCACGCCGGACTTGATTTCCTTCTGAATATGGATGGTGCCGTCATCTTCTTTTGACCAGAGGTAATGATAGCCATAATCCTCTCTGTAGGCCCATTTCGTACCTTTCCTCTTAAGCGCGGACACTCCCACGCATTTGTCTTCCCTTAGGTTTCAATATGCGTCCGAGCCGCGCTACCATGTTGCGCAACAAATGGAGCTGTTCGTCGACGGAAAACAGGGCTATCGG
Source organism: uncultured Ellagibacter sp. (assembly GCF_934636505.1). Classification (GTDB taxonomy): domain Bacteria; phylum Actinomycetota; class Coriobacteriia; order Coriobacteriales; family Eggerthellaceae; genus Ellagibacter. Next base: position 2,003 of record NZ_CAKUAL010000058.1, read on the forward strand.
ATATGGCACCTTCTTGCTCGGAATCGGCTCGTCGTGGACAAATTGGGACGATTTCCCAGGGCCGCTCCAACTACTTTCTGCGGACGATGAAGCACTTGTGGATGCGCGGGTTGCGCTCGAAATCGTGCGGGATGGTTTGCGCCGTGATGTCCTCGATTTCCACGCCGTACTTCTCAAGCGATTCGAAGTCGGGCTTGAAGGTGCGCAGGTTGCACGAGAAGACGGCCTGCCCGCCCTCGCGGAGAAGGCGGCTCACGCCGATGAGAAGCTCCACGTGATCGCGCTGCACATCCCACGTGCGCCGTCCCATCGACTTCGAGTTCGAGAACGTCGGCGGGTCGACGAACACCAGGTCGAACAGGCGGCGATCGCGCCGCGCCTCGGTGATCCACTGCATCACGTCAGCTCGCTCGAAGCGGTGGGCCCGCCCCGAGAAGCCGTTGTTCGCCATGTTGCGGCGCGCCCAATCAAGATACGTCGCCGACATGTCCACCGTGCACGTCGTGCGCGCGCCGCACGCGGCGGCATGCACCGTCGCCGTGCCCGTGTACGCGAACAGATTCAGAAAATCCCCGCCGGCCGCCATCTCGCCGACCATGTGGCGCGTGTCGCGATGGTCGAGGAAGATGCCAGTATCGACGTACCCGGCAAGGTCGACCTCGAACAGCGAGCCGTCCTCCTCGACGGTCGCTATAAACGAGCGTTCGCCGGCATCGCGATACTGGCTTCCCCCGCGGTCACGACGGCGCGTCTTGGAGAACACGCGCTCGGGAGGCACGCCGAGCACGACAGGGGTAATCGCCAGAATATCGCTCATGCGATGGCGGGCCTTCAGCTCGTCGATCGACGAGGGGGCTGCGTATTCGGCAACATGAACGAAGGTTTTTCCCTCGTCCTCGCCCGCGCCTGCGTACAGATCGATCGCGGCCGCGTAGCCGGGCAAGTCAGCATCGTAGACGCGGTAGCAGCTGACCCCTTCGCGGCGCGCCCACTTGCGGCGCTCCTTGTAAACCTTGCGCAAACGGGAAGCGAACTGAGAAGATGTCTCGTCGTGCACGTCGACGACATGCTCGGCCCCGCCGAACATGTCAGGAACGACGATCGTCACAGGCGCAGCCGGGGGCGTATCGAAGAGGCGGACCTTGATGCTCACGCGCCCCCGCCCAAGCTCCTCGCAAAGCGAAGGTTCGGCACCGAAGCGCTCCGCCGCGCCCTCGCCGCCGATGCAGGCGAAAACGGAGCGCGCGGGGGCGTCGGCGGCTGCGCGCACAAAGGCCGCGTCCCCCGCCGCGGAAACCGCGTTGTCGTTCGCCGAATCGATCAGCACTGCAGCAACGAGCTGCGGCGCGGAAGCGTCGAGGGGGCGCAGCGACTCCTGGGCGCGCTCGGCACGCTCGTCGGCTTCATCGAGAAGCGCGTTCCACGTCTCCTCGTCAAATCGCCCCCACGAGGAGAAACCCCATCGGGAACGCGCCGCGCCGGGCGCCTCATCGAGAACGATCGCCCTTGCCTCGCGCTCAAGCACGCTCAAGCCCCGCGACTTCTCGTCTTCGCCGCGAGACTCCGCGAGCGCGTCGACGAAGCGGTAGCCCTCCCCCGCTCGCTCGCTCCATTTCGCATACGCGAGAAGCGCCGCCGCATACGAGCACAGAAGCGGCATCGTGTCCGGCACGTTGCGACCGAAGTAGGCACGGTCGTTCAAAGGCGTGCCGGAAAGATCGACCGACACCGTCGCCTTTCCCTCGTGAATGCGCACGTCGATGGCGATATCGGGATACGCAACGTTCACGTCGGGCCGCTCGCCGCGAACCTCGCGCAAACGATCGCAGATCGCGTCCTTCACGCGCATACCCGTGAACTTCGTGTTGCGAAGCCCCTCGTTCGTCCCGCGGGCGCGCACAGCAATGCTCTTGCCAGAAAGCAGGATTTCCTCCCAAGGCAGCGCATATACCCCCTGGTAGAGCGCATCCGAGTTCGCAGCGCCAACACGCCCCTCGACGCAGAGCACGCGCGACGCCAGCCGCGACCAAAGACATGCGCGCAAGGCGGCCTTCGGGGCACCGAAAAACGCCACGCCGCCGCCAAGCGGGCGCGTGCGGCGGACTCCGAGCGCATGCAGCTCATCAGCGAGCAGGCCTTCCAACCCAGGAAGGCAGCTTGCGAAGAACTCGAGATCTTCGGAGGTATGGTCGGGCATGTGGGTTCCTTTCCCGTGGGCTGGGTGAGCGTTCCGACAAGAAAGCCCCTCGTCGCGCCGGCGTCGCGCAAGACTCCCGAAGCGCTCAACGCGCAAGGGGCAGCCTCAAAGCGATCGGGTCGGTGACGAGGGGCTCTCGCAGCATCGCATCAATCGACGTTTAGCCTGAGCAGCGAGGACTAGTCTTCCAGGTAATCCTTCAACTTGCTCGAGCGGCTCGGGTGGCGCAGCTTCGCGAGCGTCTTGCTCTCGATCTGGCGAATGCGCTCGCGCGTGACGCCGAACTCGCGTCCGACCTCCTCAAGCGTGCGCGGATGACCGTCTTCCAAACCGAAGCGCAGGCTGATGACCTTGCGCTCGCGCTCCGCGAGGCCGTCGAGCACCTTGCCGAGCTGCTCTTGGAGCATGCTGAAACTCGCGGCGTCGGGAGGCACCACGGCGGCGTCGTCCTCGATGAAGTCGCCGAGCTGGGAATCCTCTTCCTCGCCGATCGGCGTCTCGAGGCTCACCGGCTCCTGCGAGATCTTCTGAATCTCGCGGACGCGCTCCTCAGGAAGCCCCATCACGTCGCCGATTTCCTTCGGGGTAGGTTCGCGACCAAGCTCCTGGAGAAGCTGGCGCTGGATGCGCACGAGCTTGTTGATCGTCTCGACCATGTGCACGGGAATGCGGATGGTGCGAGCCTGATCGGCGATGGCGCGCGTAATGGCCTGGCGAATCCACCAGGTGGCATACGTGGAGAACTTGAATCCCTTGCGATAGTCGAACTTCTCGACAGCGCGGATAAGGCCCAGGTTGCCCTCCTGGATAAGGTCGAGGAAAAGCATGCCGCGACCCACGTAGCGTTTCGCGATAGACACGACGAGGCGCAGGTTTGCCTCGATGAGCTGCTGCTTCGCGTCGAAACCGACTTCCTCGATGCGAGTCAGGCGGCGAAGGTCGCGCCTCTCGAGCTCGATTTCGCCGGCGTCGGCCTTCTCGAGCTGCTCGCCTGCAGCGACGCCCGCCTCGATCTTCATGGCGAGGTCGATTTCCTCGGCAGCGGTGAGCAGCGGCACCTTGCCGATTTCCTTCAGGTACATGCGAACCGGGTCGCCTGTGAGCATGGTCACGCCGCCGTCGTTTGCGCGCTTGCGGGTCGCGCGGCGCTTGCTGCGGGCAGTCGTCACCTTCGGCAGCTGCACATCGGTGGTTGCTTTAAGTTCTTCTTCGGGAATGCCCTCGAGCAGGTCTTCTTCCTCGTCGATGCCAGCCTCGATCTTGTCTTCGTCGAGCGTGGTATCGGAGGCTTCGGAAACCTCGCTTACAGGGGGCTCTCCTTCTTCGGGATCCTCATCGAGCTCGTCCTCCTCGAGAATCTCATCGGGATTGGAAAGGTCTTTCGGTTCTTCGGCAGTCTTCTTCGATAATTTCTGGGAATCCTTTGCCACGTGATAGTCCTTTCTGGATAAGAACGCCCGGGGCTAAACCGCAACCGGGCGCAAATACACAGCGATAAAATATACCATAAATCGAGCCGAATGTGTCCGAATGTCACAATAAATCGTTCGGGTCGGCGTCAACGGCAACGTTCACGTCCGCCTCGGGCACACGGGCGCGGAACAGCGGGGCTATCACGCGCGAAAGATCGTCCTCGGGCGGGCACTTCACCACGACATGCCAGCGGTACACGCCGCGCAGCTTCGCGAGAACGCACGGGCTCGCGGGAAGGACGGACCACCCGTCACCGCCGAAGTCGCGAATATGCGCCTCGAGCTCGGCGAACAGCCTTTCGGCGGTCGTGCGCACGGAGGGCTCGTCCTTCCCCCAGACAAGCACGTTGGCCATTCGGACGAACGGCGGGTAGAGAAGGATGCGCCGCTTCGGGAGCTCCGCACGAAGGAACCGCTCGCGGTCGTAGGTGGCAGCTGCGCGGATGGCGACGTTGTCGGCCTCGTAGGTCTGAACGAGCACACGCCCCGGCAAGTCGGCACGCCCGGCGCGACCCGCCACCTGCTCGATCAGGGAAAACGTGCGCTCGGCAGCCCGATAATCGGGAAGGTGGAGCTGCGTATCGGCGTTAATCACGCCCACGAGCGTCACGTCCTCGAAGTCGAGCCCCTTCGCGATCATCTGCGTTCCCAAAAGCACGGCGGCATCCGCTCCGGCAAACTGCTCGAGGAGGCGCTCGTGGGCCCCCTTGCCGCTCGTGGTGTCGGCGTCCATGCGGATGATGGGCACGTCAGGGCCGACGCCCGGCATCCCGTCGAGCAGCGCGCGCAACTCTGCCTCGACGCGCTGGGTTCCCGCGCCGAACTTCTTCAGGTACGGGCTTCCGCACTCGGGGCAGACGGCGGGCGCGATCTCGGTGTGCCCGCAATGGTGGCACGCGAGCATGCGGCCGCGCTCGTGATAGGTGAGCGAGGTGTCGCACGAGGGGCAGGTGGGCACGAACCCGCAGTCGCGGCACAAGAGGAACTTCGCGAAGCCGCGCTGGTTCAAGAGAAGCACCGCCTTGCGCCCGAGGGAAAGCTCGCTGCGAAGCCCCTCGACGAGCTTGCGCGAGAACATCGCCCGCGAGCCGCCGCGAAACTCCGCCGCCATGTCCACGACCTCGACCGTCGGCAGGGGCTTGCCGTTCGCGCGATCGGGCAGATCGACCTTCGTCCAGCTCCCGCCCTGCTCGCAGGCATAGAGCGCCTCAATGGAGGGCGTGGCCGAACCCATGACGAGCACGCCGCCCGAGCGAGCGACCATCCAGCGCGCCACCTCGCGCGCATCGTAGCGCGGAGCGGAATCTTGCTTGTAGGAACCTTCGTGCTCCTCGTCGATCACGATGAGTCCGATGTTCGAAAGCGGCGTGAACAGGGCGCTTCTCGCCCCCACCACAACGCGCGCCGCGCCACTTTTGATGAAATCCCACTGGTCGTAGCGCTCGCCTTGGCTCATGCGCGAGTGCATGACCGCGACCATGTCGCCGAAGCGACCGCGGAAGCGGCCCACCGTCTGCGGCGTGAGCGAGATCTCAGGCACGAGCACGCAGGCCGTGCGCCCCTCGGCAAGCGTCTTCTCGATGGCGCGCAGGTAGAGCTCCGTTTTGCCTGATCCAGTGACGCCGTCGACGACGACCACCTCGCCGCAGGCATGCTCGCGCGCGCGGTCGATGGCCGCAAGGGCGCTTTCCTGTCCCGGCGTGAGCATAGGCTTCGGCGAGGGGATGAAGCCGTCGGACGCGATGGTAGACGCAATAGGGGCTGAAGCGGAAGGCGCGCCGTCGCAAGTTTCAGCGAGCATGCCGTTCACCGCAGCACCCGCCAAGCCGCTGCGCGCACCGTCAGGGGTCCCCCGCATACGGCGGCGGCGAACGATGCGCACGACGCCTTTCGACTCGAGGGCGCGCAAAGTCGACGAGATTGCTCCCATCTGGGCCGAGAGCTCGGACACGCGCAGCTCGCCCGTCCGCACAGCCGCCACGATCGCCTCCTGGCGAACGGCGTTCTTGCGCGGCTCGAACGCGGAAAGCTCAGGACCTGCGACAACCCAGCGGTCGTCCACTTCCCCAACCTTTTGTTCCTCCAAGCGCCATCGGCCATCGCGCCCATGCACCATCCGCGGGATACCCCCCGGAGGCGTGAATAAGCGAACGCAGGAGGAAAGCGGCGCGATGTAGCGGTTCGCGAGCCATTGGGCGCATGCCGCGCCCTCCTCATCGAAGTAAGGTTTCGAAAGGCCCCGAACGATTGATTTCAGCTTGCGCGCATCAAGGCCGGAAGGCCACGTTTCGTCTCCCGGGAGCCCCGCCTCGAAGACATCGATGACGAACCCCACCGCCTGGCGCCTGCCGAAGGGCACAAGCACCGCACATCCCACTTCAACGGGGTAGTCGCGAGAGCGGGGAGAAGCATCGTCGACGCCTGCGCCCAACCCGCAGGTGCCCTCCGCCCCGCCACTCGCTAAACCGGAGCGCTCGGCCGCACGGAGATCGACCTCAGAAGCGGCATCAACCGCGCGCGCGTCCACAACACCGCCCGTGAGGGCATCATCCCCAAACAAGCTCTCCATCTGGGCAGATGCAAAAGAAAAAGCACATACCGAGTCCTCCCCGTCCGCAGCGGGCAGAGCATAGGTATAAGGCGCATCGAGCGCTTGGGTGGGAATATCGAGGATAACGGAGGCAAGTTTCATGCCGTCAAGTATAGCGAAAGCACCGCGGGCGCACGACCCGAATCGCCGCCTTCAGCAAAACGCCGCCTTCCCGAACCTGCGAAGGCGGGAAGGCGGCGTGAGGAATTGAAAGGCTGTCGCGGGAAGGCGCAGCTAGGCGAGGCCACACGCAGCGCGAAGCGCATCCGCGCGATCGGTTTTCTCCCAGGTGAACTCGGGAAGCTCGCGGCCGAAGTGGCCATAGGCAGCCGTCTTGCGATAGATGGGGCGACGCAGATCGAGGCTGTCGATGATCGCGCCCGGGCGCAGGTCGAAGACCTCGTTCACCGCACGCTCGATGTCGGCCTCGGGAACGTGCGCCGTGCCGAACGTCTCGACCATGATAGAAACCGGCTTCGCGACGCCGATGGCATAGGCGACCTGGATCTCGCAGCGATCGGCCAGGTCAGCAGCCACCACGTTCTTCGCAACCCAACGCGCGGCGTACGCAGCGGAACGGTCGACCTTCGTGCAGTCCTTGCCCGAGAACGCGCCGCCGCCGTGACGGCCCATGCCGCCGTAGGTGTCGACGATGATCTTGCGTCCGGTGAGGCCGCAGTCGCCCATAGGCCCACCGATGACGAAGCGCCCGGTCGGGTTGATGTGGATCTCGGCGCCCTCGGCGAGCTCGACCCCCTCGTCAGCAAGCACGGGCTTGATGACCTGCTCGGTCACGTCTCGGCGTAGCGTGGCGTTGTCGATGTCCTCGGCATGCTGTGTGGACACGACGACCTTCTCCACGTTCACGGGGGCGCCGTCGACATAGCGCACTGAAACCTGCGTCTTGCCGTCGGGACGCAGGTAGGGCAGCGTGCCGTCCTTGCGCACCTTCGCCAAACGCTCGCTCATGCGCTGTGCCAGGTAAATCGGCATCGGCATGAGGGTCTTCGTCTCCTTGCAGGCGTAACCGAACATCATGCCCTGATCGCCCGCGCCCACCGTCTCGTAGACGTCTTCCGCCTCGCCGTGCTGCGCCTCGAACGACTCGTCGACGCCCTGCGCGATATCGGGCGACTGCTCGTGGATGGCGTTCAGAACGCCGCAGGTCGTGCCATCGAAGCCGTACTTCGCGCGATCGTAGCCGATCTCGCAGATAACGTTGCGCACGATCGTCGGCACGTCGACGTAGGCCTGCGTGCGGATCTCGCCCGCCACGACGACCATGCCCGTCGTAGTCATGGTCTCGCAGGCGCAGCGCACCTTCGACACGTCGGCGGGCTGGCCCGACGGGGAAATGTAGCCCTGCTTCTGAAGCTCAGTTTCCTTCTCGAGGATCGCGTCGAGAATCGCGTCGGAGATCTGATCGCAGATCTTGTCCGGGTGACCCTCCGTCACCGATTCGGACGTGAATAGATACGTAGAATGCTGCTCTTCGGCCATGAAGCTCCTCCTTCATCGTTGTCGGCCGGACCACCTTGGCACAACGCCAGGTTGGTGTCGGGATCGCAGAGCCAACTCTCTCCCCCGACTCTTGATAAACGGATATTCGCGGGCGCAATCCGTGCACCCTCGTTTATGCATGCGGTACTTTACCACACCGCCGCCTATTCTAATTGAGAACAAAAAAGAAACAATTCCCAACCGCAGCCGTTTCGCGGAGTTTCTCCCCGCCACCCTTCCCAATGCGTCGGGCTCACGACACCCGCAGCCCCATCAGCATCCCATCAGCATCCCGTCGCCTCGGAGAGCCTTTGCAATGCTACACTCATCACGACAGACCGACACCCCCTCGGAAGGAGCGGGCATGCTAAGCAACAGCGCCTATACGCAAGAGTATTTCGACATCATGGAGAGCTTGGGTGGCGACATCGAAAGCCGCCGCGCCGCCTACGACTACATGAAGAACTCCACTGCCATCGTGCACCATCAGGTGATTTCCACCTCCTTCGTGCCGCGCCTCTACGATCGCCGCACGCGCGAGATCATGCGCACCACAGTCGAGACGACGCACCGCATTCTGTGCAAGGTGATCGAGCACTACCTGAAAGACCCCGACTACCGCACCATCTTCGACTACGACCCGCGCTTAGCCGAGCTCATCTTGGTGCCGCGCGGCTATGACGACGTGCTCCCCTTCGCGCGCTTTGACATCTTCCTGAACGAGGAGACCGAGGAAGTCGCCTTCTGCGAGTTCAACGGCGACGGATCCTCGGGCATGAACGAGAACCGCGAAATCACCAACTCGCTCGCGAGTACGAAGACCTTCCAGGAGTTCGCGCGCCGCCACAAAGTCGAGCCTTGCGAGCTCTTCGACGCCTGGGTGGAGGACTTCATCGGCATCTACCATACCTACAAAGGGCGCGTCGAGCATCCCCGCTTCGCCATCTGCGATTACCTGCAAAACGGCGTCGTGGACGAGTTTCACCTGTTCGCAAAGAAATTCGAGGAACACGGCTACCCGTGCTGCGTGTGCGATGTGCGCGACCTCACCTTCGACGGCGAGGTGCTGCGCGATGCGCAGGGCAACCCCGTGCATGCCATCTGGCGCCGCTGCGTCACCAACGATGTGCTCGAGTTCTGGGACGACTCGCAGGCGCTCATCGAGGCCGTGCGCGCGCAGAAAGTGGCGCTCATCGGCAGCTTCGCCGGGCATATCGTGCACGACAAGCAGATCTGCGAGGCGCTTTTCCACCCGAAGACGCAGGCGTTCCTCACCGACGAAGAAAACGCGTTCGTCGCACGCACGGTCCCCAAGACGCGCTACCTCGACTCGAGCGAGATCGACCTGGACGAGGTGCGCGCGAACAAGGACGCCTGGATCGTGAAGCCGACCGACGCATATGGCGCCGCCGACGTGTACGCCGGGTGCTTCCAAACGCAGGAAAAGTGGGACGAAATCATCGATCGCTTCGCCAACGGGGCCGCAGGCGCGCCGTTTCTTGTGCAGCGCTACATCACGCCGTACAAGACGCACATCCTCGAGCCCGACCACGACATCGAGGGCCTCTCCGACGAGGAAGTCGACCGCAAGGGCGCCATGTACAACAACCTGGAAGGTCTCTACTGCTACAACGGGCGCTTCCAGGGTGTGTTCAGCCGCCTGGGGCCCCTGCCCACCATCTCGAAGCCCATGCGCGGCATCACCGCGGCAACCATCTGGGTCGACGAGTAGGAAGGTGAGCGCATGGGTCTGGGAAACCGCATCGTGTCGGTAGTGTGCGCGATCTGCCTTGCGGTAAGCTTCGTTGCCACCGGGTTCGTCGCTGTCGCCGTCCCCGATGACGCAACGGCTTCGCTCGCCGACGCCTACGCCGGGACCACCAACCCGACGACGCCGTTTTCCCACGAGGAGCTTTGCGACATGGCGCTCTCGGGGAAGCACTACACCTTCGACAGGAACGATAGGTTCGCCCTCAACCAGGCCATTTACGATATCAACGCGCAAGCGGAAGCCGACGGGCGCGCACATCGCGGCTCGCTTGACACCGCCCTGTGGGACGAGATGGCCGCGCGGGACGAGGTGAGCGGTGCCGATGCGGCAAGCGCCACTTCGACCTCGCTGTTCTTCGGCCTCGCAAACACGTTTGGGGGCTCCTCCGACGAAACCAGCGACCTGGCGCGCATGCACATACTGCAGCCGAGCAGCGAGAACGTGGACATGCTGCTCGCGCAGGCATCCGACACCTACGTGCTCGACCCCGAGGCGATCGAGCACCTCGACGACGTCTTCGGCGTTCTCGCGACAGCCGAGCCCGTCGTGCTAGGCGTATTCATCGCGGCCGTGCTCACCGCCGTGGGCGTCGGGTGCGCGAGCGGAAGAAGGACGTTCGGGACGGTTTTGCTCTGCGCGGGCTTGGGCACGATCGCGGTTTTCGCCATCTTGGGAATATGGGCCGCCATTGACTTCGAGGGGCTGTTCGCCGTGTTCCACAGCTTGTTCTTCGCGCAGGGAAGCTGGGTGTTCAGCGCCGACTCGCTGCTCATCACCATGTACCCCGAGCCCTTCTGGGTCGGCATGGGCGCCATCTGGCTTGCCACAACGATCGCCGTGAGCGCTATCTCGGCGGTCGCGGGCTTCGCGCTGCGCCGCGCCTGAGAACCACCAAACCTGCGAGAGAAAAAGAGGAGCCTCCTCGCGGCGCCTTCGCTACCTGCCCCGCGCCTAGCTTCTTGCTGCGCCCAACCTCGCAAAGCGAGCACGCTTTCGCCGACCTTCGCTATCCTCGGTTGATTTTCATTGTTAGCCGAACACTCGCGCCGTAATCGGCGTTTTCGCAGCTAGCAGGACGGGCGTGCAAACG
>NZ_CAKUAL010000059.1 GCF_934636505.1 uncultured Ellagibacter sp.
TATCCATATTCGCATCGATGACGGAAAGCACGTTGGTGCCAGCCTGGGCGTAGGTCTTGCCGGAGTAGCAGATGAGCACAAGCTTCTTGTCCGCGCCGTTCTCGGAACCAGTAGCGTCCTTAAGGGCCGCCTTCATCGTGTCGACGCCGTTCTGGAAGTCGCCGCCCTTGCAAGCGTCCATGTCAGCCGCGATAGCGCCCTTGATGTGGCCCGCCTTGTAGTCATCGGCCTTGCGCAGGTCGATGAACACGTAATCGGAGGAATCAAGGTTAGCCTCGGCATCCGCCGGTGTGATGTACTTCATGGCGACGTCGGACTCGGGAGCCTTGACCTCGTCGGTGGCCGCAGTCTTCTGCTCGGTAGCGGCAGAATCGGACTTCTTCTCGGCGTTGTCGGAATTGCCCGAGCAACCAGCGAGAACGCCGCCCGCGAGGGCGAGAGTGCATACGACAGCGAAAACCTTCTTCATCATGGTGAAGCATCTCCTTATATTGATTTGTACGAGATTGTCAGCCTTCAAGACGACGCAGAATCGCCATGACCTAAAGCCCACCCTTGATCTGGGCACCGCGCGCAAGGCAGAAAGGCGCGAATAACTTGCCCGATAATACCCGTTGCAGAATGGGCATTCGGTTGGTAAGGCCGTGGGAAATAATATCATGCGCCACTCAAATAACGCAAACGCAGCCCGCGCTATTCGGATGCAAGCGGCCTCTTTTTCAGGTTAAAGCCGCGGCGATGCAACTCGGCGACGAGCGTTTCCACCAAAAGGGGGAGCGCCGAGCGCACAGGCTCGGTCAAATCCATCGCATACTCGGAAGGAGACATGTTGGCAACCTGCATCCCCAGGCAATAGCCTTCGGCCTCGTACCCAAGAAGCGACGCGGCGTCGAAAAGGTCGACGAGCTTCAAATCGTGCAGCGAGGCCATCGCCCCGGAATGCCTGGCCATGGCGTCGGGCGAGAAGCGGTACACCGTACCCGGGGCATCGCCTGTGCCATCAACCGCATCGACCGTGATGATCACGTCGTAGCTGTCCACGTAGGGAAGCATGTCCAGGCTCATGCAACCGACATCGAAAAGTCGCACATTACTAGGAACCTCATAATCACGCAGCACGGTATCGTATACGGCAGGCCCCACACCCTCGTCGAGCATGAGCCGGTTTCCCACGCAGAAGACGGCGGCTTTCCTCTCCCCCATGCGTTTACGCCCCCAATCCCGGACGAATGACGAGGTTGTAGTAAGTGGCTGCAGCAATCATCACGCAGCCCACGATTACGGAGACGACAGCCCAAATGCGCTGACGAGAGAGATACCTCTCGCGCGAGACACCGTGTTCTGCCGCACGATGCGCCGCAAACGGCTGGCTCACGATGGAAAAGGCCACCGTAGCCGCGGTCAGAAGCACGAATACGATCACTGCGAACACGATGGAAAGCGCGCTTGGAGTCGCAAACGCCGCGTAGAAGGTGTTGTCGGCGAAAAGCCAGATCGGATAAAACAAGATGGCAGCCCACATACCGTGCGCCGGCCCCCAGATAGGCGGCAAGAAAAGCGCGCCAATGTTCACGCGCGGAACGCCCTTCAGGAACTTCTCTTCGCGGGCAATTTCCTCATCAGTGAGCTCACGTGCCATGACGACGCGCACCTCTCTCTACTCCGTCGGTTTCGAAACAATGGGATTGAGATTTGCAGCATATGCCTCGGTGCGCGCGCTTTCGAAAAGTGCGCGCACCGCCTGCAAGCTGCGAAGATAAAAGGAGCCCGCTTTTGACGGCGGGCTCCTTCACGACGCAAACGCCTAGTGCTTCTCGGACTCGCCGAGGTCGTCCTCGCCCACGATGGTGTGGGTATCGGGGTCGTACACCAGTCCGCCATGCTCTTTCCAGAGGAACATGAGCTTAGTCGGGGCAATGCCTTCGATGTTCGCCAGGTAAACATGGATGAACATGAAGATGATGAAGATGTACATCATGAAGTAGTGGATGATGCGCATCGACATAAGACCGCCAACGAGGTTCGTGCCGGCAGCGAAGAACGGCAGGTTCATCGTCGGCACCCACAGGCACATGCCGGTGTAGAACATCACGATGATGAGCACCGGAATGAACAGGTAGGAAATCTTCTGAGGAACGCCGAGCTTTGCTCCCAGCGGATGGTCCTTCTTCAGGAACAGGTAGTACTTGATCCAGATAAGGCCCTGATGACGGTTATCCTTCTGCGGCAACCAGGTCTTGTAGTCGGTGACCTGCTTGCGCGTGCCGCCCGTCGGCGCCGTCTTCACGAAGAACGCGGCGATGATGCGGAACACGCAGTTCAGGAAAATCACGAATCCGAAGAACACGTGCATGCCGCGCGCCAGGCTCTCGAAATAGGGCCAGAACGGGAAATGGATGCAGAAACCGGTGACGATCAGGACGATCATCGCGATAAGGTTGATCCAGTGGGTGATGACGAAAACGAGGGGATGCGCCTCACGGTAGTGTGCAAGATGTGCCATCCTACTTCACCCCCCAAGGGCTCGTAACGGTTTCAAAATGCTTGCCCGTGGCAGGCTCAGTCACATGCACGGCGCAAGCGGTGCAGGGATCGAAGCTGTGAACGGTGCGCAGCGCGTTGATCGGCTTCTTGATGTCGCCGACCGGCACGCCGATGAGTGCCTGCTCGAGCGGGCCGTACTCGCCCTTCTCGTTGTGAGGAGCGAGGTTCCACGTGGACGGAATGATGATCTGGTAGCCCTGGATGCGGCCGTTTTCGACCTTCTCGGCATGATAGAGTGCGCCACGAGGTGCCTCCCAGAGACCCTCGCCCTCGCCGGAGATGCGTGCGGGCTCGCGGAAGTACTCGCTATCGCCGCTCTTCACGGCCTCGATGAGCTCGTCGACCCATTCCTTCATGAGGCTTGCGATGTAGAGCGTCTCGACCTGGCGGATGCCGGTGCGGCCGAGCGTGGAGCCGAGCGCGTTCAGGTTGCCTGGCGCGCCGAGCGCCTCGAGCACCGCGTCGACATGCTTCACGATGAAGGGCACGTTGCGCTTGTAGGCAACGAGGATACGGGAAAGCGAGCCCGCCTCCATCGGCTTGCCGTCGTAACCCGGGCACTTGACCCAGGAGTAGCGGTCGTTGACCGTGTCCGAACCGTCCTTGTAGTACTCGGTGTACTCGGGCTCGGTGGTGTAGTCAGGAGACTGACGGGTTGCATCGCCCTTGTACCAGGAATGGCCCACGTACTCGGCAATCTTCGAGGTGTCGACGTCCTCGAGCTTGAGGCCGTCCTGCAGGACGCCTGCCGGCATGTAGCGCTCGTTCAAGAGCATGCTCTTGTTCTCGAACACACCCCAAGCGATGTAGCGGCCGCAGCCCTTGCCCCAGTTGAGAGCGTCGGTGTAGTACGGCGCGAGGGCGAGCACGTCGGGAAGCATGGTCGCTTCGACCCAGTTGTACAGCTCGTCGACGAGGTACTTCAGGTCATCGAGCTTGCTCGAGGTGGGAACGAACGCGGTGCCGCCAGGAACGATGGTCATGACGTGGGGCATCTTGCCGCCGAGCAGAGCCGCAATCTCGGAAGCCTTCGCCTGCATCTTGAGCGCCTCAAGATAGTGCGCAGTAAGGATGAGGTCGAGTTCCGCGGGAAGCTTGTATCCCGTGCCGTCCTCGGCATCGAACCAGTTGCCCGAGAAGATGGACAGCTGGCCGTTGTCGGCGAACTTGGAGAGGCGCTCCTTCAAGGCGTACATGTCGCTTGCGGTGGCGCAACCCTGGGCAGCTGCCAGGTCGTACGCGTCGCCGACGTTCGCCTTCAGAGCGTTCAGCGGGTTCACGTAGTCAAGGCCGGCCAGGTTGTAGAACCACAGGATGTGGCTGTGCAGGAACTGGGCGCCCTCGATCAGGTTTCGGATGATGCGCGCGTTGTTGGAAATCTCGATGCCGTAAGCCTTCTCAGCGGCGATCGAGGAGGCGTGGGCATGGGAAACCGGGCAAACGCCGCAGATGCGCTCGACGATCTGAGCCGCATCCTCGGGGGTGCGGTCCTTCACGACGAGCTCCATGCCTCGGAAGCAGCCGCCCGAGACCCACGCATCGGAGACCTTGCCGTTCTCGACTTCCATCTCGACGCGGAGATGGCCTTCGATACGGGTAATCGGGTCAATGATAGAACGGGTCATTTACTCCTGACCTCCTTCCGTATCGTTTTTCTTCAGGTCGGGACGAACGCCGATGGTGTCGTAGAGGCGCTCTTTCTGGCTGAGGTTGCCGGAATTCTCCTTGCAAGCCTGCGCCTTTTCCTCGTCGGTAAGGTCGTAGGTGCCGATGGAGTTCTCGGGGTGATCCTTATCCCACTTGCGGATGGTCTCGAAGTCCGCGCCGCCGTCCATGCGTCCGGTGGCCTTCATGCCGAAGCCGTGCACGACGAGCGCTGCGGCAACGAGGCCGGTGAGCGTGAGGGCGATCGTGCCAGGCTGAACCATCCAGTCGCCAATGCGAAGGTCGCGATGGCGCTTGTAGAACGGGGTGTTCACCTCGACCCAGTTGTCGCCCGGATCGTTGGGGTTCGCCTCGCAGCAGCCGATGCAAGGAGAACCAGCCTGCACGCACCAGCTGCGGCGGTTGTTCCACATCGTGATGCCGCACGTGGACTTCGTCTGCGGACCGCGGCAGCCGAGCGGATAGAGGCAGTAACCCTTTGCCTCTTCCTCGGAGCCGAACTTGTAGACGAACTCGCCGTTCTCGAAGTGGCCGCGGCGCTCGCAGTTGTCATGGATGGTCTGGCCGAAGATGCCCTCGGGCTTGTTGTCGCTCGTGAGCTTAAGCTGCTTGCTGTCGAGCATGATCACGTCGATGAGCACGGAAACGAGCCACTCGGGGTTTGCCGGGCAGCCGGGGATGTTCACGACGGGAACCTCGATGCCGGACTTCTTCAGGAACTGCTCGACGCCGAGCGCATCGGAGGAGTTCGGGTGAGCGCCCATCCAGCCGCCGTTCACGGCGCAAGAGCCGAGCGCAACAACCGTCTTCGCGTTCTTGGCAGCCTCGATCAGATGCTCGGTGCCGGGCTTGTCGGCAACGCGAAGCGCCTGGCCGCCCCAGCCCTCGAGCACAGCGCCCTCGTACACAAGAACGTAGTTGCCGGATTCGATCGTCTGCTCCTTGGCTTCCTCCATCGACCAACCGGCCGCCGCGGAAAGCGTCTCGGAGTAGTTGAGCGACAGAAGCTCGAGCACGACCTCTGCCGGATCGGGAGTCTCAACCTGAGCGAAGGACTCCGTGCAGCCTGTGCACGACGCGCCCTCGATCCAGATGACAGGATACAGGTTTCCCTTAGTTGCACCGATAACGGAGTTTTCCAATGCAGAAGCAACGCGCGGAGCCGCGAGCTCGGAAAGTCCTGCTGCGACCGCGATCGTACCGCAAAGCTTCATAAAGCTGCGTCGCGTGACCCCCCGCGCTTCAAGCATGCTGGAGAACTCGGAAGCAGTAGCTTCGTTTACCATGTGCACACCTCCTCTTTTTTCTCTCTCTCAAGAATCGATTACGGAGTGCCCGCGCATACCGATCCGTGCATGCGCGAACGTTCCTTGTATAAAACTTAGCCATTGTATGCACTTAATGTTACGGGATAAACACGAAGGGACGAAAAAACACGCGCTTGTACCGAAAATGTTACGCTAATTTAGCAATGTAACACCAATTGTGCCTGCTCAAGCATTGTATTGCATATCGAATGGTTAACCAAAAATCAGCAAACGAAATAACACGGCCCAAAGATTGCGCATCGGGAAGACGCCCCATTCAAAGACTTTTTCGGGGAATATCGCCCCCTATCGAATGCGACCGCTACAATGTTCGCGCACGTGAAAACCGCATCCAAGGAGTTGCCCACCTATGAAATCGCCCGACAACACCATCGCATTCCTCGGCCCAACCGGCACGTATTCTCACGAGGCGACGCTCGCCTTCGCAAAGCGCCTCGGCATCGAGAGCCCCGACTTTATCGAGTGCACCTCCTTCGACGAGGTGTTCGATTGCGTCGACCGCGGCCGCTGCGAGTTCGGTGTCGTCGCGAAGGAGAACTCCATCGAGGGGCCGGTTACCGCCACGCTCGACGGTTTCGCGCTGAAAAGCACCTCCGTTATCTTGGGGGAAGAAGTCGTCGATATCCACCACTGCCTCGTCGTGAACCCCGACGCCAAGCTCGAGGACATCACCACCGTGGCGTCCCATGCGCAGGGGCTCGCCCAATGCCGCCGCTTCATGGCGGAGAAGCTCCCTGGCCGCACGACCGTGACCACATCGTCCACTGCCGAGAGCGCGCGCCTCGCGGCAGCCGATATCCATACGGCGGGCATCGCGAACGCCTTCGCCGCGGAAACCCACGGCGCGAAGGTTTACGCCCACGACATCGAGGATCACTTCGGCAACCAGACGGTCTTTGCGCTCATCGGCCGTCAGGGCCATGCGCCCGTGTTCACGGGAACGAAATTCAAGACATCGGTCGCGCTTTTCCTGAACATGGACCGCGCGGGCACGCTGAACATGATCCTGTCCGAGTTCGCCTATGCGGGCGTCAACCTGTCGCTCATCCAGTCGCGCCCGACCAAGCAGGCTCTCGGCGACTACATGTTCTTTATCGAGTTCGAGGGCAACGCCAACGAGCCCAACATTCAGACCGCGCTGAACTGCCTGCGCCTGAAGCTGCGCGAAGTGAAGGTGCTCGGAAGCTATCCCATCGGGTAGTAAGCAGGCGTTCTTTCCCGATTTCCTCCTATCGTGGACAAATAATGGCGATATGTGAGTCGGTGTAGCCCCCCGAACGCTTTCCCTAATTGCTTTGCCTGGGAAAGCCCAGGTCGTAAATCGACGGATATGCAAGGTGGACGACGCTTCACCTGGGCTGACTCACATATCGACCAATTATGTCCACGGCGAGCCAAGAAAAAGGCCATGAGTGCTGTGACGGGGGCTACAGCTCCGAAGGCCGCGGGATACAGCACGTAGGTCGCAGCGCTCTGCCAGCAAGCTGTGGCACCTGGGGCTAGAGCGGCAAAATCCCCAAGTGCTCGAGGAGAATCTTGCAGCCTATCAAGATGAGCACGACACCGCCCACAATGGTCGCACCCTTCTCGTAGCGCGCGCCGAAAACATGCCCCACGGCGACGCCCACCACGGAGAGGGCGAACGTCGTCACGCCGATGACCGCTATCGCCCAGACGATGTTCACGCCCAAAAACGCGAAGGTGATGCCCACGGCAAGCGCGTCGATGCTCGTCGCAATGGCCAGCATGAGCAGCTCTTTTAAGTCGAGCCTCGTATCCTTTGGCTCGCCCGCTTCCCCCTCGTCGCCCTCGCGGAAGGCGTCGAGGAGCATCTTCCCGCCAATAAGCGCGAGCAGGATGAACGCAATCCAGTGATCGATCGGAGTGATGAAATCGGCGAGCTGCGTGCCGAGCGCCCAGCCGATAAGGGGCATGAGCGCCTGAAAACCCCCGAAGAAAAGCCCGATCACGAGCGCCTGCTTCATGTTGAGGCGTTTCATCCCCAACCCCTTGCAAATAGAAACAGCGAAAGCGTCCATCGACAGCCCCACGCCGATCAAAAACAGCTCAACGAAACCCACGGCCACATTCCTCTCGTCTTAGCTCGCAAACCCGAAACCCCGTATTCGGGCATAAAAAAACCGGCTTGCGCGCCGGCATATGGAAGCGCGGTGCGACAAGCGTCACACCGCGAGTCTTGTCATTTAAGGCATGGCCAGCTCGAATGAGCAGCATGTTGGCCAAGCCGCGCCTTTCGGCGTCGACTACTCCCCCACGGATTCGGCAATTCTACCACATGGCCGCAACTAGGCTCGCGCAGTGCCATCTTCAACGGCGAAAAAACCCTCTCGCGCGAGATCGGCCATGATCGATGCGAACAGCTCATCCTCAACGCCATCGCGCCCGTGGTCGCGCTCGAAGTCGCTGAGAAGCAAGTGGACTTCCTCGAGCGAAATCGCCCCCTCAGCCGCAAGCACAATGCGCACCACTTCCGCTCGCTTCTGACGACGCGACCCCTCGAACGTGCTTTGCCGCGTGTAGTGCGCACTGCGACGGGAGGCATTGCCGAAGGTGGCCTTCAAATGCGCGCCGTAATCGAGCAGCGCGTAATACCACAACCGGGGGTTATCCTCGGGGCACGTCGCGCGGACAAGGGGCTCGAGCTGCTTGTCTCGAATACCTTCCTCACCAGGGAAAAGCTCGTGCAGAAACACGGTGCGGACGTTGGTCTCCAGATACATCGCGGGGCGGTTGCACGCGAACGCGACAACGCCTGCCGCCGTTGCGGGACCGATGCCTGGAAGCGCCACGAGCTCGTCGACCGTTTCGGGCAGCTTCCCCCCGAAATCTTGCGAGCAGATCTCGCATGCGCGTTTGAGAGCAAGTGCGCGGCGGTTGTAGCCAAGCCCCTGCCATTCGCCCACAACGTCCGACGTGCTCGCGCTCGCCAGGGCATCGGGCGTGGGGAACTTCGCCAAGAAGCGCTCCCAGCGGCCGAGAACGCGCTTCACCTGCGTTTGTTGGAGCATTACCTCGGAGACCAGCACCGCATAGGCGTCATCGATATTCCGCCAGGGCAGATCGCGGTAGAGCCGCGCGCCCTCGCGGCTCACCAAAGCAACGAACGCCTCCGGGGAGGGGGCGTTCGCAGGCCACGCGCAGGAAGGCAGCTCCATGCTAGCTGGACGCCTTCCCATGGCAGGATTCAGTCAGGGCAAGGTTGATGCGGCCCGCGCAGACGTCGCAACCGCCTTCACAGTCGCCGAGCGCCTCGCGCACTTTCGGATGATCGCCGCCCATCTCGAAGAGGTCCTTCAGCGTGATAGACCCCAGATAGTCGCTTAAGATGCGATCAGCACCGCGCCACACCTTGTTATAGGCGCACGTGTCGCTCTGGCCGCACGGCGCGCTCCCCGCACCACATTCGGAGACGCTCACCGGCCCCTGAACAGCCTCGACGACGTCGCGAACGGTCACGGTAGCAGGGTCGCACCCAAGGCACAGGCCGCCGCGGGCACCGCGCGTCGTGTTCACAAAGCCGCACTTCGTGAGGTCATGCTGGATGCTGCGCGCAAACGCATAGGGAATTCCCTCGCGCTCGGCGAGCTCCGCAACGGACATGCGCTCATCGCCATTACGGTATGCGGCGCGCAGGATTCTGCACGCATAGTCGCAGCGTCGTGTGATATCCATCGATGAGCCCTCCCCCTATTGGCCCGAAAGCAGGTCTTCGATGTTCTCCAAATCGGAGCGGAAATCGCGAACCACCTGATCTTCCAGCTCGCGGTACTCCTTGGAGTCGAGCGGCTGGTAGGCAGCAAGCTTATCGAAGAGATTGTCACGCGTGACCGGAACATAGCGGCGAGCGAAGAGGCTTTCCTTATAGGCCTCCTCGATAGCCTCGCGCGCTGCCATGTAGATGTCGAAACGGGGCATGTTTACCGAATAACGCACCAGGTCGGCAACGCGAATGCTGCGAATCGAGGGGTGGTCGCGGGCAATTTCCATCCAGATTTCGACACGCTCCTCGGCCGTCGGGCATTCGATGTCGATAAGCGACAGCGGCTCGAGAAGCTCGAGGAAGAACGGGTCTATTTCGGCGTTCTTCGAAGCCGAGGCCAAAACGTAGACGTCGGGGTTGTCCACCGCCGAGCGGATGAGCTCGATTGCCTCGCGCGCACCACGCGAAAGCGAGGCATACACGAAACCCTCGAAATCGTCGCCCCCATCCGCCTGGGGAGCGCTCCACAAATCGATGTCCTCAAGCACAAGGACGCCGCGCCCCGAGAAGACGCTGTCCGCGCGCACCGCCCGCGTCGCGTTGCCCGAAGGCCCCATCACGCAAAGGATCGGCATGCCCGAAAGGTTCTCCTCCATGCGCATGCGCATCGCTGGGAGCTTGAGCTCCCCAATCGTCGCTTGTACGAAGCGACCGGCATCCTCGCGCGCCGGCGAGCGGAACACGAAGGTATCGGTCACTGGAAGGCGGTCCAGCCCATGGCGCGCGTTCAGCATGGTGACGAGCGACTTGAAGTCGGGGTCGTCCTGCATGCCGATGCCGAAATCGCGCATCGTGGCAACTGCCGCGTCGTATCCCGCAAGGTCGTCGTAGGTGAGCTTCTCCTTTTGATCGCCCGGGGACTTGACGCCGGCGTCGACCGCAAGCTTCGAAAGCACAGACATGCCATCGCGCTCCGCACGATCGGATGCGCGGGAGGCGTCGCCGTCAGAAGAGGGTTCCCCTTCCGCTTCGGCCTTGCCCTTCCCTGTCAAAAGGGAAGACAAATCCCCCGACGAGAAATCGCCAAGAGGCTCCACTTTGAACAGCTTGGCGTCGAACCCGAGGAGATCCCTCGAGATCGCCTCCGCCACGTCTTGAAGGTCGCCTCGGGAAAGCCCGAACTCCTCGAGCTTGTCGAGGGCGAGCTGCTGAAGCCGCTCCGAGCACTCTGAGGACTCCCCCGCGCTCAGGAACGGGTCGAGTTTGCCGAAAATGTACTCAGCGAGAGAGCGCTCCTTAAGATCGCACGCCAAATCCCACGCCTTCTTCAGCGCATCAATCGCCTCTGGGCTCGGATCGCCGGCAGTTCCCGCTGCCTTTTCGAAGGCGGTCAAATACAGATGCATGCCGAGCACGGCGTCGCCTTGTGCGCACGCGTCTTTGGCGCGAAGCAGATAATCGACATCGCTCCCGTCAGCACCTTCACCACAGCTTTGCTTGTCAGCGTTCTCCAGCATGGACCCACCTCCATTCGTAAAAGCAGATGCGCACGCGCATCGCAATTTCTATGTTTAACCTCTTATATTAGACTACGGGAGGCAAATCTGGCCCCAAGTGACGGTATTCCCACGATTCTTTACACGGACGAAAGAAAACGGGAAGAAAGCTCCGCGGCATGCCGGGGAAGCTACCACTCCGCGATGCGCCAACCTTCGCTTTTCGCCGTTCTCGCAAGAGGGCGGTCGGGGGTCACGGCGACGGGATTTCTCGCAGCCCCGAGAAGCGTGCGGTCCGAATGGTGGTCGCCATAGGCGGCATCGAGAACCCAGCGGCCCGCGCCGAAGCGCTCATCGGCGAACTCGCGCAGGCGCACGATCTTCTGGTCGCCTTCCACGGGAAGCCCCTCGACCTCGCAGGTGTAGGTGCCGTCCTTCGCCGCACGCATGCGCGTCGATATCTGGAAGTCGATCGGATGGAATTCCATCGCGCGAGAGACGATGGGTTCGAAGGTCGCCGACACGAGCACAACGACGCGGCCCTGCTCCTTTTGGCTCAGCAGTTCTGCCGTGGCCTGCTCGCGGAACAGCGACGCCACGTCCGAGTCGTAAAAATCGCGCAGGAACGCATCGACGCGCGCGACCGGCTTGCCCGCGAAGGCGCGGAAGACAAGCCCGCGTACCCAGCTCTCGTTCTGGGGAAGGCGCAGCTTGTAGGCAATCCCCCACAGCAAGATGCGCGCAAGAACGCTTTTTTCCAGCATGCCGAGCTTCATGAGTCGACGGACTAAAAGCACCGGCGAGTTGCCCGAAATGCACGTCCCATCGAAATCGAATGCGGCGATATGAACCAGCCCGTCCGTCTGCACGAGAGACAACAGATCGTCGGATGAGTCGACAGGCGGCGCTCCCGCACCGTCGGCCTCCGACAAAACTTGAGAATTACCAGCGCTTTCTTCCACGAACACTCCACTGAGAATCTAGTTGCGAGCAAACAAGGGCGCCCCAGGAGGCGCCCTTGCAAAGCATACCTACTCTTCGCCCTCGTCGAACTGCGAATTGTACAGTTCCGCATAAAAGCCACCGCGAGCGAGCAGCTCGTCATGAGTACCCTGCTCGACGATGTCGCCGTGCTGCATGACCAAAATCAAATCCGCCGAACGAATCGTCGAGAGACGATGCGCGATGACGAACGACGTACGGCCCTCCATGAGGTTGTCCATGGCTCGCTGGATGCGCTCCTCGGTGCGCGTGTCGACCGAACTCGTCGCCTCATCGAGAATGAGCATGCGCCGGTTCGCCAAGATCGCGCGCGCAATCGTGAGAAGCTGGCGCTGGCCTTGGCTTATGTTGGTCGCGTCCTCGTTGATCACGAAATCGTAGCCGCCGGGCAGGGTGGTGACGAAGTGGTGCACGCAGCCCGCGCGCGCCGCAGCCTCCACCTCCTCGTCGGTCGCGTCGAGCTTGCCATAGCGGATGTTCTCGCGAATCGTGCCGCTGAACAGCCACGTGTCCTGCAGCACCATGCCGAACATCGAGCGGACGTCGGAGCGCGAGAAGTCGCGCGCATCGACGCCGCCAATACGGATAGCGCCTCCGTCGACGTCGTAGAAGCGCATGAGCAGCTTCACCATAGTCGTCTTGCCGGCGCCCGTTGGGCCCACGATAGCGACCGTCTGGCCCTCGGAGACCTTCGCCGAGAAATCGTTGATGACAGGCTTGTCGGGCGAGTACCCTAATCGCACATGGTCGAACTCCACGTTGCACGGAAC
>NZ_CAKUAL010000060.1 GCF_934636505.1 uncultured Ellagibacter sp.
CGGGTGTACCCCGCGGACACGGCGCAGGAGGCGCTTATCACCGACGAGGAGCTGTTCGCGGCGGAAGTGTTCGATGTGGGGCTTGCGGGCTACGTGATGAACTCGTCCGTTTCTGACTACACGCTCGCCTCGCTCGCCGACGAGTATCTGGGGGGCGCCCTTCCCGAGGTGAAGACCGACGAGGAGCGCGCCTGCGTGCTTGCCGCGGCGGCGCGCGCGCTCGAGGAGCCGCTTTCCCAGGCGCTCGAAGACGACGGGTCGATGCGCACGTACGCCGAGATCGACCTGCCGCTCGTGCCTGTGCTCACCGCGATGGAGCGCACGGGTGCTGCGATCGACGTCGCGCACCTCGACGAGATCGGCGAGCGCACGCAGGGTGACGTCGATGCCTTGCGCGCGAGGATCATCGAGCTCGCCGGCGAGGAGTTCAACGTCGACTCGCCCAAACAGCTCGGTCATATCCTGTTCGAGGTCTTGGGCCTGCCTCCGAAGAAGAAGACCCAGCGCGGATATTCCACCGACGCGAAGGTGCTCAAGGAGCTCGCCGAGGTTCACGAGCTGCCCGCGCTCGTCCTGCGCTACCGCGAGCTCGCCAAGATCAAGTCGACCTACATCGATGCGCTGCCCCGCATGCGCGCAACCGACGGGCGCGTCCATTCCTCGTTCAACGAGACGGTGACGACGACGGGCCGTTTGTCCTCGTCAGACCCGAATTTGCAGAACATCCCCGTGCGCACCGAGTTCGGCCGCCACATCCGCGAGTGCTTCGTGCCGCTCGACGAGGACTCGCTGTTCCTCTCGGCCGACTACTCGCAGATCGAGCTTCGCCTGCTCGCGCACCTGTCGGGCGACGAGCACTTGGTCGCGGCGTTCAACAGCGGTGCCGATTTCCATGCCTCGACGGCGAGCCGCGTGTTCGGCATCCCCGTCGAGGAAGTGACGCCCGAGCTTCGCTCCCGCGCGAAGGCGGTGAACTTCGGCATCGTCTACGGGCAGCAGGCATTCGGCCTCTCGCAGAGCCTCGGTGTGCCGTTCGGCGAGGCCAAGGATATGATCGACCGCTACTTCGAAGCCTATCCCGGCGTGCGCGCGTACCTGGACGCCACGGTTGAGCAGGCGCGCGAGCGCGGGTACGCAGAGACTATGTTCGGCCGCAAGCGCCACATTCCCGAGCTTCATGCGGGCAACGCGAACCTGCGCGGGTTCGGCGAGCGCACGGCGATGAACCACCCGATGCAGGGGTCGGCTGCCGATATCATCAAACTCGCGATGATCGAGGTGTCGCGCAGGCTGCGGGAAGAGGGCTTCACCGCGAAGCTGCTCATCCAGGTGCACGACGAGTTGGACTTCAGCGTGCCTCGAAGCGAGGTCGAGGCGCTCTCGGGCATGGTACGCGAGGTGATGGAAGGCGTCGTCGAGCTTAAGGTTCCCCTCATCGCTGACGTTTCGAGCGCCCCCACCTGGGCAGAAGCGCACTAGCGAGCCAGGGGAGGGCGTGCGCTCGTCGCGCCCTCTCCTCGGGCTGCGGTCGCGCGTGTGCTTCCACAGGTCCTCTCTCCCCGTGTGACCTCTGCCTGCCGTCACCCGTGTGCGTCCTTCGGTGCCTGCGTTCTTCGCCCTCCTTGCGCCTCTCGGCCGATTGCGAATCCGCGGTATAATGGGCCAATCTCAGCCGACCGCAAGGAGGACCCGTGCTTCAAAACGACAAGATTTGGATGGCGCAGGGCGAAAACCCCTGCTATCTGCTCCTCAACCAGGCAAATCGCCACGGCCTTATCGCTGGCGCTTCGGGCACGGGCAAGACGGTCACGCTTAAGGTAATGGCGGAAGGCTTCTCGCAGGCGGGCGTGCCCGTCTTCATGGCCGACGTCAAAGGCGACGTCACCGGCATGTGCCAGGCGGGCGTCGACTCCGAGAACATGCAGAAGCGCATCGCCAAGTTCGGCCTCGAAGGGTTCACCTACCAGGGTTGCCCCGCCCGTTTTTGGGACATGGACGGCGAGAACGGCATCCCCGTTCGCGTGACCGTCTCCGACATGGGCCCGGTCCTGCTCTCGCGCTTGCTCGGCCTCACCAAGGTTCAGGAAGGCGTGCTCAACATCGTTTTCCGCATCGCCGACGACAGACAGATGCTGCTCATCGACATGAAGGACCTGCGCTCGATGCTCAACTACGTGAGCGAGCACGCCAAGGAGTACACGACGACCTATGGCAACGTCTCGTCGCAGTCCGTGGGCGCCATCCTGCGCGCGCTCATCGCCGTTGAAGATCAGGGCGGCGACGTGTTCTTCGGCGAACCCGCGCTTGAGCTGGCCGATTGGTTCGCCTGCGACCCGAGCGGCCAAGGCTACGTCAACATCTTGAACGCCGCGCGTATCATCCAGCAGCCGCAGATCTACTCGATGTTCCTTTTGTGGATGCTCTCCGACCTCTTCGAGAAGCTCCCCGAAGTGGGCGACCTCGACAAGCCCAAGTTCGTCTTCTTTTTCGACGAGGCGCACCTGCTGTTCAAGGACATGCCGACCGAGCTGCTCAGCAAGATCATCCAGGTCGTCAAGCTCATCCGCTCCAAAGGCGTGGGCGTGTACTTCATCACCCAGTCGCCGAGCGACATCCCCGGCGAGGTTTTGGCGCAGCTTTCCAACCGCGTGCAGCACGGCCCGCGCGCCTATACTCCCGCCGAGCAGAAGGCGGTGAAGGCGGCGGCCGAGGCGTTCCGCGCAAACCCGAATTTCAAGAGCGAGGACGCCATCATGGAGCTTGGCACGGGCGAGGCGCTTGTGAGCTTCCTCGATGCGGACGGCAAGCCCTCCATCGTGGAAAACGCGAAGGTCCTGCCGCCGCAGTGCCTTATGGCCGCCGCGTCCGACGAGGCGAAATCCGCTGTGATTCAGGGGCAGGCATCGCTCATGGCGAAGTACGGCGACGCGATCGACCGCGAGAGCGCCTACGAGATGATCCAGGACGAGCGCGAGCAGAACGCCGCCGCCGAGGAGCTTGCAAGGGAGCGGGCCGAGCTCGAGGCGCAGAAGGCGGAGTTTGCCAAGCAGCAGGAAGAGGCGAAGAAGGCGGCCGAGAAGGAAGCCGAGCGTCAGGCGAAGGCCGCCGAGCGGGAGCGCCAGAAGCAGAAAGACGCCGTGGCTCGCGTCGCCACGAGCATCTTGGGATCAGCTAGCCGCACCGCCGCCAACCAGATTGTTCGCGGACTTTTCGGCACGCGCCGCTAGCTGTTGGCGCCGCGAGCACACGCTGCGAGCTAGCGGCGGGTCGCACCAACCTGATGCGCTCGCCGCGCCGCCGCCAGCCGCACACTGACGCCCTCCCGCGCGTGTCTCCAGCGGAACGCGCGGGAGGTTCGAGCGGGTCAGCACGCTGGTCATTAAACCATGCCGTCTAAAATAAAGTGGCGCTTTAGAATGGCCACACTTTTCAGCATTCAGCAAGCTCAAGCAATTCAACCGATCGAACGTGCTTTAAGGAAATAAGGTAAAATATTAGTGCAATCTGCGGTCTGGATGGACCGGGCCCTAACGGGCCAACCATTTGTGGCGCCTCGCGTAAGCGGGGCGCCAACTGTATAAAGCGGGGTTCGATGGAGAAAATCACGCTGCTGTACGGCACGTCCCTCTGGGAGGGCATAACGTATCATTCTGCTATGTCTGGTTGGTTTGGGGAGAGCCGCGCACTTGAGCAAACTGGCATGTTCCACATCATTTACTTTAACTACTACGATTTCATGCAGGGGAAAAAGCTCAAGATCGGCGTGAGCGAATGTATTCCAGCTCTTGAGAAGCTTGGCCTCCATGACGAAGCAAGGTACGTCTCGGGCCTTAAACCGAATAAACGGGATAATCCGATGCTTTTGCGGTGTCCTTATATGGATGAGGAGCATTACCGGCGGTTAGAACGCGAGCTGCGGAATTTTGGATATCGCCTTATGATCGATGGCTGGGAGTCGCACGCGTATAGCGACCTGCGCTACCACAGGGGACTTTCTACAGACGCTTACATGATTGAGTCTGCAAGGGCGGGCTCATCATTTGGACTCAGCTCATATTTCTCGGCTCAGCCGACCATCTACTTTGTGCGAGATGAGGATGGTCCGGCGAATCAGCTTAGATTCGAGGATTTCTATTTTATAGGGTCGGTGAACGGGGATGAATCGAAAAGAGTCGCTGACAGCTTCTCTAAGTTTCTCGGCGTAGACCAGGTGGGTGAAGTCTTCTTTGAAAAGTACGTCCCCTATGCAAGTTTCGGGAACAGGTCCATAGGCTGGTGCGTTTTCTTTTTTGATGGGGTTCCGTTCTACAAGAGCACGATCCATGACTGGCTGGCTGATTGGCATTCCATGCCGGAGCCTCCCGATAGCGTCATCGGCGCCTTCGCGGCGCAAATGGGATTGTTCGGGTCGTGCGACCTTGTGCTTACGGAGCGCGGCGGGTGGAAATGCTCGCGAATTATGGACGGGCAATTCACTGGCGCTTCGCTGGGAATGGATGATGAGGAGTATGCGAAAGCCTTCGTGAAAGTTCTTGAGGATACCCCGCATGTTTCTCCGAGTTGGTGCTTGACCGCACGCGTTAAGGGCAAGAATGCAGTTGGGGAAGACCGTCGAGTTGTTCATGGGACGAGGCATTTTCGCCTGGGACGAAGGTTTGGCTGCATCCCCCAAATTGGGAGGGACGCGTGGGGGCAATTGGAGTACCTCGCTATTCCGATAAACTGACGCGCATCGTCATGGATGCTGGGAAGCTGGAAGGCTTTGACGTGGAAATGGTCTACGACAAGGAGATTCTTGCGGCGCTTGCGCATCCGCGGCGCGCATGGCCGCTTAGCAAACTCGCTCCTGTGGAAGTTAGCAGGGGGACATGGGATGCGTCCAACGAGCGCCTTGAGAGAATCCTGGGATGCATCGGATGGCTGGATCAACTGGCGCAAGAAGAAGATACAACCAACTAAGGTGGGCCGCTGGTTGCATGGCAATGAACTGCGCAACCAGCGGCCTGTTAATCCTGTATAGCGATTATGCAGCTAGTTCTTTAGATGCTCGTTTAGGAAATTAACCATAATATCAACCACCTGCGGCTGATTGAACAGCGGGCCGCCGTGCGATGCGCCAGCTATTACGTAACGGTCGGCTTCGACTCCGGCATCGACCAGTCGTTTGTACAGCTCCATGCTGGCGACGGGGGAGACGAGTGTGTCTTTGTCGCCGTGCAGGATGAGGAAGGCGGGATCGGTCCCGTCGATATAGGTGAAGGGGCTTGCGGGTGCTGCAGTATCGGGTGTGTCAAACACGGATGCGCCCTTGTTGTTGCCGAAAGCTGTTCCGTTCACGAGCATGGCCTCAGTGGTTGCGGGAGAATGGTGACCCTGCTCGATCTCCTCCTGGAGACCTGCGCCGATAAGTGTTAGGTCTGACACTCCGTACAAGTCAATAACAGCGTTGACCTTCGAATCCTCGGAAGTGTTGTCGCCTTTTTCAAAGTCGACGATGTCGCCTGTCACGCCGAGCATCGTTGCGAAATACCCACCTGAGGAGTTGCCCACAGCCGCCACGCGGTTTTTGTCGATTTTGTAGGTGTCCGCGTTTGCCTTGAGCCAGCGCACTGCAGCTTTCACGTCGAGCAGAGGCTCGGGGAATTTGACGGTCGGTACGACTCGATGCTGCACCGAGGCAACGGCGTAGCCCGCTTCTGCGAAAGCCATGCGATGAACAATGTTGCCCTGGGGGTTCGAGCTCGTGAAGCCGCCTCCGTTTACGAAAACAACGAGCGGAAGTGTTTCTCCTTCGCCCGCCGAGGGCAGAAGAAGGTCGAGCTTGAGGTTGGTGGTGGCATTTGCCGCATTGACCGTCTTATAGACGATGCCCTGAATCTCGTTGATAGTGAGGTCAGTAACTTCTATGTTGAGAACATTGTCGCTTGTCGCCTCGGTGAGGGATGCGGATGCCGTGCCCGACGCAGCCTTGCTCGTGTCATTAAAAGGCTCAGCTGCGGCAGCCGTAGTAGTCTGTGTTGAGCAGCCGACCATGCTGGCTCCAACAGCTGCCATTCCCATGAAAGCGCCGGCTTTGAGCAAATCTCTCCGAGTCATAGAGTTGTCCATTAGTTTCCCCTTTCAGTTTGGTTTGTGCGTATCCCCTCGCACAGGTTGAAAGGTATGGAATTGGCGGCGAAAGTGCTACCCATAAAATATGGTAATTTCGATTATCACCAGGTCAAAAGAAGAATTTAGATACTCGATTAACGAGATGATTGCGATTGAACAAGGTCGATCACTTCTTGTTTTGAATGAACGTTAAGCTTGCGGTAGATGCTTTTCGTATGGCTCTGCACTGTTCCCCTCGCCAAGCACAGTTCCTCGGCGATGCGATTGACGGTGTACCCGCGTGCCACGAGGAGTGCGATGTCTGCCTCGCGCGGCGAAAGAAAGAAGCCACTGGCTAGCCAGGTACGCAACGCGTCGTCGCTATTCTGTGTCACAGGTTGAGTCGGTGAATCCGACGGTACGACGGGGGCTTCTGTATTGACGACCGAAGAAAGATTGCACTTCTTTCGGGAGCTCTCATCATTTGCTACCGGCATTCGGTCCTTAAACGATGGTAAATGCATCATGGCGAATAGTGCGAGGCACATGCCTGCTGCGGATAGGATGACGATTGATAGCATGCCGAGAATCGCGGCGATGGGTTCCGACGATTCTCTGGGAAACGCGATGGGGAGCAAATAGCGGGACACGATTGTGGTCAAGGAAGTAATCGCGAGAAACATCCCCGCTCCTCCAAGTTCTCCCCCTCGCTTCTCGGTCCAAAAAGATAGGAGTGAGATGAACAATGAGAACTGGAGACAAGTGTGGGTGCTTGCTGCGAACGGCATCGCGTTGTCAGTTAGAGCGAGGGCGAGCGAGCTCAGGATGAGGAGCGCTCCTAGGATGATCAAAATGATGCCTTGCTTAATTGGGAACGGCTTATGCAGCTTCATAATCCCCGCCATCGCGATGGCAATGAGAAATGAGAAAAGGTATGATTTCGGCGTTTCCAGTGTGGGCATATACCCAGTAGTTGGTGCGAACAGGCAAAGAGTCGGCGTGCTCGCGATGAGGCAGAAGCACGTTGCCGCAAGAACAATTATATTGGCGTGAGGGGAATATTGCTGGCGGAGGATGGCGGCGCGCTTTTCTTCTGGCTGTTTCGCAACGCAGTTTGCAAGTGCGAGAAGCGCAGAGGAGGCAAGTGGAAGCATTACGAGCGATGCTTTGACCGCGCTGTCGGGAAGGTACTCAATGCTTGCCGAAGCGAAGGAGGCGGCGAAAGAGATTGATGCAATGAAGCTCCAATTTTCGTGACTGGAAAGAAGATGAGAAAACCATCCGAGGGTGATTGCAGAAAAGCCTATGGCAAATGAGACGATTCCCGCGAGCTGCATGGCAAGGGTGAATGTCGACGTAAGTTGGGACGAGGAGAAAAGCAGTGCGGCTGCTATCGCGCAAGCGAATCCGGCAAGAAGTGAGGAGCTCGGGCGTGCTGATCGTATTGCACAGTGCGGGAATTGGTTGGCTTTTCGCAGCGCGAGAGCCGCGAGTCCTACTATAAGAATATTTGTTATGGCGTATGCCTCACGCCCATCGAGTCCAGTGGGGCTGGGAGTAAAAAATAGGTTTTGGAAATAGGGACCACGCAGCATCGGCCAATACAGCATAAGGCCTATTGTTACAGCGATAGTATTGTGCACTTTTCCTTCCCTCCAACCCTGATGGCTAATTGTAGCGCATAGACGGGAGGTCTTGATGGGGTTCCGTTCTACAAGAGCACGATCCATGACTGGCTGGCTGATTGGCATTCCATGCCGGAGCCTCCCGATAGCGTCATCGGCGCCTTCGCGGCGCAAATGGGATTGTTCGGGTCGTGCGACCTTGTGCTTACGGAGCGCGGCGGGTGGAAATGCTCGCGAATTATGGACGGGCAATTCACTGGCGCTTCGCTGGGAATGGATGATGAGGAGTATGCGAAAGCCTTCGTGAAAGTTCTTGAGGATACCCCGCATGTTTCTCCGAGTTGGTGCTTGACCGCACGCGTTAAGGGCAAGAATGCAGTTGGGGAAGACCGTCGAGTTGTTCATGGGACGAGGCATTTTCGCCTGGGACGAAGGTTTGGCTGCATCCCCCAAATTGGGAGGGACGCGTGGGGGCAATTGGAGTACCTCGCTATTCCGATAAACTGACGCGCATCGTCATGGATGCTGGGAAGCTGGAAGGCTTTGACGTGGAAATGGTCTACGACAAGGAGATTCTTGCGGCGCTTGCGCATCCGCGGCGCGCATGGCCGCTTAGCAAACTCGCTCCTGTGGAAGTTAGCAGGGGGACATGGGATGCGTCCAACGAGCGCCTTGAGAGAATCCTGGGATGCATCGGATGGCTGGATCAGCTGGCGCAAGAAGAGGAGGCAACCAACTAAGGCGGGCGTTGGTTGCGTAATTTGCGCTTTCTGCCATGTGTCGCCTTTGGTTTTAGCGTCCCACCTGAAAGTGATGGTGAGGGCGTCGGTATCTACCTTGAAACGCGCGAGGTCGAGGTCGTCGTCCCCGCCTTGGATGAGTGGAGGATCGCGCAAGCAGCTGCATCTTAGCGCACGAGTCTTGAATTGCTGCAGCGCGCAGGCTCTCGCCCTACTGTACTATGGCGCTATAATGCCTTGAAACGTATTTGCCTCGCATTTTGATTGACTGGAGTGCAGGCGATCGGGATGCGTAGGGGGCTCGTCTAAAGCAACTCGGAAAAGATCGCAAACGGCAAACCGGAGGTTTAGTCATGGCGTCTGAAATCAATGGGTATGGTGAAGCGGTCGAAGCTATAAAGGCTGCGATTCTGCAAGCGCAGTACGCTGCGGCTAAGAGCACAAATGCCCAGCAGCTGCAGCTGTACTATGCGGTGGGTGGATACCTTGCGCGCCTGAGTGAGCAACAACAGTGGGGCTCGGGAGCCCTTGATGCAATAGGCGAGCGTCTTCAAAGGGATTTGCCTGGTCTTCGCGGTTTTTCCGGCAGGAACCTCCGCTACATGCGGACGTTCTATTCGGAATGGTGCGACAGGCTGGGCGGGCTGCCCAATTTGGAACTTGCAAGTGCCGAATTGACGACTGCCGATGCAGTTGGAATTTGGAACTCGCAAGTTCCAGAATCCGGATCTTCTCCGTTGAATGAGTTCCTATCTATCGGATTCACCCATCATCGTTGGATTCTCTCGCTGGCAAAGACCCTCGACGAGCGCCTGTTTTATATCCACAAGTGCGCCGATGAGCATCTGAGCGTCGAAGCTCTCAAGCGCTCAATCAAAGCTGACGATTTTCATCACCAGGGCAAGGCTCCAAACAATTACCTCGCTACGCTGCCCAAAAGCCAGCAGGCCCTGCGCGCCATCAACACCTTCAAGGACGAATACCTGCTCGACTTCATCAACGTGGAGGAGCTTGGTGTTCGTGATGCTGAGGACATTGATGAGCGTGTGCTGGAGCAGGGCATTGTCCAGAACATCAAGCAGTTCATCATGACGCTCGGTAGGGGCTTCTCGTTCGTGGGCAATCAGTACCACCTCGACGCCTTTGGCGTGGACCAATATGTTGACCTGCTGTTCTTCAATCGCGATCTCAACTGCTTGGTGGCCGTCGAGCTCAAGCGAGGGCCGTTCAAGACTGCCTACCTAGGTCAGCTGTCCGGATACTTGCGAGTGCTAGACGACTATGAGCGCCGTAAACACGAGAATCCGTCCATCGGCTTGGTGCTCTGCAAGGATATGAACAGGGCGTTCGTCGATTACATCATTCAGGACTATAACAAGCCCATGGGCGTTGCCGCGTACAAGACCTCGGCAGACATGTCGAGCGAGCTGCTCGATGCCCTACCGCCCATTGACGGCTTGAAAGCGCTGTTGGAAGGCGATGGGGATTAATAACAATCGGGCGGGATCGCTTATTCAGCCCTCCACCTTATCTCTTCGCAGGTGACGAGGACGTTCGAGACGATTCGCTCCGGATGCAGGCGCTCCTCCTCGCTGAGGCCGCCGCAGTCGTCGTCGGCGAAAACCCAGCAGCCTCCGGTCGTCTTCTCGATGACGCAGCCCCACAAGGGATCGGGGTCGTTGTAATTGGAGAAGTTGAACACGTGCAGGTGCCTGAACTCCACCCGCACTTCCGGCCATGTGCCTCGCTTGGTTTTAGCGTCCCATCTGGCAACCAGAGGCTTCAAAGGTGGTTATCTCCTCTTCCCGACGGCCACCCGGCGCTCTTAGAGGAACTTTTTCCTGTCCAGTTGTTTCTCGAACGACTGCTTGAAGCTACGGCGGTTTCCGAAAAAGCGTTCATGCGTCTTGGTTGGTTTACCGGCATCGTAGGCATCGGAGGCTCGAGCAATAGTGCAGATGTAATCTGCGACCTGGAGAAGCCTGCGAGCATTCGGGTCTGCATCGCGGTAATCGGCAACGTTTTTTGCGAGTACATAATCTAGTGCATCATGAAGCGCGATATTGACTGCGCTCTGTCCGTTGTCGTAATACACTGCAATCGTTTCGAATTCTTGAAAGAAAGCTAGGCGCGCGAAGACAAGAGATGCAAGGTCGCGTCTTATCCTCGCTTCGAGCTCATTCCTATTGTGCACGTTTGAAGTGTCGTACTGCAAAGTAAAGAAAGAAATGGGCAGTTCGCGCACAAATCGAGCAAATTGTGCGAGCAATCGCTTTCTATCGCCAGGGGTGACGATGCTGTACCTTTCATTTCCGTGCAAGAGGTCCTTTCCGTGAAAAGGCACGTCAGGGAGATCAGCAGCGGCCAGGCGCTCTTCGTAGCGATTGATAGGCGTTGCTATATCCGAGGAATGGTCATGGAGAACGACCGCAACGATGTACCGACCCTCCGAAAGGTCTTGATTGCCCGATTCGTCGATATGCAGATTTAGGTGATTTGCCAAAATTTCCTCGAGATAGTCGATACGAAAAAGGCGAGGTACGAACCTCGCCAATCTGACACCTGCAAGGCGCAAGGCCTTTTCGGTGGACTCAGTATCGCACTAAACGACCCGCTTCTTCAAGACTTTTTTCGATTGCGCAACGCGTTCCCCGGTTGAGTTCCTTCGCCCCTTATTCAGCCCTCCACCTTATCTCGTTGCAGGTGACGAGGAGGTTTGAGACGATTCGCTCCGGATACAGGCGCTCCTCCTCGCTGAGGGCGTTGCCGTTGTCGTCGGCGAAAACCCAGCAGCCTCCGTTTGTCTTCTCGATGACGCAGCCCCACAAGGGATCGGGGTCGTTGTAATTGGCGAACTTGAACACGTGGAGGTGTCTGAACTCGACCTGCACTTCCGGCCATGTGCCTCGCTTGGTTTTAGTGTCCCACCTGAAAGTGATGGTGAGGGTGTCAGTATCCACCTTGAAACGCGCGAGGTTGAGGTCGTCGTCCTCGCTTTGGGCGAGTGGATCGTAGGAAAACCCTGCGACGTACCAATCGTGGAATCCATCAACGTGCTCCATGAGGAGTTCAACGTCCTCTTCTGTTGTTAGCTTGATCCAGCCCATGCTCGCCTCCCAGAGATGCGCTTGGCGGTTTCTTCGGCGTTGCGACAAACGAATCCTTCGAGTTAATACCGCGCTTGCGCCGCGATACATCACGCCGCAGCGCATCGTTTCTCGTCGCATCGCGTCGTAACGCTATAATAAATCGAAATAACTCGAAACGCATTTGTATTGCGATTTGAACGATGGGAGCGCAGGTGCCTAACAGTTACAAGGAGCTCATCAAGGGCAACCCAGACGAGACTGAAATTCGCAGCTTCCTCGTTGGCGGCGACCAGGTCTCCGTGACCCTGCGCATTCCCGACACCTTGCGCGACGCGGCGAAGGAGGAGGCGGCCCTGCGGGGCATGAGCTTCTCCGCCTTCGTGCGCACGTGCATGATCGAAGAGCTCGCGAAGAAGGGGGCATAAAATCCATGCAGCCAGACTTCTTCGACAACAGGGCGCGCATCGTCAAGGACGACCTCGTCGCCAATATTGCCGGCGGCGACCGCGTGGCGATAGCCGCGTCGGTGTTCTCCATGTACGCCTACCAGGAACTTGCCGAGCAGCTCGAGGACATCGACGAGCTGCGCTTCGTCTTCACGTCGCAGGCGTTCACCAAGCAGCGCCCAGCGCGCGAGAAGCGCGAGTTCTACATCCCGCGCCTTTCCCGCGAGCAGGGCCTTTGCGGCACCGACTTCGAGATCAAGCTGCGCAACGAGCTCACGCAGAAGGCCGTGGCCACCGAGTGCGCCGACTGGATCCGCCGCAAGGCGCGCTTCCGCTCTTTCGAGGGCGAGGGGCGCATGAGCGGCTTTC
>NZ_CAKUAL010000061.1 GCF_934636505.1 uncultured Ellagibacter sp.
GCCCCTCCTCGCCGAAAGTACTGCGGAGCAAGTCCGTGGGAGGATAGGGCGTTCCGCTCATGGGCGGCGCTTTTTCTTTTGCGCAGGGGGGGCCGCGGCCCCGGGGGCGTGCCCGGGGCCTGCGGCCCCCCTTTCCTTTGCGCTCGGGCGGGAATTCACGGTAATTCTTCAAGCATTATTTCGCTTTCTATCATTGAGTTTCTCTGTTTCACCATGTTGTTTGTCCGCTCATTTATATTTACTCGTATATCTACAGGTACAATATGAATTAATTATAGTGTGTATGTTTGAGAGGACTGACTTTTCGTGGCTGAATATAGTGAGACTGTTCTGAACCTCGCTGCGTCGTGCGTCTCCGACCATGAGACGCTCGACAAGATTGCAAATGCATTGGCAAATGGGACGCGTCGATCTCGACAGCAGGCTGCGCAGGTCCTCGCAGCGGTTTCCCATTCCGACGCTGCTGCGGTTTCCGGCTACAGCCAGATTTTCGTTGATGCACTATCTCGCCCTGAGGCCCAGACGCGCTGGGAATGTCTCGATGTGCTGACTCGTCTTTGCGATGTCGATGCTTCGCTTTGCGCTGACGCTATCGATGGTGCAGAAAACGCGCTTTTCGACGAGGAGAGCGGTCCGCTGCATCTTGCTGCGATGCGATTCCTCTGCAAGTTTGGCGCAATTTCCGAGCAAAATTCCGATCGTGTGTGGCCGCTTGTTGATGAGGGCATTCAATGCTGGCATGGCGACCTTGAGTTCCAGGATATGCTGAACTCGCTTCTCGATTTCTCAACGGGGCATCTTTCGGAGTCGGTGAAATCCGAGCTTGCTGAACGGATGTTGTTCGACTCGAAGAATGGGCGCGGTGCCTTGAGGCGAAAGGCGACGACCATCGTCGAGAACCTGTCCTAGCCTATTTGTGCCGTCGACTACAATGTAACATTCGACGTTCTTTTCTATGCGTATCCTTGAAGCGTATTCGTTTGAGTCGCGTTTGCGACGGGTTTGTGAGGAGGAGCTATGGCTCGTCATACGGTGACCTTGATTCCCGGTGATGGAATCGGCGTTGAGACTTCGGCCGCTATGCAGCGTGTCGTCGAGGCCTGTGGTGCGGAAATCGATTGGGAAATCGCCGAGGCTGGCGCGCATTGCCTTGAAACCGAGGGCACGCCGCTCCCTGATTCTACGATTGAAGCCGTCAAGCGCAACAAAGTCGCCATCAAGGGACCAATCACGACTCCCGTTGGCACTGGTTTTCGCAGCGTAAACGTTGCGCTTCGCAAGACGCTTGGCCTTTATGTCTGCCTGCGCCCTGTCATTTCGCTTCCCGGTGCTGGTGGTCGCTATGACAACGTCGACCTGGTGATCGTTCGCGAAAATTCCGAGGATTTGTATGCTGGCGTCGAGTTCGAGGAAGGCTCCGAAGGCGCTCGGAAGCTGATTGACCTTTGCGAGGAAGAGGGTGCGGGCACCATTCGCCCCGACTCCGGCATCTCCGTCAAGCCGATTTCGGTTACTGCCTCGCAGGATATTGTTCGATATGCATTTGAGTATGCGCTGAAACACGGTCGCAAGAAGGTTACCGCTGCTCACAAAGCAAACATCATGAAGTACTCCGATGGTTTGTTCCTCCGCGTCGCGCGCGAGGTTGCCAAGGAATATGAGGGTCGCGTCGATTTCGACGACCGCATCATCGATGCCTTCTGCATGAACATGGTAACTGACCCCTCGCAATTCGATGTTGTCGTCTTCCCGAACCTGTATGGCGATATTGCAAGTGATCTGGCGGCGGGCCTTGTTGGCGGTTTGGGTATCGCCCCGGGCGCGAACATTGGTAAGGAATACGCTGTCTTCGAGGCGGTTCACGGCTCAGCTCCCGATATTGCGGGGCAGAATAAGGCGAACCCGACTGCGGAAATCTTGTCGGCTGCGATGATGCTCGATCATCTCGGCGAGCTTGAAGCTGCGGCTCGTATTCGCGCTGCAGTGAAGGAGGTTTATGCGGCTGGCGAGTGGCTGACGGGTGATATTCGCAAGCTGACGGGTTCCGACAAGCCTGCGGCGAGCTGCACCGAGTTCACCGATGCGTTGGTTGCAGCTCTCGCGAAGTAGGTTACATTCGCCATCTTCTCGATGGTAAAAGGACGGTAACGGAAATGCTCGGTCTCGCGAGGGACTGGGCATTTTCGTGTATAGTGGGGAAAATTACCTTATCAAGGAGGGATACGTTTGAAGCAATCATCGGGACTTGACGCTTTGCTCGAGGCGCTTAAGCAATCCGGCATGAACACCGATTCGTTCGGCTCGCCTTTCGGCAGCGGCTCCGATGCGGACGACTCGGCCAAGGCTGCCGATGCGGGATCTTCTCGCGGTTCGGGTGGGCCGAAGGCGCCGCATGTCGAGATGCCGCACATCATCGAGAACATGAAATCGTGGAGCAAGAAGGCGATTATCGTTGCGGTCATCGTTCTCGTTGTCGTTATTCTTGCTGCCTATTGGTGGTTCCATCCGCCTATCAACATCCATAGCGTCGACACCTGGTTCTTCATCGCGGTGTTCATCTTGCTGCCGACGTTTTTGTTCTTCCGCGTGCGCTCCTCGAATTACAAGGAAGGGAAGGGCAAGCGCGCCGAGCGCAACGAGGGCAAGGCGAAGACGTTTAAGGCGCTCTCCTTCATCCCTGTCGCCGTCGCTTGCGTGGGCATTATCGGTGCGTTGATGTCGCTGT
The DNA here is from genome assembly GCF_934636505.1 of uncultured Ellagibacter sp. Classification (GTDB taxonomy): domain Bacteria; phylum Actinomycetota; class Coriobacteriia; order Coriobacteriales; family Eggerthellaceae; genus Ellagibacter. The sequence goes on from NZ_CAKUAL010000061.1 coordinate 2,726, forward strand.
CGCTTTTCCCGGGCAACGCGGCGAAGTATGCCACGGTGCTCAATACCGTCGACCACGATTTCGCCTCCGACATTCAGGAGGTGAACTACTCCGAGATCCCGGTGATCGACCGTGACTCCGCGATTCTTCTCGGCAATCGCGAGATGGGCTCGATTCCCGAGTACGTCAGCCAGTTCGAGATCTCTTCGCTTTACAGCCAGATCAACTACCAGGGCACGCCGGTTCGCGTGAGCCCACTCGGCTACGCCGACCTGTTCAAGTGGTTTACCAACCGTGGCACGGGCATTCCCGCGTACGCACTTGTCGACATGACGACGCAGGATGCGCAAATCGTGACGCTCGGCGACAACGCCATCTTCTATTCCCAGTCAGAGCCGCTTGCGCGCAACATCGACCGTTACGTGCAGCTGAAGTACCCCTTCTATATGTTTGACGAGAAGTCGTTCGAGATTGACGAGGATGGCCACCCGTGGTGGATCTGCCCCGTGCAGAAGCGTACGATCGGCCTGTTTGGAGGTACGACCATCGACCGCGTCGTCATGGTGAACGCAACGACGGGCGAGTGCACCGACATCTCGATTGATGAGGTTCCTGAATGGGTTGACCGCGCATATCCCGCAGAGCTTCTTATCGAGCAGTACAACTGGTCGGGCGCTTACAAGGACGGTTGGCTTAACAGCTGGCTCGGCCAGAAGAACGTGGTCCAAACCACCCCTGGTACCGACGGAAACGTCGGCTACAACTACATCGCGAAAGACGACGACGTGTGGGTCTACACCGGCGTCACTTCGGCGACGGCCGACAACTCCATCGTCGGGTTCGTGCTGGTGAATCAGCGCACGGCCGAGTCGCACTTCTATTCGGTTGCGGGCGCTACGGAAGAGTCGGCGATGCAATCCGCCGAGGGCCAGGTTCAGAATTTGCGCTACACGGCCACCTTCCCGCTGCTTATCAATGTGGCGAACCAACCGACGTACTTCATGGCGCTCAAGGACAGCGCGGGACTCGTGAAGAAGTTCGCGATGATCGACATCCAGCGCTACCAGAACGTGGCGGTTGGCGATACGGTCGCGGAGTGCCAGAAGTCCTACGAGGCCCTTCTCGCGACGAACGGCGTCGACACGGGAGATTCCACGCCGACGGACGTGAAGCAGACCAAGGGCATCATTGCGACGATGGCGCAGGCGGTCATCGAGGGGAATTCTCACTACTATGTGACGCTTCAGGGCGATTCCTCGATCTACGATTTCCCGCTGCCCGGCATGCTCGAGATTGTTGCCTACTCGGCTGGTGATGAGATTTCCTTCACCTACATCGATGCTGGCACGACGGCATTTCCCGCTCAATCTATCGACAGTGTGAAGACGGCGGGAACCGAGCAGAAAAGCGTTGACACCACGGTGTAGATGCGTATCATATAAGAGCTGCATAAAAGCAGTGCAAGATGAAATTGTTCCGCTGCCCAAGACAGCAGGCACCGAAAGGTTTAATCGCATAAGAATGCGGCCCGCCGAGGTGGTTATCTAAGCGTTGAGCTTTGACGACCCCTGCTGTCCTGTGACGGTGGGGGTCGTTTCGTTTCTTCGAACGCGGCTCCACCCCAAGGGGCGGAACTCGAGTTTGAGGAAAAGGAGGTGTACGAATGCCCAACGCAAAGAATCAAGAAATGCTCGCCAACGTCAAGGCGGACCTCGAGGCTACTTCCGCGGTGTGGGTCGTGGATTACTGCGGCCTCACGGTGAAGCAGATCCAGGAGCTTCGCCGCAGCGTGCGTGAGGCTGGCGCTGTCATGAAGGTTTACAAGAACACCCTCATGCACATCGCTCTGGCTGACGCTGAGCTGCCGACGCTCGACGACATGCTTCAGGGTCCGAGCGCGTTCGTGTTCTGCGGTGACGACGTGGCTGCTGCTGCTAAGGCTGTCAAGGAGTTCGCCAAGAGCAACGACGTTCTCGAGATCAAGGGCGGCATCATGGACGGTGCTGCCGTTTCTGCTGCCGAGGTGGAAGCTATCGCTTCTCTGCCTTCCCGCGAAGAGCTCTACGCTCACATCGCTGCTGCTATCAACGGTGTGGCTCAGGGTCTCGCGACCGCCATCGCTGGCGTGCCGCGCGGTCTGGCTCAGGTCACCAAGGCTGTGGCCGACCAGAAGGAAGCTGCCTAGCATCAGCTCATGCGGCCTGAGAGACGCCGCGTAACGAAAAACATTCGGCTGGGAAGGTCCCAGCCCCTTTGAAAGGAAACTAACATGGCTGTTACTCGCGAAGAGATCATTGAGGCTCTGAAGGAGATGTCCCTGCTCGAGGCTTCCGAGCTCGTGAAGGACATCGAGGAGACCTTTGGCGTGTCCGCTGCTGCTCCCGTTGCCGTTGCTGCTGCTCCGGCTGCTGGCGCTGCTGCCGCTGAGGAAAAGACCGAGTTCGACGTCGTCCTCGAGGGCTTCGGCGACAACAAGATCGCTGTCATCAAGGTTGTCCGTGAGATCACCGGTCTCGGCCTCAAGGAAGCCAAGGAAGTTGTCGAGAACGCTCCTAAGGCTATCCAGGAAGGCGTTGCCAAGGACAAGGCTGAGGAAATCAAGGCCAAGCTCGAAGAGGCTGGCGCTGCTGTCACCCTCAAGTAACTCGATTCTTTTTAGATTCGCAGTGAGAAAGACCCTCCTTTGGGAGGGTCTTTTTTATGGGATGAGAAGGGGAGGCTGCGATGTCGGGCGGGCGGAAGGTTCGTCTATGCGAACCATGCCTGCATGTAAGCTTCTGAGCTGGCGGTATTCAGAAATGGGAAAATGACGGGAAGCGGGTGCGGCCCGATACGGGGTTCTCATAGACTTATAGGAAGCTAATGAATATCTCAGGCGATCGAGGCGCCAGTTGCGGATAGTGTCCCCGTCCTTCCTCGATATTCGCTCGCCATTGGTATAATGGGGAAGCAGTTTTCAACTATCGCCTCGCGCACAGGAGCTCATGACCGCCAGCCTGAAAACACATGCTTGGGAATTGATGGCGCTTGCCCTGTTCTACTTCGTCTTTCTCGGTGGCGAGTATTTCTTCGATGCGACGCTCGCCGGCTTCATGTCCCCGGCCGATGTCGTTTTGAACCAGGGCATGATACTCGGCGCGAGCGCTGTGGGCTTTTGCTGTTTCGAGCCTTTTTCCCGAACGCCGCGAAGGGTGCGTTTGGGTTGCTCGATGGTGTCTATGGTTGTGGGATTTGGCGGCATCGCCGTCCTATTCGCCCAGCCTAGTCTGCTGTTGATGCAGGTCATCGGTGTGATTTGCTTCTATTTTCTGGGAGTCTTGGGAGGAGCTGTCCATTGGGCGGCGTCTCGCAAGATTGCGGGGTTCGATCATGCCGCGTTGCTAGTTGGGATTGCCTACGCCGTGGGAATCGCCATACAGTTCGTCGCCAACGCGGCGTTCTCGGATCGCCTTGCGGCATCGATCGCTCTCGCCGTCGGCGCAGCTGCGCTCCTTGTGGTTTGCCGTCGACGCTTTGCGGGCGGACGCTGCGACGGTGCGACCCGGGTCTCAGGTGAGCCGATGCCAAGCGAGCGGGATGTGCATGACAAGCTGAGCGGGGAAAACGAGCCGAACGCGTCAGGCGGACGAGCGGCTTGCCCAAGCGCTTCCCCTCGGGGAGCTCTCTGGCTTTCGGTAATCGTGGCGCTCGTCTCGCTCATGTTCGTAACGCTCGACAACATCGTCACGCTCGCGGACGCCGGTGGGGATCTTGACGTGGGAAGCTGGCCAAGGCTTCTCCTTGCGGTAAGCGCCATCGCGGCTGGTGCGCTTTTCGACATACGGCAGCGCCGCTATATGAACTTCATCATGTTCTGCGTGCTTCTGCTTTCGACCATCGCCATCCTTGCAGCCGAAACGAATGGTGGTCTGTTCTGGGGACTCGTCCTTTTCTACCTCGCTTCGGGGTTCTTCGTCACCTATTTCACGGCGAGTTTCATGCTCATGGCGCCGAAAACCAAGCGGCCTGCCTTGTGGGCGGGAATGGGTCGCGCGATCAACAACGCCTGCGCTTTTGCGATAGTCGGGCCTTCTCTTGCCCTTATCCAGGCGGGGAGCCTCATCCTCATGATTGCGATCTGCATGGTCCTGTTCGTGACGATCATCATCGTGTTTTTCGCGTCGGGGGCCTTTCGCCTGGACACGGTGCTTGAAGAGGAGGCGCGTTCTGCAGTCGATCCGGCGGCGTTTGTGGAAGAATACGGCTTGACGCCGCGCGAGGCCGAGGTGCTCGTTCTTGTTACCGCCGACGAGCGGGCGCTCAAGGAAATCGCGTCCGAGATGGACATCTCGCTCCGCATGCTGCAAAAGCACCTGACCTCCATCTATAAGAAGACCGATACGCAAACACGAGCCGGCTTGACGAGGAAGTTCCTGGCATAGCTTTTGCTCGCAGTTGTCTTCGGTGTCGAAAAAGAGGCGGCGAGGCGAGCCTAATCTGGCAGCCGCCGTTTCCCTCGATGCTTCTCGCGCCTTTCTTCGAGGACACTCCTTCGATTGCGTCGGGGGGGATGACGGCGATGCGCTTTCTGTTGCGCCTCTCTCGGTTACGCCCTGGTAACGGGCGTGCGGCTTTGTCATGCCGATGTCCTATAGTGGGACCGACAGAGAAAGGAGCAACCGATGCAGCGAGGGTATTTCAAGACGGCGTGGAGCGACATCACCCAGTCGCCGCATTGGGCGACGCGCATTCTCCTTTTGGCGCTTTTGTGCTTCATCCCCGTGTTCGGTTGGATTGTGATCGCGGGCTATCTGTGGGGATGGGCGCGCGATATGGCGTGGGGCGTGCACGCTCCGCTTCCCGAGAGAATCTTCGAGAACGCCGATGGGACGCTGTATTCGCGCGGCTTCTTTGCGGCAGTGATCGCTGTGGTGTGCGCTGTGGTGATGAACGTGCTTCAGAGCGCGGGCGGCCTGATTTCGTCGGGAAGTTTCGCTGGTTCGGCGTTCGTCTGGGGAGATGTCCACTCGATTTACCAGACGGTTGCGCCCCTCGGCTTGGTGTCGGGACTTTTATCGCTGTTCTCGTTTGCCGTGTTGTGTGCGGTTTCGTTCATCATCACCCTGTTCAAGTGGGTCGGGACGATGCGGATGTCGATTTACGGGCGCCTCTCTGCGGGCTTCCAGGTTTCGCGCATTTGGGCGATGATACGCCACGATTTCAAGGGAATCCTTCGCATACTCGGCATGTGGCTGATTGTCTCGTTCGTTGCGGGCATCGCCATTGCCCTTGCGGTTAGCGTCGTGATCTTCGCCGGTATCCTCTGCGTGTCGTTTTTCGCGAGCACGGGGGTTCATGCGAGCGATGCCTCGTTCTTGCCCGTCGTCGTCGCGGCAATGATTTTGATGGTTGTCGCCTTAGCGGTTGCGCTGTTCGCCGCATTTCTCGGTGTGATGGGTTGCGCCCTCGTCGTGCGCGCAGTGGGGCACTGGACCTGTCAGTTCGATGTTGCGAACTGGCGCGGACAGGACGATCCGATGCCGTTCGAGCTCAAGGGCGCTCAGACTAAGGGATAACTTTACAGGCGCGGGATGGCCCTGAGGGCATCCCGCGCCTGGTTGCGTTGCCGAACTGTTTTGGTTCCTAGAGGTTTTTCACGCTCATGCAGCGCATCGCGTTCAGAATGGCGATGATGGCGACGCCCACGTCGGCGAACACGGCGAGCCACATGTTGGCGATGCCGAGCGCAGCCAAGATGAGCACAATGAGCTTCACTCCCAGTGCGAAGATGATGTTCTGCCAGGCGATGCCCATTGTCTTGCGCGCGATGCGAATGGCGCGTGCGATGTTGGAGGGCTTGTCGTCCATGAGCACGATGTCAGCGGCCTCGATGGCGGCATCGGAGCCCATCGCCCCCATGGCGATGCCGATATCGGCGCGCGTGAGCACCGGCGCGTCGTTGATGCCGTCGCCCACGAACGCGAGCGTGCCCTTGCTCGATGTGTCGTTGATGAGTCGCTCGACTTCCTCGACCTTGTTCTGCGGGAGAAGCGAGGCTCGGTATTCGTCGATTCCGAGCTTCTCGGCGACGGCGCGCGCAACGTCATCGCGGTCGCCGGTGAGCATGACGGTGCGCTTCACCCCGGCCGCCTTCAAGTTTGCGATGGCCTCCGCGGCGTCGTCCTTCACGACGTCGGCGATGACGATGTGACCGATGTAGGAACCGTCGAGCGAGACGTGCAGGATGGTCCCCGTAAGCTCGCACTCGTGCCAGGCGATGTTGTCTGCCATCATGAGCTTCTCGTTGCCGACGGCGATGATGTGCTCGTCGACCTGGGCGCGAACGCCATGCCCGCTTTCCTCCTTGACGTCTTTGATGCGCGCGCGGTCGATCTCGCCCGTGTAGGCGGCCTTCACCGACAGCGCGATGGGATGGTCGGAGTACGTCTCGGCATATGCTGCGAAGGAAAGGACAAGATCGGGGTCGACGCCCGCCTCCGCATGGACGGCGACGACGTTGAAGGTGCCGTTGGTGAGCGTGCCCGTCTTGTCGAAGACGACGGTCTCGGCCTTGGCGAGGGTCTCGAGGTAGTTAGACCCCTTCACAAGGATGCCGCACTTCGAGGCGCCGCCGATGCCGCCGAAAAACGACAGCGGCACGGAGATGACAAGTGCGCAGGGACAGCTCACGACGAGGAAGGTGAGCCCGCGCAGGATCCAGTCCGACCAGGCGCCCGCGCCAAGGAGCGGGGGTATGACCGCGAGCAGCAGCGCCACGATCACGACGGCCGGCGTGTAGTAGCGGGCGAAGCGCGTGATGAAGTTCTCGGTGCGCGCCTTCTTCTCCGAGGCATTCTCGACAAGCTCAAGGATGCGGCTGACCGTCGATTCGCCGAAGGGTTTCGTCGTGCGGATAGTGAGCACGCCGGTCAGGCTCACGCAGCCAGAGAATACCTCGGCGCCCTCTTCGACGACGCGCGGGACGGCTTCGCCGGTGAGTGCTGCGGTGTCGAGCTGGGACGCGCCTTTCACGATAACGCCGTCGATGGGGATGCGCTCGCCCGCCTTCACGATGATTTCGTCGCCGACTTCCACCTCGTCAGGGTCGACCTCAACAAGTTCGCCATCTTGCATGATGTTCGCGTAGTCGGGCGCGATATCCATCATGTCGGCGATGGACTTGCGGCTTTTGCCGACGGCGTAGCTCTGGAAGAGCTCTCCCACCTGGTAGAACAGCATAACCGCGGCGCCTTCTGCCATGTGCGGCCCCGTTTCAGGGAAAAACACCATGGCGAACGCGCCGACGGTCGCAATGGTCATGAGGAGGTTCTCGTCGAAGACTTGGCCGTGGCCGATGTTCTTGACGGCTTTGACGACGACGTCGTAGCCAGCGATGAGGTAGGGGATGAGGAAGAGCGCGAACTCGACGTAGACGGCGTTCGTCTCGCTGCCGAGCCACGCGTCAAGCGGAAGGAACTCCGTTGCCGCGAAGACGACGAAGAAGATGACGAGCGCGACGATGATGCGGTTGCGCCATTTGATCTGCTTTTTGTTCATAGGTGGTAGGCCTGTCCGTTCTCTGCCGAGGAGGCGAGGCGGTTTTTGGCTCCCCGCTTCGCTGTTCGGTGAAACGCTTTGCGTTTCACCTCATGCGCTGCGCTCTTTCATGCTTTATACAGCGCGCTTTGCGCGCATTATATGGTTTTCAAGAGTCGCCAAAAACCGCCTCGCCTCCTCGGCAGAGAACTACTTTGAAAGGGGCAGGGCTGTTCGTTGCCTGCCGAATTAACGGACGATGTTGCAGTCGGGTTCGAACTTGTGGATGGTTTTCTGCGCCTCGTCGAGGATTTCGTTGAAACGGGCATCGTCAGCTACGAGTGTCATCTTCTGCATCATGAAGTTGACGGTGCACTTCTCGACGCCGGGCATCTTGCTGATGGCGTCCTGCATCTTGGCGGCGCAGTTGGCGCAATCGAGGTCTTCGAGCTTGAACGACTTACGCATGGGGGAGTCCTTTCCTCGGGATTTATGTGAGCCGGAATTCGGTCGGTTCCTTATTATTCGCAGATGTGCGTCATGCCCTGGGCGAGCATGGTGTAGACGTGGTTGTCGGAAAGCGAGTAGATGACGTTTTTGCCGTCACGCTGGAATTTCACGAGGCGGGCCTGCTTCAGCGTGCGCAGCTGATGCGACACGGCGCTTTGCGTTGCGCCGACGATCTCGGCGATGTCCGCGACGCAGCGGCTGTGCCCCATGAGCGCATAGAGGATTTTGATGCGCGTGGTGTCGGCGAACACCTTGAACAGATCGGCCAGGTCGTAGAGGAGCTCTTCGTCGGGCATCTCGTCGAACAGGCAGGATGTCTCCTCGCGATTGCAGCCGCAGGGGCAGACCTCCTCGACGGGTGAGGGCGTGTTTGCGCGGGGCGCCTCCACGGAGTTCGCGCTAGGTACGTCTGCTGCGTTCACGATAGACTCTGCCTCTTGCACGATATGGCTGGAGCTCTCCGTCATGATGGATCCTTTCGCAACTTCTGTTTGCTCATTCATGTAAACATATGAGCAACTGTTCATAAGTATAGGAATACCGATGATACTGTCAAGGGGCGCGCAAGAAAAACTGCATGCGTTTGGAGGGATTCACAAAGGGGCAAGCTGGGCGTCGTGCGGTCGCGCTCGCGGTAGGATGCCTGCTGACACGCAATCGAGGGATTTCTGGACAAAAAGGGCCGTTTTAGGGGGATGGGCTCGAGAACGAGAGGTCGCATAGGGTCGCTGTCGTGCAGCGCCCCTCGCGTTTTGCGGCCGCGCGGCGGGGTCGGGGGCCCGCTTGGGAGGGGCGACCCCCCCTTAAACGCCACTTTTTGTCCAGAATAGGGGGTTTCTCGTGTCGGGCACGGTAGCGTGCCGAACGCTAGTGTCGCGACTCCGCTTGCAAGGCGAGGGCTTCAGCCTGCGACAGATCGTTCGAGAGAGATATGGCCGCCAGAGCCTAAGGATTGCGCGTGCGCCAGGCTGTGGGCGAGAGCCCCGTCTGCTGCTTGAAGGCTTGGGCGAAGGCGGCTTGTTGCGGGTAGCCAAGGCGTTCGGCGATTTGCCCCACGGAAAGCGAGCTGTCGGCGAGCAGGTCGCATGCTCGCTCAGTGCGCCGCCTGCGTACATAGGCTCCTACGGATTCGCCTGTTTCGGCTTTGAAAGAGGCGCAGAGCTTTGATCGACTCGTGTACAGGCGATCGGCGAGCTCGTCGACGCTTACACGCTTGCCTGCGTCAAGAGCGCGCTCTACGGTTGCTGCCGCCTCTTCGGCGAGATTGATGCTTGCCCGCGCGCCGGCTGCCTGTCGAGCCTGTTCGCAAGCCGCGCGTGAGCAGGCTAGTTCGGCGACCATCGTCTCCACGATGCCCTGCATGTACACATGTCCGCCCACTGCGCGGGCGCGCTCCTCGCTGACTCGCTGCAGCGCATGGCAAATGGCGGACGCCGCTTCTTCGTGCCACGGCTCGGCGAACGCTTCGAAGAGCCCTTCGAACTCGGCGGGATAGCGACTTTCCAATTCCTTGAAAAACCCGGGCAGGAAGAGCACGGAACGCGAGTGGTAGAGCTGTCCTGCAAAGAGTGGACTCAGCTCTTCGCCGCAATTGTCCTGGATAAAGCTGCACACTGCGCTGTTCGGCC
>NZ_CAKUAL010000062.1 GCF_934636505.1 uncultured Ellagibacter sp.
CCGGGGTACGCCACGTCGTAGGTGTCGCGCAGCAGCTGTTTCGCCAGCTCGCCGCCTCCTTCTCCGATAGCCATCGTGCCGAGGGCGCCATAGCGCGTATGCGAGTCGGAGCCCAAGATCATCTTCCCGCAGCCCGCGAAATTCTCGCGCATGAACGAATGGATCACCGCAATATGCGGGGGAACGAAGATGCCGCCGTACTTCTTCGCGGCAGAAAGGCCGAAGACGTGGTCGTCCTCGTTGATGGTACCGCCCACGGCACACAGCGAGTTGTGGCAGTTGGTGAGCACGTAGGGCAGGGGGAATTCCGTCATGCCCGATGCACGCGCGGTCTGAATAATGCCGACGAACGTGATGTCGTGGCTGGCCATCGCGTCGAAGCGGATCTTCAGCGCACTCGGATCGCCCGAGGTGTTGTGCGCTTGCAAAATCGAGTATGCAATCGTCTCCCGCCGCGCCTCGTCGGGCGTCTTCGAGATGCCGCGCGCCGCCGCTTCCACTTCGGGAACGATCTCGGTTCCTTCGCGCAGGAACACTCCGCCATCGTAAAGCTTGATCATAGAAACCCCTCTATCTCACCCGGGCCTCGCGGCCAGCCTCGTGATTTCCAGCTTGTGGTGTATGGTTGCAGACCTTATTATCCTACACTTCGCATACGCGTGTGTTACGGGCACGCTACACGTGCGCATTTTCACGTAAAAAGGCCCGCAACCGACAGCGATGAACTGCGATTGCGGGCCTGTCAGGGCGAAATCAGCTTGCGCGCGGGCGCTGTCTTAAGCCTTAGGCCTTCGGCACGACGACCGTCGGCGTGGCCAGGTTCAAAAGCATGCTATGCGTGACCGAGCCGAACAGCGCACGGCCGAGCGCGGCACGGGAATGCGTGCCTAAAACGAGCAGCTGCGCATCCTTCGACGCATCCAAAAGCACGCGCGTGGGAGAAGGCCCCTCGATCGAGCGGCCCGCCACCTCGAGCGCGGGGTTTGCGGTCGTGATGCGCGCGACGAACTCATCGACTTCTGCCTGACGCTGACGGCCAACCTCTTCAAGGCCGCCGCCCATGCCTTCTGCGGGACGCGACATCCAGGCGGGGATGCCCCATGCACTTACCAGCTCGAGCGGCTGGGCGGAATCGATCGCCTCGCCGACGCCGAACGCCACCGCGGCATCCGACACGTTGTCGGGACCCACGCCCACAACAATGCCAGACTTGCCGGCGCAGGTCACATCCCAGTCGCACGGCACAACGACCGTGGGAATCTTCACCTGCACAGAGACGCGCAAGCCGGTCGCGCCGCCGAACGTCTCGGTGATAGACGCCCCGTGATGCGACCCCAAAACCACCATGTCGTGGTTGGCAGCTTCCTCCACAATCGATTCCACGGTAGGGCCATCAACGATCTTCGTGTCCACGGTTACGCCGGAATGCTCGGCAGCAAGCGTTTCCTTCTTCTCGCGAAGCGCCGCCTCGACGGTGGTGTGCACCATCTCGGCCTCGGCACCAAGCTTCTTCGCCTCAGCAGAATTCACGACCGCGAGAAGCATCAAGCTTGCACCCGTGCGCTCGGCACGCGCGACCGCCCAATCCAGTGCGCGACGACCGCGCTCGCTTCCATCAACACCAACGAGAATGCTCGCCATAGAAGGCCTCCGTTTCTCTTCCAGCTAGTGGAACATCGGAATCATAAGCCACAGTGCGAACAGCACGATGGCCACACAGGCGGCGAAGCAGACGGCCGAGGCGAGACGGGTCATCAAACGAGACTCGCGCTCCGCGTCCCCGTCGGCGCGCGCCCACAAGCGCAGCCCTGATGCATACAGTACGCTAATCGAGCACGCAACACAAACGACAACGACGAGAACGGTGATAAAACTAACGATTTCTTGAGTCAGCATGTGACGAGTTCCTCCTTGCTAGGCGGCGGCTGCGACGGTCTTCGCGTTCGTGTTGGCGTTGACCTTCACATCGGCTCGCTCGTTGACGTTCGCGGAATTGATCGGGTTGCGGCGGGACATGCGCCAGATGATGAACGCAACGGCGCACGCGATGAACGCGACCGCGACGGTGCCCCAAAGCCCCGTCTTCGCGAGCGCACAGGCAAGGGCACCCACGATGCCGGCAGCCGGGAAGGTGACAAGCCACGCGATGACCATCTTGCCGGCAACGCCCCAGTTCACCTCGTTACCCTTCTTTCCAAGACCCGAGCCGATGATGGATCCGGAGCACACCTGCGTGGTCGAGAGCGCAAAGCCCATGTGAGAGGAGACGAGAATCGTAGTCGCCGAAGCTGCCTCTGCGGCAAAGCCCTGCGGAGTCGAGATCTCGGTCAGGCCCTTGCCAAGCGTGCGGATGACGCGCCAGCCGCCCATGTAGGTGCCAAGTGCGATAGAGAGGCCGCAGATGGCGACGACCCACAGCTCAGGACCCGAACCGGAAGGCTGGAAGCCCACAGCGATCAGCGTCAGCGTGATGATGCCCATCGTCTTTTGGGCGTCGTTGGTACCATGGGAGAGCGCGACGAGGCACGCCGTCACCGTCTGGCCGTGGCGGAATCCCGACTCGATTTGCCCCTCTTCCATCTTGCGCACCACGAAAAAGATCAGCTTCACCGCGCAGAAGGCCGCAAGCCCCGCAACCACCGGGCTTACGAGCGCGGGGATGAGCACCTTGGTGAGCACCGCGGCAAAATTCACGCCTTCAACGCCTGCACCCACGATGACAGCACCGACCAGGCCGCCAAACAGGGCATGCGAGGAGCTCGACGGCAGGCCGACGAGCCAGGTGATGAGGTTCCATATGATTGCGCCGACCAGTCCGGCAAAAATGAAGGCCGCGCTGATGGTGACCTGCTGCTCGTTGATGATGCCGCCCGAGATGGTCTTCGCCACCTCGGTTGACAGAAATGCACCGATTAGATTGAGCGTTCCCGCTGCGATGACGGCGGTCTTCGGCTTGAGCGCGCCCGTGGCGATGGAGGTTGCCATGGCATTGGCGGTGTCGTGAAATCCGTTCGTGAAGTCGAATATGAGAGCCGTGACGATGACGAGCACCACCACAACCAAAGTTGCCGGATCCATGTGTCTTTGTTCTCCCTTCGAGTTTTCTCTCCGCTCGAAGGGCGCAAGCCCAACCCGTCCCTCCGAGGCCGATGAACACATTAGGGAGGGCGTGTCTGGGAAACATCTTGTAATTGTAAAGTCCGTGTAAAGCGCGGTTGGACGCCTTTCGCGTCGGTGAGCGGTGCGCGCAACTGACGCCCGATCGCGTGCGCCGGGCGAGATGGCTCTTTCTACAGGGTGTCTTCTGCCACCTTTTCCCAGTTGTAGCCCTCGCCGCACACCAAATCGATGCGCAGGGCGCCTTCTGGGGCAGTTGATTTCGCGGCCTCGTAAGCGACGCGCGCCGCCACCTCATCTTCGGCCTCGAGCTCGGTCTCTTCAAAGACGAAGGACACATCCGACCGCTCGGAATCCTTGATGAAACGCACTTTGTACTTCATAGGTGAGCCTTTCTCTTTTTCGAGTAGCCATTATAGAGGAGCCGCAGCCACGTTCGATACGCTCCTTCATTCCATGCCGCACTATTTTGACGCTTTCGTCTGCTTCGAATATCGTGCGAATCGCTCATCCAACAAGCTGCGCTACAATGGCGAAAACTCATCTCCCGACTTTTGCAGCATAACTGAATAGATTCCAGATCGCTCGCCCAGTTCAACGGGCTTTTTCTTTGTCAAGTTTTTACGACCTTATATGCCGTTGTATGGCGATGTATGGTATAACCAGGCATCGTGTAAACCCAGTTCAGGACGGCTATATGTACCTCAGGAAGCCGAAGAAGCCCAACGGGCGCACATACCTCACGATCGTGCAGGGCTACCGCGACGCGGGCGGCAAGAACAGGGCCAGGACGGTCAAAAGCCTCGGCTACGTCGACGCCCTCGAGGCGGAGCTCGGCGACCCCGTCGCCCACTTCGAGGAGGAGTGCAGGCGCATGACCGCCGAGGCCGCGCGCGCCGAGGCGCCCATCGCCGTGCAGTTCACCGCCTCCAAGAAGATAGACAAGCGCGCCGAGGGCCGCGTCGAGCTCGGCGCGGCGGTGCCGTCCGCCTACCTCCACCGCGACCTCGGGATCTGGTCGTTCTTCGAGCGCAAGCGCACGGCGCGCGGGTTCTCCTACGACCCCTGCCGGATCCTGGAGCTTCTCGTGTGGGACCGCATCGCCCACCCCTCCTCCAAGCACGCCGCCTGGGAGGCCAGGGAGAGGTTCCCCCGCAAGTGCGGCTTCACGGCCGACGACGTCTACCGCTGCCTGACCTACCTGGACGGCAACGCCGACGCGCTCGTAAGCTCGATGAACGCGTCGCTGGAGGAGTCGCGCGGGCCGCGCGACGCGTCGTGCCTGTACCACGACGTCACCAACTTCTACTTCGAGTGCGGGGAGGAGGACGGCTTCAGGATGCGCGGCGTCTCCAAGGAGCACAGGCCCAGCCCGATCGTGCAGATGGGGCTGTTCCTGGACTCCGACGGCCTGCCCCTGGGCTACGAGCTCTTCCCCGGCAACCGCAACGACATGACCACGCTGCTGCCGGCCATGTCCAAGGCGGGCGTGCGCGACCTGCCCCGGGGGGAGCGGGTGGTGGTCGTGGCCGACAAGGGCCTCAACATCTCCGCGAACATCGCCGCGTGCGTGCTCGGCGGCAACGGCTACATCTTCTCGCAGTCCGTGCGCAAGGCGACCAAGGGGCTCAAGTCGTGGGTGCTCGACGACGCGGGCTACGAGGAGAGCGCCTCCGGCTCCTTCAAGATCAAGAGCCGCGTCTCGGAGAAGGCGGTCTACGTCGCGGGCGAGGACGGCAGGAGGCGCAAGGCGATGGTGCCGGTGAAGGAGGTGGCCTTCTGGTCGCGCGACTACTTCGAGCGCAGCCGCCGCGAGCGCGCCAAGGTCGTCGAGAAGTCCAGGGCCGCCGTGGCCCGCGGCGACATGTCGTCGGCGGCGGCCAAGACGTCGGTGCGCTACGCGAAGGACGTGCCCGTCGTGCGCGAGACCGGCGAGGCCGCCGACCACAACCGGGTCATCGACGGGGACAGGATCGCCGCCGACGAGGCCATGGACGGCTACTGCTGCATCGTCACCTCCGAGCAGGACATGGACGACCGCGAGGTCATCGACGCCTACCGCGGGCTCTGGAGGATCGAGGAGTCCTTCCGGGTGATGAAGGGCGACCTCGGCGCGCGCCCCGTCTACTGCTCCACCGAGTCCCACATACGCGCCCACTTCCTCGTCTGCTACGTGGCGCTGCTCGCCATGCGGCTCATGCAGCTGGACACGGGGCGCAAATACTCCGCAGCGCAGATATCGGAGGCTCTCGCCTGCGTGACGGGCCACCTCATGGACCGCAACCTCTACCTGTTCGACTACCGGACCGACCTCACCGACGAGCTCGCGGGAGCCGTCGGGATCGACCTGTCGCGCCAGGTGCTCACCCGCGGGCAGATCCGATCCATCATGGCGGATGTGAGGAAACCGAGGAGCTAGGGCGTACCACGCCGGAAAACGTCACTAGAAAAAGGGCCGTTCTCCCAGCGTAGGAGAACGGTCCTCTTTGGCTGCAAAAGTCGGGTTATAGCATGCCTGCAGAAGGGTCAGGTGCCCGAGCTTGATCCTGAAGTGTTTTCGTCTGTTGAGCCTGATAGATTGTGCGAAATCGCTGCAAAGCTGACCAGTGCAGACATTCCGGTGTTCGAGCGCGCGCTGCGTGCTATTGATGAGCGCGACTTGGCTTGGTTGGGATTCAAGATTGTTCTGGATCCAGCCGTTGCCGTGACAAACGTGGACAACGAAGTCACGAAGAAGTTCGGCGACAAGGGCTCCGCTAATGGCGACTCTTTCATTTTCTTTGCCAACGATGCGAAGGAAATCGTGTGCGCACACGAGTACTCGGGGCGCGATTTGATGCAGATGAAGGATGTAACGCGCGGCCCCGCCATGCACAACGAGCAGTTCGATGGCTTGATTTGGCAAGCCACGCCGCTGTTCGAGGCGAAGCGTGTTTGGCTGCTGGGCGCTTCGCATGTTGCCTGCGAAGTGGCGCAGCTTGCAACCCATCTGGGCTTTTTAGTGACGGTTGCCGATTACGACCCTGCTTTCTTGAATGAAGAGCGCTTCCCAGGCGTGCAGCGCATTTTGTTCGAGAGCGGTAACTTCGATGACCTGCAGAAATACGCTGCGGACCCCGCCGATTACGTGCGCGTGCTTACGCGCGGCCACATGTACGACCCGCAGAGCTGCGCGTGGGGCGTGGCATGCAACACGCATTACGTGGGCATGATGGGCTGCAAGGGTAAGAACGAAACGGTTCACGACCTGGTTATTGGGCTGGGCGCCACCGAAGAAGGCTGGGCGCACATCAAGCGACCCATCGGTTTGAAGTTTGGCGCAAAAACCACCGATGAACTGGCTGTTTCTATTGTGGCAGAGCTTATTGACGTGCGTTATAAGGAAAATTACAGCGAAGCGGCGCGTGTTCAACACAAAAGCCATTTGGACTAAACGTTCTTCCCAAAGCGAAGGAACCAACAACGCCCCGCACACGTGAGTATGTGGGGCGTTTTCTGTGCGGCGACAGGGCGGCTTTGCGGGCCCTACGGTTGCTGCATCGCTTCCGAAAGATCAATGCGGTAGTGCTGCGCAATCCACGCAAGCGCTTTCGGCGTTTCCTGGAACGAGAGGTTCACGGCACTGTAAATCTGGAACCTGTCGATGGCGCCTTCGCCGTATCGGTCATACGCGTAAACTCCGGGATTCAGGTACCCGATAACGTTTTCCCAGTACTCTGCGTTGTCCTTCCCTTGTGCCCATATGGCAAGGCCGGGGTCATAAGCAGCGCTGGTCAGCAGCTCATTTGCCATGCCGGCGTCCAGGAGCTCCTTGAGCTCGTTTCCGGTCAAGGTCACGTCAAGGCTTCCGGGGGCATCGTCGGTTTGCGTGATTTCGCCCTCAAGGATCTCAACGCCTCCGTACTTTCCGTGGTAAAGGTTGACACTTCCCACAACAGCGGTGGGGCGAGATTCTGCCAAATCGTAAAGCCGATCAATGCGGTTTTGTCGTGCCGCATCGCTTGATGCAAAGGAGGCAATCTTGCTTGAGAACGATGCGGGGTCATTCAGCTCGTCTTTGAGCAGGTATATGTCGTAACCGCGCTTGATTACGTCACCGTTTTTCATTTCGTAATTGAAGCTCACGTAGGAACGGTAATAACTCGAAGCATCAAGACGGGTGGTGCCTTCATATATGTATTTGCCGCTATAGGTGGCATTTGCCGACGGTAAGCCTTTCTGCGTGGGCGATTCGTGCTCGTCGATGATCGATTGGTGCAGGTCGGTGACGGTTTTGATGTTTTCGGGGTTATCTGCGACAAAGTCTAAACCGTCTACAAAAACGCTCTCGATGTCGGATTCCGCGGGAACATATTTCGACTCGCAGCTGGCTACTCCATAAGCACCTGCGCTCACGCCCACGCACAACAGCGCCACCAGCGCCAGACCGGGAAGGCGTCGCTTGATAACGCGCGCCGATTTCGCCATGATGCTTTCCAGAACCGCGTAAGAGCCCAACGCGCCCAAAAGGTAGAAGCCAATCAGCGCGCCCATAAGGCCAAGGTTATTCGCTTGCTGTGCTGCGCTGCTGTCGTAATCGGCAAACGCGCACCCGACCAGGGCAAATCCCAGTCCGAACGCAATGCTGAACATAATGCTGAACACGGGGCGCAGCTTTTTAAAGGCAACGCCTTCACCTACTTCTTCCACGCGGCGGTATTTGAAGAGCACGCAGGCCACGGCAACGGCAATCACGGCAACAATCGCGTAGGCAGCAAGCATGCCCCAAAAGTCATACCGGGTTGCATACCAGGTTGGCATCACGAACTGCGTTTCCATCTGCGCCATGGGCGAGAATATCAACGCGATGCTTGATGGATTCAGGTTGCCAGTAACACCGTAGGAGAACAGGTCAGTTGCCGTTTTGAAGCCGAAATCAACAACGCAAGCATAGCCGTGCAGCATAAGCGTGACAATGATGAACACCAAGCGCGAGCTCGAAAGCGCCGCACAGAGCAGGCACAGGCCGCTGTGGATGATAACAAGCAGACAGCCCGATGCCACAAGCGTGGGACCCAGGCAAAGTTCGAAGCCAGCCGACAACTCCGCAAACGTAAAGAGCAAGCCCGCAATCACATTTACTGCAAGGCCAGGCAAAACGGTAACAACAAAGCTTGTGAGCAGCAGCGTTGACCTGCGCAGCGCGCCTGCTCCGTAAAACCGCGCAGCTTCCGGCTTGAACAGATAATCGCAGTTCACGCAGGTAGCTACCACGCAGTACGCTAGCATGAAGAACGCCGAAAACGTTAAGAACAGGGGAAGGTAACTTGAAAGGCTGTTCGTTGGATCCAGGCTGTACACGTAAACGGTGTAGCGCATGCGGGAAATGGTGGGCACCAGCGCGAGAAGCCATCCCAAAAGGTAGAGAGCGCTCACGTACCAATTTCGCTTGAACAGCTCTTTTGCCAAAGCGAAATTACAAAACGATATTCTTGACATGGAGGCTCACCTCGTTCAGCTCATGCAGGAACAGTTCTTCCAGGGACAGCGGGATAATCTCAAGCAGCACGGGGTTCAGCGCAGAAAGCGCCGTGCGCACTTGATCAGCATTGCCGCGCACGATAAGGGTGCGCAGGCGTCCTTCGGCGCTTTCGTGCAGCACGTCCACGCCCGCAAGCTCTACGCCATCGGGCAGCGCCAGCTGTACCTTTACCAGCGAACCATCAAGCGAAAGCAGGTCGTGCTCGCTTATGATTTGGCCTTCTGCCATGATTCCCAAGTGATCGCAGGCGCCTTCGAGCTCGCGCAAGTTGTGGCTGCTCACTATAACGGTAGTGTCGAATTCCGCAACGTCGCTCAGGACAATGCTCCACGCCGTTTTTCTTACCAGTGGATCAAGTCCGTCCATCGGCTCGTCCAGCAGTAAAACATCGGGGCGCGATGCCAGCGCCAGCAGGAGCATCGCTTGCTTTTGCATGCCCTTCGAGAACTTGCGGAAGGGCAGGGTAAGGGGCAGATTGAGGTTGCTCAGCAGCGTTTCGAAGCGCCCCCTGTCGAAGCGGGGCGTTATTGATTCGTGCAGAGAAACCAGGCTTTTGAGCGTGGCGCGCGCGGGAATGTAGAAGCTGCTGGGCGCAAACGCAATGCGCTCTTTGATGGCAACGTTTTCGAACACCGGTTGTTCCAATACCAGCACATCACCGCTGTCTTTGCGATAGATGCCTGCAATGTGCTGCAGCAGCGTGGTTTTTCCTGCGCCGTTTGGACCAACCAGCCCGTAGACCGATCCTGTGGGGACGTGCATATCAACGCTGTTCAGCGCAACAAAATCATCGAAGCGCTTCGTTAGATGAAGCGTTTGTACGGCGAATTCAGCCACAATTTCCACCTCCGTTTAAGCGTTCAATCAAGGTTTCGGGGTCTACCCCTATCGAGAGAAGTTCCTGCACGGTTTCGTCGAAAGCGGCAAGAAGTTCGTTTTTTCGTGCTTGAGATGCTTCGGGGTTGTATGACACGAAGCTGCCCTTGCCTTTAACAGAGCAGATGCAGCCATCTGCTTCAAGCGCATGATAGGCGCGTTGAATGGTGTTGGGGTTTACGGAAAGCTGCGCAGCTAAGCTGCGTACCGAAGGCATTTCAGTGCCTGGTTCAAGCAGACCGGCAAGGATTTGGCGTCGATACGCATCGCGCACCTGCTCATAGAGCGGTCGTTGGTCGCGGTAATCAACGGCAATCATGGGGCAAGACCTCCTTTCAGTGTTCGTTCTGTATTAACTGTACTATGCATACTAATACAGTTTATACAGAGCCACTGTAACTTGTCAAGAGGAGAAAGGGCGCGATAGCGCGATTCCAGAAGCCGCAAAGGCGTTTGCGCCGTATACTCATGTCAGACGGCGATTCTTGGCTTTTGTTCAAGGGTTGCGATTGATTCTGCGAATAACAGGAGGCGCTGATAAGTATGGCTGCACCGATTCTGTATTACTGGGCACCGTGTGCAACGTGTTCGGTTGTGGTGAATTACGCCAACGAAAAGGGCATTGAGCTGGATAAACGCGATGTTGAGCAAGTGGCACCTTACGAAGAGCTGCTTGCCTTGGGTGGCGATGCGAATCTTATTCCGTATCTGCACGACGCGGGTCAGCTTATTCAGGGCAACGACGAGATCATCGCATATCTGGAGCAACGATAAGCGTTGTTGCTGGCGCGTTTTGCGTGAGCGCGGCTTGCCGGACGCGATATATGCGCATCGGTTGCCAAGCGATAAGTATTGCGCCTGGTTGGGCAGAATGCGACATGCGCATGCTTATGCGCCGTGACCGCACTCGCCTTCAGGTAAAAGGAACACCCCACGCCACGAAATTGTTGACAAAAGGTGGGGTAATTTGACATCAAATAGGAGGATATCGAAATATTTTTGATTTCCTCCTATTTTGATAATTTCAGGGGGGGGTATAGGGGAGCGAAAAGTGGCTCTCATATTTTCTGAAATATGCTCTCTGACGGATTGCGCTGCTCTGAACTCTCTTAAAAGGCTCGAGTTGCCCCTGATGCAATCAAGACGATATGAGCAGGACATAAAAAGTTGGAAGCCCCTCCTGCATGCATATCCGCGGATTAGGCCGACAATAGTGGTGTCCAAACCGCCAGCGGCCACGCGCACTCATGGAAGGGGCTTCCGATGAACAATGCTACCACTTTCGTAGGGCTCGACGTCCACGCGCGCTCGATAAAGGCCTGCGCCTTCGCGCCGGCCACGGGCGAAATCGAGAGGAAGTCGCTCGGGTACGAGCCCGGCGAGCTCGCATCGTGGATACAGGGCCTCGCCCAGCCCGCGAAATGCGTCTACGAGTCGGGCGTCACCGGCTTCCACCTGTGCCGCGAGCTGCGCGCCATGGGCGCCGACTGCGCCATCGGCGCGGTGTCGAAGATGCACAGGCCGGCCGCCGACCGCGGCCGCAAGGCGGACCGCCGCGACGCGCATTTCCTGGCCGCGCAGCTGGCGCTCGGGGTGGTCACCGAGGTGCACGTGCCCGATCCCGAGTGCGAGGGGGCGCGCGACTTGACCCGAGCGCTAGCGGATGCCCGGGACGATGCCGTGCGCGCCAAGCAGCGCCTGTCGAAGTTCCTGCTCAGGCACGGGCACATCTACGACGAGAGGAACGCCGCCGGCCAGCGGAAGAGCCGCTGGACCAGGGATTTCTGGGCATGGGTCGGGCGGATCGACCTGGGAGACGCCTCCGCGACGGCCACGCTCG
>NZ_CAKUAL010000063.1 GCF_934636505.1 uncultured Ellagibacter sp.
AAGCCCGTCGACTTCCCGTTGTTCTGGTTGTCGGTGATGATGTCGACGACCGCGCGCTCGACCTCCTCGATGGTCAGGCTCGACGAAGAGCCGTTGGCCTTGTCGCGACGCGCCTCGCCGATGAGCAGCTCAAGCGTGGTGAAGATGTCGCATGCCTTGCGAAACGGCGTGGGCGTTTTCTTCTCGCCCATCCCGATCACCGTAAGGCCGCTCTCGCGGATACGGCTCGCCAGGCGCGTGAAATCGCTGTCGCTCGACACGAGGCAGAAGCCCTCGACCGAGTTCGTATAGAGGATGTCCATCGCGTCGATGATCATGGCCGAGTCGGTGGCGTTCTTGCCGACGGTGTAGCTGAACTGCTGAATCGGCGTGATGGAATTGTCGAGCAGCGCGTCTTTCCACTTGGCGTGCAGGGTGCTCGTCCAGTCGCCGTAAATGCGCTTGTAGGTGATGGTGCCGTATTTCGAAAGCTCGTCGAGAATGGGCTTGATGTACTTCGATGACACGTTGTCCGCGTCGATAAGCAGCGCAAAGCGCTTGTCGAATGAGGGTTTTTGTTCCACAGGTTCTCCTTTTGCGGCGCCCGAGAAGGGGCGCTCATTGTTCGCCCCCATGATACAACAGCACTCCCATCACCGCATTATCCTCACAAAGCGCACGGGCAGGACACGACGGGCGAAAGCGGACGGGCGCCTTCCGCAACGCGACGGGCGGCGGCGTGAGCACCAGGTGCGCGGCCGCTAAGCGAGCGGGCCTTCCGCGACGCGGCAGGCGCGACGCAGCGGGACAGCCCTTCCTCGATGCGGCAGGCGCTAGGCGTAGTCGTAGTGTTTGCGCAGGCCGACGAGAAAGCCGCCGGTAAGAAACATCGACGCGATCTCGGCGACCACGATGGAAAGCCAGATGCCATCGACGCCGATGATCGCCGGCAAAAACAACACCGCCGCGCACTCGAACACGAGCGTGCGCAAAAACGAGATGAGCGCCGAAACAAGGCCGTTGTTGAGCGCAGTGAAGAATGCCGAGCCAAAAATGCTCACGCCCACGAAGATAAACGCGAGCGAATACTCGCCGAGGGCGGCGACCGTCATCTCGCACAGGGAGGGGTCGTATCCCACGAACACCGCCGCAAGCGGGTGCGCGAAGAGGTGCACGAGCACGGTGATCAGCACGCCACCCACCACCATCACGCCAAGGCAGGTGCGGAACAAGCCCTTGAGCTCGGCGGAATTCTTCGCCCCGTAGTGGTAGCTGATGATGGGCGAGGAGCCGACTGTGAAGCCCATGAGAAGCGACACCGCGATCCACGCAACGTACTGGATAACGCCGTAAATCGCGACGCCATCGGGACCGATATAGGCCATCAGCTGGAAGTTGTAGACCATCGACACGAGCGACATGGAAAGGTTCGAGACAAGCTCCGACGAGCCGTTCACGCAGACGTGCCCCAAAGCCCGCACGTCGATAAGCGGGCGACCCAGGCGCAGCGTGCTCGAGTTCGGCCGCGCGAAATAGAGGAACGGGATCGCACCGCCAAGGACCTCGCTTATCGCCGTCGCCAGGGCAGCACCCGCCAAACCCCACTGGAACACGATGATGAACAGGGCGTCGAGCGCGATGTTGGCAACGCCGGCAACCACCATGACGCAAAGCCCCACCTTGGGCTTGCCCGCAGCGGTCAACAGGCTCTGGAAGGTTTCCTGCAACATGAAGAAAGGAAGCGAGAACGCCAGGATGCTGCCGTACACGACGCATTCCTCAAGCAGCGATCCTTCGGCCCCTAACGCACCAGCGACAGACCCTACGGCCACGAACACCACGACCCCGCACGCGATGCCCACGATGAGCGTCGCGTACACGATAAGCGAGAACAGCCCGCGGGCGCGCTTGTCGTCGCCCTCCCCCATCGTTTTGGCGACGAGCGCCGTGCCTCCCGTGCCGAACATGTACCCGAGCGCGCCGAGCATCATGAACAGCGGATAGACGAGGTTTAAGGCAGCGAAGGATTCCTTGCCGACGAAGTTCGACACGAACAGGCCGTCGATTACGCCGTAGATCGATGTGAAGAGCATCATGGCGCAGGTGGGGGCGGTGAATCGCGCGAGCCGCCCAAGTGTGAAATGGTCGGAAATCTGGATCGCCATGGCTTATCGTACCTTTTTATTCGGAGAGAAAAGACACCCGCCCGAGGGCGCAGCCTCGCCCTCCCCGCCGCGCTTGGCAGCTCCGTCGTTTCGAGGCGCGGAAGCGTCGCCTTGCGCTACAGCCTTGACCCCTCGGGGCGCAGCTTCGCCATCCAGAAGTGTGGTCTTATTGTTTCGCGAGGTCAGGCGCACCCCAGGAATATCCGCGAAATGCGAGCGCAGAACATCGGTATAGCGCCGTCCGAGGAGAAGCGACAGTTCGAGCTCCCTGTCGTCGAGTTCCCTCAGCGCCGCAAGCTCTGCCTCGATCATAGGGACGATGGTGCGCTCGGCGAGCTCAAGGCCCATCGGAGTCAGATGCGCGAGCAGGCCGCGACGGCCCGGACCGCTCTTGAGCTCAACCACTCCCTCGCGCTCGAGCTTGTGAATGGAGCTGTTCACCGTTTGCTTGCCGATACACATCTGCACGCAGATATCCCGCTGCGAGATGCCGTTTTCGCCCGCAAGGAAAATGGCGTACAGGATACTGAACGCGCTCTCGGAGATTCCGAACGACGTCGCAACGTCGCGATAGAGCTGGTTCTGCTCGCGCCAAAAACTGTCGAACGCCTCGTAGGCGTGCGCAATATTGCCTGGGATAGAAGTGCCCAGCGGGCTTGAAGCGCCCATCGGGCTCGAGTCGCTCAGCGGGCTTGCACTTGCCAACCTCGCTTCGCCTGGCGCGGTCGTGTCCGCCGAGCTTGCCGCGTTTGAGTTGCCCATCGCGTTTATGTCGAGCGCCGAATTCCCTTTGCTCATCCTTACCCTTTAGTCCGATTTCGTACTATTATTGTACTGTAGTACGAAATCGGACTCACGAGAACACCGCGCACGCAATATGCACAACTAAAGCTCGCCTTCTTAGGTGGGAAACGCGATAAATCGTATTTGTTAGACTCCTTTATAATTAAAAACCGCAGGTCAGCGCTCTGTCATTCAATTAATTAGGGTTCTAGTTGTACAAGAATGACGATAATTTGCAAAGCGAGAGATAGTTATGCGGCGTATTCCCTCATTTCATCACCCAGATTAACGGAATGCGCAAAGATATTCCCCACTTAGCTAGATTTTGGGGAATATTTTAATTAGTGACCGTATTATATTTCAAAATTATCGTCATTTTTGTACACAACCCCACCGCGCGCCCGCCACTGCACCCCGAGCGATCGCACCGCGCGACCCCGCCGCGTCACTGCGCGCTCATCAACACCGCGCCGCACACCCGCCACCGCGCGCCCGCCACCACCGCGCCACCACCGCGCCACCGCGCGCCCGCCGCGCCGCACGGCGCTCGCTAGCTCGCTTGACGCGCAATACTCTCCACAGCCTCAAGCGCGGCGTCCACCTCAACCTGCGTGTTGAAGCTGGAGAAGCTCACGCGCACGACGCCCTGCTCAGCCGTGCCGAGCGCCTTGTGCATAAGCGGCGCGCAGTGGGCACCGGGGCGCGTGCAGATGCCGAAATCAGCATCGAGTCGCGCGGAGACCTCGCCCGAGTCGGCGTCGCCGATGTTGAAGGCGACGATTCCCGAGCGCCCAAAGCTCGCGTGCCCGCCGTACACCACGATCCCAGGAATGCTCCTCAGCCCGCGCTCGAAACGCTCGACAAGCCCCGCCACCTGGGCAGCGATCACAGTCGGCGTTTTCTGCGCCACGTATTCCACGCCAACGGCAAGCCCCGCCAGGCCGTGCGCGTTCTCCGTCCCCGCCTCAAGCGCCTCAGGCATGAAGGACGGTTGGCGCTCGTCGAAGCTGTGCACGCCCGACCCGCCCTCGAGAAGCGGCTCCACCTCAAGCCCCTCGCGAACGATGAGGCCTCCTGTCCCCTGCGGGCCGTAGAGGCTTTTGTGCCCGGTGAAGCAAAGCACGTCCACCCCAAGCGCTGCCATATCAACCGGCATCGCGCCCGCCGTCTGCGCCGCATCCAGAACGAACAGCGCGCCCGCGTCGTGCGCCATCGCAGCCATACGCGCGACGTCGTACACATCGCCCGTCACGTTCGACGCGTGCGTGGCGGCGACCAGGTTCGCCCCGCCCTCAAGCGCACGCTCGTAGGATTCCCAGTCAAGCGACCCATCAGGGAGAATGCGGGCAACCTCCACCTGGGCCCCGCGCATGTCGCGAGCGCGGAAGAGCGGCCGCAGCACCGAGTTGTGCGACGCAGCCGTGGTAATAGCACGTCCCCCACGAGGCAAAAGACCCGCAAGGGCGATGTTGAGCGCCATTGTGGCGTTCATGGTAAACGATACACGGGAAGCGTCCGGCGCACCGAGCAGCCCCGCCACAGCAGAGCGCGCCTCGAATACGGCCATGCTTGCCGCGAACGCCGCCGCGTGCGACCCGCGCCCCGGACCGCCGAACGAGCCGATCGCGTCCGCCACCGCGCGAGCCACGCCGTCGGGTTTCTTGAGCGTCGTCGCCGCATTGTCGAGGTAAATCACGTGAACGCCTTTCGGGAAATCCGCCCGCAGGCGAGCAGTGCCCACCGCAGGCGTCGAGTTCTTGTATAGTGGAATCATACCGCGAAAACGAATCGCGCGGCCACGCGCACGACAGGGAAAGGACGTCCCATGGAGCAGTACAAGCAGGAGTTCATCGAGTTCATGGTCGAAAGCCATGTGCTCAAGTTCGGCGAGTTCACGTTGAAAAGCGGCCGCAAGTCCCCGTTTTTCATGAACGCAGGCGCCTATGTGACGGGCGACCAGCTGCATCGTCTGGGTCTCTCCTACGCGCGCGCGATCCACGACAACTTCGGGCTCGACTTCGACGTCGTGTTCGGCCCCGCGTACAAGGGCATCCCCCTGTCGGTCGTGACGGCGATGGGGCTTCACGAGCTCTACGGCAAAGAGGTGAAGTACTGTTCGAATCGTAAGGAAGCGAAAGACCACGGCGAGGGCGGCAACCTGCTCGGGCACGTGCTCGAAGACGGCGACCGCGTTGTCATGGTGGAAGACGTCACCACGTCGGGCAAGTCGATCGACGAGACCTACCCCCTCATCACCGGCGCCGCAAATATCGAGGTCAAAGGCCTTATGGTCTCGCTCAATCGCATGGAGGTTGGAAAAGGCGGCGTGAAATGCGCCTGCGACGAGGTGTCTGAGAAGTACGGCTTCCCCACGGCGAGCATCGTGAACATGGCCGAAGTGACCGAGTACCTCTACAACCGCGAAGTGCAGGGTGAGGTCCTCATCAACGACGACATCAAAGCTGCTATCGACGCATATTACGAAGAATGGGGCGCGAAGGAATAGCGCGACCACTTGATTAAGCGGGCGAGAAGGCAGCGGGGCACGCCAGGCCGCACCTCCTCGCCCGACCCAGCCAAGCGACACCTCTCGCCCGGCACCACGTTAATGGATGATTTCCACGTTTCTCAGCATGTTCTCAGCAAGAGCGACTTCCTGCGCGCGATCCTCTCCCTCAACCGGTCCGAGATACGTTAGCCCCACGCCAATGAGCCGATTGTTCCAGAAATAGCTCGCAACGCGCATCTCCGCAGCCTTGTTCTTGTCCGCCTTCTCATATGCGGCGTAAATGAGAATAGACTCACCGTTTCCTTTGTCGATATCGTCAACGAGGCGAAATTCCGGATCGGTCATTTCAGGACGCGGAAGCGTGAAGTTATCGATAGCGCTTTTCACATCTTGGCTGGAAACATCGCCGTCATCGACCTCGGAAAACATCGAGAGCGAACGAAAGTTATGGTTTTCCTCCTCGCCCGACACCAAAAGCGTGGGCTCAAGATACGTCACTTCATTTAAAGAGAAGAGCGCATTATACGCGTCAAGAAATGTGACGAAGCCTCTTTCGTGGTAGAAGCTATCCCCAGGAACAACCGCGTAAGGTTCCTCGTAATAAATGCGCAGCTTCCCACTATCCACATGGAGAGACGAGTTGTCGCCGTCGCTCGAGGAGCAAGCAGCCAGCGCAAAAACCATCAGCACGAAAGTCAAAACCGAGGCAACCCTTACAGGAATAGAGAATCGAGAACAACGCATTCAGTACCCCCTCGCCAACTATCCAATTATCTCGATAGCATTTTCTTCTGTTCCAATTTCGTGCATATTACACGCAGGGTCTCTTATTTTGCCATAGCCCCATGCAAAGCCATCCCCTTTCATGAGCTCATTATAGTAATGGCTTTCAATCGCATTGTCAGCGGGATTATCGAAAAAGTTGGTTACCACTGGCCCCCATTCCACTACTTTGGGGTCACCGAAAACATAAATGGTTACACCAGCCTGCGATACAATAGCCCCAGCCTTTACCGATCGATTGGTATTTTTAACCCACATCCAAGATTCGTATATGCTGAAAAGAGCACCGTATGATCTCCCATCGTATCCGTTTCTCCATCCATAATTAACAAGATCCGTTCCGTGCCAAAAGCCCCTTTCATGATACTGGCCAAACTTCTTTGCCGCATAGGCCGTCCCTGTAAATGCACCAGCTAAAAGAGCGATACAAACCAATACGCAAACCATAATTGCACTTCGACATCTCGAGCTGCTCATCGCCGCACTCCCTCCTTA
The DNA here is from genome assembly GCF_934636505.1 of uncultured Ellagibacter sp. Lineage (GTDB taxonomy): Bacteria > Actinomycetota > Coriobacteriia > Coriobacteriales > Eggerthellaceae > Ellagibacter. The sequence goes on from NZ_CAKUAL010000063.1 coordinate 6,715, forward strand.
ACGAGTTTACATACGATCGACTTCGTATACGCCAACGACCGTCGATCCGTCGCTTGCATAAACGGGAACCTCAACACGGACGTCCTTTTGAGCCTCTTTGTAGATGGAGGCAAACAGCTGCTCGTTGATGGTGAAGTCTCCCGACAGGAGCAATTCGTCTGAATTGTCCTCGGCATCCATGGCCATGGTTGCAATTTCGTTAGCCTTTGCCGACGAAATGACGCCCTCTTCTAAAGCTACGGCGATTCTCTGGGCTGCAACGCCCTGCATGGCATCTTTTGCTTTTAGCATACCGTTCGCCTGAACGAGAAGATTGCCCATTTCATAAGCCTCGTCGTAGGCGAGAACCTCAAAACCAAAACATTGATTGGCTGCGTTAGTCAACGCTTGCGCTTTTTTGTCAGCAAGCGAAGCAAGAACGGCCTCGATTTCATCCTGCTCAACTGCTCCTTCAAAGAAAGCATTCGTCATCTCATCGGGCGATACATATCCAATTTCGCCATTAGTGGCTTTCACGCGAACCATATCCGGCATAGCGATAATGCCCTCATCGCCTTCTACCGGCACACCGTAACTCTGGCCATCAGCTCCGATGAAATAATCCGAAGACTCATCAAACAACGCTTCACCGCTCGCAGTCAGACAGAAGGCGAAGGAAAGGCAAAGCGCCACCGCGACCGCCAAAGCAACTCCAATTGCAGCTCCGGGTTTTTTAAGCGCGCTATAACTTTTCATTCCCGACACCCCTTTTTCATTGACTAGAACTAAAGTGAATCAATTACGATTTCCCCGATTACCGTTCTGCCGTCTTTCTCGTATACAGGGAGCGCAATACCCACTGCGTCCTTCGCTTTTTGATAGAAATACGCATACTCCATCGTGTTCATATAGTTAGTTGTAAGCGCTTCCGACAGGCATGAGGGATCAATAATGGCGGCATTTGTTGATTTGTCAAACGACACGGCTTCAGCCACGTCGCTAATAAGTGACATCCTTTGAGATTGAACAACCTTTACCGCGTCCTCTGCGTTTCCACCATGGACTATCTCACCGCCCGACGCAGTTTTGTTGGCCAAAACCGAGGAGCGCACATCCCCTTCAAGGAGGGTGATCGCAGCTTCTGTTCCGCCAACAGAAGTGATTAAGCTCAATGCCTCTTTCGCTTCTTCAGAAGAAAGCAACTCGTAACCGTAATAAGCATTGGCAGTCTCCGCAAAAACCTTAGCAATAGTTTCAGCCCTATCGGGCATAATAGAATCGAGTTCTTCGGAAGAAAGCTCGAAATCTCTCTGCGTTATTGCCGAGTACTCTTCATAGTACATATACCCCCTTTTCCCATTCGTGGCTATGCATGATACGAGTTCGGGCATTTCCGTACCATTCATTTCAGCTTCAAGCATTGATCCATAGGTGACGCCCTCGCTGTTTACAGGCAAAGGCGCGTCGCCCTTTCCGGAGGCAAAGCCGATCGCATGAGATACGCCGACCACAGCCAAAGCTGCAATCATTACTAACGCGAGCAGTCCGCTGAGTTTTGTTCGATTCGAAGCAGTAATCATTACGCCTCCTCTAGCTATAATTCCAGTCTTCTGCGCCAACAGTTTCAAAATAGCCATCGTCGTACCCGATGGAGCCGTGATAAAGTGCATGCGTCGAATACGTAGCGCAGTAGTAATAATCCGCGCTCCAAGCGCTCGCCAGGATTTTGTTCTCTATAGCATCACCGGCTGAATGCGCAGTTGTCGTATTCACCACAACTTGATCTTTGTAGAAATCAAGATTTCTATAAGCTTTTGTTCGATTCCTTAACCAATTCTGTGGAGCAGTTGTATTCGTGATTTTCGTCCATGTACGCCAATCCTCGGTAATCCACGATTCTCCCGGATTCTGATACTCGTACGCGGCCGACCTGCCACGCCAAACCTTGCCGTAATATTCTTTGTCAACAGACTGCCCCATGCCGGCAAGAGCAACTGCTGGAACAAGACAAACCAAGAGCATAGCCAGAAGACAAATCCAGATACTTTTTTTCTTCACGCCTCTTTTCATTGACTTTCCCTTTCTTTTGAACGACGATGAGCGCATCACGTTGACCGCTCTGTTAGCTATACGCTTTCAAGGCGTGAATTGTTCCCATAGTTAGATTATTTTTTGTTTTTCCGAAAGGAAGCTATCTGAAAGACAGATACGTTGACATAGTGACGCACGCGGCGACTACCTATGGCAGCACTGTCTTCCGCTTCGCTTTCACGCTCCTTCGCTCCTTCCATCAAGCGGAAGACGTTTATCAAGAAACCTTCCTGGCGCTTCACTCCTCGCAGCAGACTTTCGAGAGCGACGAACATCTTAAAGCCTGGCTTTTGAAGGTTGCTGGCAACCGTTGTCGCACGCTTTATCGAGAAAAGCAGCGACATCGAGAAGATTTGCTCGATCCAGCTGACTTCGCATCCATGCCCATCGCGGGCGGGGAGACGTCCAGCTCGGAGGCACCCAACGTTAGCGGTGTCTGGGATATTGTGGATACTCTGAACAACGACCAGCGCGAGGCGATTTATCTGTTTTACGTCGAGGGGTATTCAACGGAAGAAATCGCGAAAATCGTAGGCGTGTCGAATGCAACCATTCGAACACGCCTCCACCGGGCAAGAGCCAAAATCAAACAGCACCTGAAATGAGGAGGTGTCCGCATGACAAGAAGAGAAGACGATTCTTTCAATGCTTTCATCGAGCAATTCAAGCAAACGTCGCTCTCCATCGAGCCACACGCTGACCTGCAAGAAAGAACGCTGGCAATGATAGCGACGAAGCCTTCGAGCCAATCAGAGGAAGCAGGGCACCACCCAACGCTCCCGAAGCGCAACAATCACCCGAGGCGAATGGGCTTTGTGCTTGCCAGCGCAGCTGCTGCATGCCTCATCGTGGCTACCCTATTTGTTGCAAAACCATGGAGCTATGCTCCCGTCGAGTACCATCCCACAGGCGTAACCAGCGCTTTCGCGGAAACTATGCCTGTAAAGATCTCCGGAATGAACGCTGATGGCGAACAAGCGAGTAATCTCGTCCTTCCCGCAGGAGAGGGAAAAATTGCCCTCCAGTTTTTCGCATCCTTCAGCCTTTCCGCCCCCAGCAAAGGGACCTGCTCCATGAGCATTGAAGGCGAGTATGTCGAGATAAACCGCGAAACGCTCCACGACGGCCCACTTTCGGAAAACGAGATCGAAGCATTTAACGAGTCTTGGGGCGAAAGCGCGCCCTTAGACGCAACGAACGAGAATACCGTGGCAATCCGCATCTTCGTTGACGTAGACGAAGATGCGCGCCAACGTTACTTTTCGGGGAATATGAGCGCAGAGGAAAAGCAGTCTTTTTCCGAATGCGCGCAAACTAAAGCACTAGCCCAGCTGAAGGAAACTACCGTCTCTTTTGATGATGGCACTGGAAAGATATCGCACTATCGATTTGAGGGCACGTTTGAGGATTTAAGGCTCTCGACAATAGACTAGAAAGCATTGAAGAAGACCCGGAGCACCCCCCTTGCTGCACTCCGGCGCCTTCCAGCATTTCCCTCTTTTCAGTTGGCGCGTTTTGCCTTATCATGTTTGCTTGCGCAAATCACATGCCGGCGTGGCTCAACGGTAGAGCAACTGATTTGTAATCAGTAGGTTGCGGGTTCGATTCCTGCCGCCGGCACCACGCAAAAGCAATCCCCCATCTGGCGGTGCATCCTTTCCAGATGGGGGATTTTTTCGCTCGCTAATCTTTCACCACGAGAACGGGAACCTTCGCCTCTTTCAGCACGAAGCTCGATACGCTGCCCAGGATGCCGCGCAAACCGCCGAGGCCGCGCGATCCCATGATGATGAGGTCGATGTTGTGCGCCGCCGCATACGCGACAATTTGCACGCCGATCGTCGTCTCGATCTGCACCTCAACGTGGATCTCGTTCATAAGCCCGCGCGTCGCGAGACGAACGTCGCGCTCGAGCTTTCTTTGAGCCTCGTTTTGGGCATCCTCGAAAGCCTCTCTCATACCAACGGGAACCGCCGCGCCATACGAAGAATCGAGCCGCTCGATCACCTGATGCTCGATATCCGAAATCTGCAGCACGTGAAGCGCGCAGCCCGGATCCTCTTTCGCGTAGCGGGCCGCTTCCTCGAGCGCCGCATCGGCTGACACCGAGCCATCGTAGGGAACTAAGATATTGTCATAGAGCATGGCTGCCCCTTCCCCATCGTGCGTGTAAAACGCAATCCAGAAGACGGCGATGCAGCGATCGCCTTGTGAGCTAATGATAGCGCGCTTATCTATCTGCGAACAGGGATTATGGCGAATTATCTCCTTCATCGGGAAAGAAAGGCGCAGGGTTGATTTGTAAGTTCATCCGAACACTTAGGTTTCGTTCTCGAACTCAGCCGGACATGTCCGGCTGAGTTCGAG
>NZ_CAKUAL010000064.1 GCF_934636505.1 uncultured Ellagibacter sp.
GCCAACAGCGACGTTATTGTTGCCGGGATCGGCGGCCTTGACCGCGGCGGCGACATCAACCTTATCTGCCCGACGCACACCACGTCGAAGAATGCGAGCGGCGAGGTTACGAGCGGTTACTTGGCAGGCGTGAAGAAGGTCGATGTGTTCGAGCTTGCCAAGAAGTATCCCGAAGCCTTCGGTCGCAGCAATTACCAGCCGGAATACGGCGCTGACGTGCGCGATTACATCGTGGCTCAGTAAGAGGATGGGGGAGTGAACCATATGAAATCGATCATTGTCGATCTGGACCGCTGCAACGGGTGTTTCAACTGCCAGATTGCATGCAAGGACGAACATTGCGACAACGACTGGCGCCCGATCGCCGCGCCGCAGCCCATGACGGGGCAGTTTTGGTGCAAGGTCGATCAGAAGGAGCGCGGACGGGTGCCCGTGGTCTCGGTCGATTACACGCCGACGTTTTGCGGCATGTGCGATAACGCCGAGTGCATGAACGCCGTCTCCGACGGGTCGGTATATCGCCGCGAGGACGGCATCGTCCTCATCGATCCCGAGAAGGCCCGCGGCCATCGCGAGCTGGTCGATGCGTGCCCACTTGGGATGATCTACTACAACGAGGCGCTCGACCTGCCGCAAAAGTGCACGGGCTGCGCGCATCTGCTCGACGATGGCTGGGAGGCTCCGCGCTGCGTCGATGCGTGCGCAACGGGTGCTTTGCGCTATGGCGATGTGGAAGACTTCGCCGACGAGCTCGATGATGCGCAGGTCGCCGAGGCGCTTGAAGGCAAAGGGTCGCATGTGCTCTACGTCAATCGTCCTGCTGAGCGCTTTATCGCCGGAACGGTCGCCGATCGCGAGGCGAACGAGGTTCTCATCGGCGCGAAGGTGCAGATCGTCGACGAGTCGGGCAACCAGGTTGCCGAGCTTGAAACCGACGAGTTCGGTGACTTCAAGTACGAGGGTTCGGCGAAATCTCGCTGCAAGGTGAGCATCGACGCCGAGGGCTATGAGCCTGCGAACCTCGATGCCGATACCACTGCAGACGATGTCGTGTTCGACGACGTGTTCATGAAATCGCTGGCGTAAAACCAATCGGTTAAACAAGGAGGATTGTTATGTGCAAAGGGGTTACTTGGGCTTCGCAAACGATGGGAGGCGGTGCGCGATGAAGCAGAAAAGCGCTCTCGTTCGTTTCCTGATCGTGCTTGTTGGGTTGATCGTTATCGGGCTAGTGGCTGTTGCTCCAACGCCCGATGGCCTTACTGGCCAGGGGAAACTCGCTCTCGTCATCTTCCTCGTGTCCATCATTTTCTGGGTCACCGAGGTCATGCCGATCGCGATTACCGGCTGGGCAATGGTCGGCTTGCTGCCATTGCTCGGGATACTGACACCCGACCAAACGTGGTCGGCGTCGATTAACAACGCGATCATCTTCTACCTGTGCTGCTTCGCGTTCGCGTGCTTCGTTGGCCGCTCGTCCATCGCGACGCGCCTGACGGGTATGATCTTGAAGTGGGCGGGTACGAACTCTTCCCGCGTGCTGCTCGGCTTCATGGTGGTCACGGCGCTGATCTCGACGCTCATGGACAACCTGCCCCTGTGCGCTGTTATGCTTCCGATTGCCTACGGCGTGCTCGATGCGAACAACACGCCCACCGGCGGTAAGTCGGCGTTCGCGAAATGCATCGCTATTGGCATTCCGTGGGCGGCGGCAATCGGCGGTGCCATGACGCCTTCAGGCTGCATCATCAACGTGCTTGCCATGACGCTCATCGAGCAGAACTTCGGCGTGTCCATCAGCTTCATCCAGTGGATGGCGTTCGGTGTGCCCCTGGCAGTCATCACCATCCCTGCGGGTTGGTTCGCGCTCATCAAGATCTTCAAGCCCGAAGCGCTCTCCCAAAGCGCAGTTGATTCCGGCGTCAAGCGCGCCGAGGAGCTGCCGAAACTTCCTCGCCATGAGGTCGGTGGCATCGCTGTCATGCTGATCACGCTTGTCGTGTGGATTGCAAGCTCCTGGATTCCCGAGATCAACATCACGGTCGTGAGCCTTATCGCCCTCGGCTTCATGTTCTTCCCCGGCATCGAGGCCATCCGCTTCGACGACTTCCTGACCGACAGCCCTTGGGGCATGATGCTGCTCATGATGGCTGTGAACGTTCTCGTGGCGGCGCTTTCCATCACGGGCGCTATGGAATGGGTCGTGGGTACCGTGATGGCGCCGATGGCTGCATGGCCGCTCGTGGTGACCATGATCGTCCTGTCCGTGATCGGCTGCATCCTGCACAACGTTATTCCCGCAGGTCCCGCGTGCGCCGGCTTGATCGCCGTGCCGTTCGCGACGATCATCGGCGGAATGGGCGGCTCGATTGCCGCAACCTGCGCGATGGTGGCTTGGTGGTCGGCAATCGCTCTTATGCTTCCGCTCGATGGCGTGCCGCTTTTGTCCTACTCCAGCAACCGCAAGTACTTCTCCTTCGGTGACATGGTGAAAGTTGGTTGGGCGCCGAGCTTGGTGATGGTGATCATCACGGTCACGCTCACTCCTGCGACGGCAGCTTTGATGGGCCTCGCCTAGCGATTCGAGAAACCTTGGCTGACTGGCTTGGCCAGAGCTTGGCTTTCCCAATCTGCCTTGGCATTCCAACGGGTCGGTCTGATTTGACCCGGGTTGCTTCAACCTAATCTGGATTAAGGGCGCAGTTCGGATGCGAGCTGCGCCCTGACCCGTTTTTGTCGCTCGCATCTGCTTTCATAGTATGATGGCCGTTAGGGGTTTTATCTGAGGGGGAGCTATGCAGACAACGTACTTGAAGCATTTCGTTGACGTTGCGGAAAAGGGGTCGATCGGGGCCGCCGCTGCCGCTGATTTCATTTCCCCGCAGGGAATGAGCCGCTCGATCTCCGTCCTCGAATCGGAGCTGGGGTGCACGCTTTTCTCTAAGAAGCCCAACGGTATGGCCCTGACGCGTTTCGGCGAGGCCCTTCTCGATGACGCCAAGGAGATTCTCGCGCTTGAGCAGGAGATGAAGGCGCGCGTTGCGAGGATTCAGTCGAGCGATTTGGAAAACGGCACGAGCGATCTCCTTCTTCTCTATCTAAACAACATCGCCTTCGATGCGGCGCTTTTTTCGCCTTTGACGGACAGCATCGAGGAAGCGTTCGCCAGCGCGCGCTTCTTCCAGTGCGACAACGAAGAGATAGCCGATTCCCTTCTTGCCGCCGATGAGGCGCAGCAAGATGCCCTTGCGTTAGGCTTGCTGTGCCTTTTCAGCACGGACACGGAGCGCAACTCGGAGTTGCTCGAGCGATTGTACGCGAGGGGATTCGCGTTCCAACCGTATCTTGAGAGCTACGACGAGGTTATGGTTCCCGCGGGCTCTGACCTCGCGGGCAAGACCTCTTTGAGCAAGTCGGATATCCTGTCGTACCCGCTCATTGTTTCGGGCGGCGACATCCAGCGCGTGTGCGAGAAGGTGTTCGGCAAGGCATCGATTTACATGGTGACGGCGGATAGCCTTTTTCGCTATCAGGTTGTCCAAAAGGGGCAGGCGATCACGGTTGTTCCTGCGTTCCATCATATCGTTGATAGCGGCGCACAGGGGACGGTCGTCGTGCCGATGAAGGAGCCGTACTATCTCGAAGTTGGATTCGTCGCCAAGCGCGATGTGATGGAAAGCCCTGTGGTAAAGAGGCTGTTTGCGCAGCTGAACGCCTACTATTCGAAATTCGCCTCATCCCCCTATATCTCGCTTGTGCCGAGCGAGATCACGTCAGTGAGCGCTGAAGAGGCGCGTTCCGCCTCGACAATGGATTCGCTGTGCAAACGTTTTTGCGGCAAGTACAAACTTTCCCAGCGTGAGGGCGAGATTCTGGTGCCGCTTCTCGCTGGCAAGACGGCGCGACCGATTGCCGAGGAGCTTTCCGTTGGAACCGCCACGGTGAAAAGCCATATCTACAGCATTTACAAGAAGGCGGGGGTTCACTCCCAAAAGGATCTCATGTCGCTTTTCCGCGAGATGGAAGCCTAGGGAGCTGCTGTGGCAGGGGTCGGGTGCTTCATCCCGCCTTGTCCCCGTTGCTTTTTGCGAGATTCCTCGGCGCTTGCCGACAAGACCGACGCTGCGAGTATCGCCGACTGGGCGCTCGACGCCATGACGTGGACCTCCGCGAAGGGCGTCCTCGGTGGTTACGACAATCACGACGGCACGTTCACGATCAACCCAGAGGGCGAGACCGCTCGCGTCGAGGCGGCAAAGGTGCTGGTGACGACATACAAGCTGCTGATAGACAGCAAGTTTTAGGAGCTGAGAACCAAAAGCTCAGGGAAGGAACCGTATAATCGGTTCTTGCGGCAATGAGATACATCGGGCGGGCTCCGTCTTTTCGGGGCGGGGCTCGCCCGTGCGAGACGATTCAGATGAGTGAACAGGAGAACACGCATGAGATTATCGTTGGCGGAGCGCGCCAGGGGCGTTGTAAGCCTTGCGGTATCGGCAGTGCTCGCGGTGGGCTTGCTCCCGGTTTTCCCGGCGCAGGCAACTGCTTTCGCAGATGAAGTCGCCGCGGGGGAAGGTGGCGGCGAGATTCTCGTCGTTCTTGACGAGGCGAAGACCGCGCGTTCGGGTTTGAGCGTCGAGGGCTTCACGACCGACTCGGTCCAGTCGCTGCGCTCGGCGGGCGTCGAGTCGAGCGAGGTCGTCATCGATGATGGCAAAATCGGTACGGTGCTGAAGGCGGAAGTTTCCTCCGATCGCACGGTTGACCAGGCAATCGAGGCGGTTTCCCGCTTGCCTTACGTGAGCTATGCGCAGAAGAACTACACCTACAAGCTGATTGACAGCGTGCCCAGCGACGAGTCCCTGTCCACTGGGACGTCGGCCGGGACGTCGGGGGAGTCGGCCATCGAGCCGCTCGCGACCACGACTAACGACGAGGGCCTGTCGCGCCAGTACTACCTGAAGGATTCCGCGAGCAACGGCTCGAACGTCCTTAACGCATGGGACGTCGCGCGTGCTGAGGGAACGGTCACCGTGGCCGTGCTCGACACGGGCGCCTACGTGAACCACGAGGACCTTGCGGCAAATCTCGATACCGATAACATGTGGGATGCCTACAACCGCACGGAGCGCGGGACCATCACGAGCTCCAACAACCCGAACGGCGACGTTCACGGACACGGCACGCACGTTGCCGGCATCGTTGCCGCGGAGGCGAACAATGTCAAGGGCATCGCGGGCGCTTCGTTCAATGCGCGCGTGCTTCCCATCAAGGTCTTCGACGACTCGAACGATCCTGGCTGCGAGACTTCGACGCTCGCCGAGGCGTACGAGTACCTGTTCGACCTCGTGTCCCAGGGCAAGGTTGAGGGGCTCCATGTGATCAACATGAGCCTCGGCGGCTACGGGCTCGATGAGGGCGACAAGCTGTTCGAGTCTCTCATCAACAAGGCCGCCAGCGATTACGACATCGTCACCGTGGCGGCTGGCGGCAATGGCGACGACTGGGGCAACCCACTCACCGATGCGTCGTATCCTTCCGATTTCGACGCGTGCGTTTCCGTGACGGCGCTCGATAAGAACGGCGGCAATGTCAAATGGTCCGACTACAACGAGTTCAAAGACATCTCCGCGCCGGGCGTGAACATCTACTCGACTTACAACAACTCCAAGAGCTCCTATTATTTCCTGAGCGGCACGTCGATGGCGTCTCCCCTGGTGGCGGGCATCTTTGCGCTTCTTTGGAGCGTGGAGCCCTCGCTGTCGGTTGACGAGGCAAAGACAGCGGTGTACGAGACCGCGACGTCGGTGAAGGGGTCGATCGACCGAACCAAGCCCGACTACAACGGCGTTGTGAGCGGAAGCCATGGCGCGATCGACGCTGCGGCGGCCGTCGAGTACGCGATCAAGAACTTCAACAACGACAACACCTCGTCGATCCGCAACTGCACGGCCGATCCCGTCGCCGATCAGATGTACACCGGCGATGCCCTTGAGCCGCTTCTGACTATTCGCGATGGTGAGAAGACGCTTGAGCTGGGCAAAGACTACACGGTCACCTATTCTCACAACGTGAAGGTGGGCGAGGCCACGGCGCTCGTCAAGGGAATCGGCGACTACGTCGGGCTCCTTCCCGTGTCGTTCAAGATTTGCTACGACATGGCCAATGTTGCTATTTACAACGTGAAATCGTCCTACGTCTACGAGGGCGAGCCGATCGTGATCGAGCCGCGCGCCTATTACCAGGGTCGCGTGAAGCTGACCGAGGGCACCGACTACACCTACATCGTGGAGGGCAACGACGCTCCCGGCACGGGTCGCGTGGTGCTCACCGGCATGGGCGATTACCGTGGCACCGTCGAGAAGACGTTTATGGTGAAGTCGAACGAAGTCGAGCCCGATCCCTCCGAGGGCAAGATTGACATGAGCGGCGCGAAATTCGTCGGGCTTGCTGCGAGCTACGTGTACAGGGGTCAGCCGGTCATTCCGGTGGTGAACCTCGTGCTGGGCGATACGCTGCTCGTCCAGAGCATCGACTATGTGATGTCCATCGTTGACAACGAGACCCTAGGCACGGCGACCATCACCGCTGCCGGCATCGGTCGCTACGAGGGCAAAGCGACGGCGACGTTCGAAATCGCGCGCCCGACCTATGACGTTTCCGAGTTCATCGACGTGCCGCGCAACGGTTCCGAATGGTATACCGATTACGTGTACGAGGCGGCGAAGTACGGCTACCTGACCGGCTACAAGAATGCCGACGGCACGCCGACCGGGTACTTCGGTCCCAATGATGCCCTGACGCGAGCGCAGGTTGCAACCATTCTGTACCGCGCGTGCCCAACGGGCTCCCTGTCGGATACCGACAACTCGTCGGATGCGAACTCCGTCAACAAGACGCCCTTCCCCGACGTGGAAAGTGGCGCCTTCTACACGAAGGCTATGAACTGGGCCTACGCTAACGGCATCCTCACAGGTGTCGATGGCAAGGGCGAGATGCAGCCCAACCGCGAGATTACGCGCGAGGAGCTTGCCGTCGTCATGATGCGCTATGCCAAGAGCTGCGGCCTCTCTGGGGTCGACGCCGAGCCGAGCGAGGAAGGGATCACCGACTGGGCCGATGTCTCCGATTTCGCGACGAGCGCAATCAAGTGGGCGCTTGCCAACGGTGTGATCTCGGGCGTCGACAACCATGACGGCACCAGGTCGCTTTGCCCGCACGACAGCGCGAGCCGCGCGCAGATGGCGAAGATTATCCTGAATGTTGAAGCGATGAGGGGCTAGAAGAGCCCGGCGAGCTGCTTCGGCTAATTCCCGGCCCGCTTCCCTTCCTCTAAGGCGGGGGAGCGGGCCGGTCCACGTTTGGGCTTTGTGGCCTTCGGGTTGCGTTCGACGACGTCGCGGGCGGCGCAATTGCCGCGTGCTACAATCTGTCCCGTGAGTTTCCAGAAAGCGCCGAGCGGGCGCTTTCCTTGTATGTTGCCTCGCGAAGAAAGGTTTCCTATGAAGGCACTTATTCCCGCTGCCGGTTTGGGCACGCGCTTCCTTCCCGCCACGAAGGCGCAGCCGAAAGAGATGCTGCTCGTGGTCGACCGCCCCGTCATCCAGTACGTGGTGGAGGAGGGCTTGGCGTCGAAGGCCGACGAGGTCGTCATTGTGAACAGCCGCTCCAAGAAGGCGATCGAGGATCATTTCACGCCTGACCCCGACCTGGTCGCCACGCTGCGCGCGCGCGGCAAGGACGCTTACGCCGACGAGGTGGAGCGCGTGGGCAACTACAACGTGAGCTACGTGTACCAGGAGGAGCCGCTCGGGCTGGGGCATGCCATCTGGTGCGCGCACGAGAAGACGGCGGGCGAGCCGTTCTACGTGCTTCTAGGCGACGTGATCGTGCCCGACAACCAGATGCTGCCCGCGATGCAGAAGGTGTCGGACGAGCACGGCGGGGCGAGCGTGATCGCAGTCATGCCCGTGCCCGATGACCAGGTGCATCGCTTCGGGATCATCGCTGGTGAGAAGCTCTCCGACGATGTGTGGAAGGTCGATTCGCTCGTGGAGAAGCCGGCGCTTGAGGACGCGCCCTCGAACCTGGCCGTGTTCGGCCGCTATCTGCTGAGCCCGCGCGTCATGGAACTTCTGGCCGACGTGAAGCCTGGCGTGGGCGGCGAAATCCAGCTGACCGACGCGCTCGACGAGGTGCTGCGCGAGGAGGAGATGTACGCGCTCGTGATCGATCCCGAAGACGGCTTCGACACCGGCACAGTCGAGAGCTGGCTGCACACCAACAACGTGCTCTTCGAGCGCAAGCAAGGGTAAGCGTTCGCGGGCGGCGATAGCCTTCCCTGGTGGGGTGCGTCTACGGGCGCGGGCAAGCGTCCGCGGGCGTACCTTTTCAAGTGATGGTAAGTGTCCGTAAACGGCGGCGATCTTCCCAGGCGGGGCAAATCGCCCGCAAGCAAGGGTGGCTTTCCTGAGAAGGGGCAAGCGCTCGCGGGCGCGTGGCCTCCCTGAGAAAAGGCGGTCTTTTCAAGCTTGAATTTTCAATCTTGTCATTTTCGAGGGGGAGACCTGCCAGAAATCGGGCGGTTTTCATCATCTCGGGAAGAATTCGAGCGAGGAGGAGAAAGCCGCCCGCAAAGCAAAGTCCGCTGACCTGGCCTTACTCTTCTCGCCGCTTGCGCCCGCCCGCCGCAAGGGGCGGGGAAACGCCCTCCGAGGGCTTCCTGTTGATGAAAACCACCCGATTTCTGGCAGGACCCTCTCGAAAAGTGTCGCGCGCGAATTCCCAGGGGGTATGGGCAGGATTGTCGCCGTTGTGTCGCGCAAGCTTCCCAGGCGCGCGGCTAGGCCACTGCTCCTTCTCTCGGGAGAATCTTGTAGAAAGCGAGGTAGACAAGCCCGCCGAGGAAGTACATGAGGGCGTCGATGGGATCTGCGGTGCCGAAATGCAGGACGCACGAAGCTAAGACTTCCCAACATACTGCGCACAATGCCGAGAGAAGGAGGGAAGACCCCAGGCCGCAAATAATCTCTCTGCCTGAAACAATCCTGGTCAAGACATTTACGTAAGCGGGGAAAACGATGCCGCCGCAAAGGTCGGCGAGGTGATAGTTGACAAACTCGTACGGCAAAACGCAATCAAACGAGAAGACGAACCTGTTGATAAGGTAAACGAGGGTGGCAAGCAAAGGGAGCGGATTGTCTCGGAGCCGCTAAAAGAAACGAACTCGTAACAAAAGCCCTGGTTGATTCATAAGATGCCCACGTGTCGAACATAAGGGGTTCAAGGGTGGTTGTTATACTGCAAGCAGCAGGTGAGAAGGTCCCCCCTCCTTCGAGAACCCTGCAGTTGCCTTCTTTCGAAAGCAGCAGGCGGTCCTAACCCCGACCGTCTAATCCCCTCCTTGGGCCCGCCGGACCTCCCTTTCCGGCGGGCCATTTCTTTTCCACCCCTTCGCCTCTGGGCAAACAAACGTTCGCATGATATGATACGCGGCATGGAAACCTTATTCACAGCAATGGAAAACGAGCGCCGCGCGGAAGTGGCGCCGCTTGCGGTGCGCATGCGCCCTCGCACGCTCGACGAGGTCGTGGGACAGACCGATGCGGTCGGCCCCGGCAGCTGGCTGCGCAGCGCCATTGAGGGCGACAGCCTAAGCTCGGTCATCCTCTTTGGGCCCGCGGGCACGGGAAAGACCTCGCTCGCGCACGTCATCGCCGAGCACACGAGGGCAACCTTTGTGGAAGTGTCTGCCATCGGCGGCACCGTGTCCGACCTGCGCCGCGAGATTAGTGCCGCGGAAAAGCGCCTGACGATGCAGGGCCTTCGAACCATCCTGTTCGTCGACGAGATCCACCGCTTCAACCGCAGTCAGCAAGACGCACTGCTCCATGCGGTCGAAAACCGCGTGCTCGTGCTGGTGGGAGCCACCACGGAAAACCCGTTCTTCGAAGTGAACTCAGCGCTCATCAGCCGTTCCCGCGTGGTCGAGCTCCACTCGCTCACCGATGGGGAAATCGCGCAGCTTGTTCGCCGTGCGCTCGCTGACGAACGCGGGCTCGCCGGGCGCTATGCGCTTGCCGACGACGCCCTTTCGGCTATCGTGCTGCTCGCCGGGGGCGACGGGCGCGCCTCGCTTACCACGCTCGAGCTCGCCTCGCAGATGGTGGCGCCCGGTACTCCCAAAAAGCCTGCTCTCATCAGCGTCGATGTCGTGCGCCGCGCAACGCCCCACCGCGCACTCGCCTACGACAAGAACAAGGACATGCACTACGACGTCATCTCCGCGTTCATCAAGTCGATGCGTGGGAGCGACCCCGACGCCGCGCTCTATTGGCTCGCGCGCATGATCGACGGTGGGGAGGACCCGAAGTTCATCGCGCGCCGCATGATGATCCAGGCTTCGGAGGACGTGGGCAACGCCGACCCACAAGCATTTCTCATTGCCGAAGCCGCGTTCAAGTCCGCCGAGGTCATCGGCTACCCGGAATGTCGCATCAACCTGGCGCAAGCGGCGATATACCTAGCGCTCGCCCCGAAGAGCAACGCCGCGGAGGCGGGAATCGACGCGGCGCTCGCCGAGGTTCGACGGGGGCCTGCGCGCAAGGTGCCCGATTACCTGCGCGATAGGCATCGTCCGGGCTCAGAGAACTACGGAACCTATAAATATCCCCACGACTACCCCGAAGGATGGGTCGATCAGCGCTACCTTCCTGATGGCCTGGAGCGCGGCTGCTTCTACCATCCGAGCGAGCGGGGTTGGGAAGCTTACCGCGCGGATGCCGCCGCTCGCGATCGCGCGGCGGTGCTCGACCGCACGGCGGAAAGCCGCGCTACGGCAGGGGACCGCGCCGCGGCGGAAAGTCGCGCCGCGGCAGGCAATTCCGCGCGAGGAAAAGGGCGTAACGCGACTGCTGCTTCTGCTGAAAGGAAGCTCTCCTCCGAGGGCAAAGTGCCTTCGGACGCTTCCGCCCAAACGGCACACTCGGTGGATGTCTCTGATCCTGCGCCCGAAGCCGGTTGATTTTCATTGTTAGCCGAACACTCGCGCCGTAATCGGCGTTTTCGCAGCTAGCAGGACGGGCGTGCAAACG
>NZ_CAKUAL010000065.1 GCF_934636505.1 uncultured Ellagibacter sp.
CGAGCGACCAGCTGGTCGAAGCGCATCAAAAGCTCCTCGGGCATCGCCACCGAGAAGCGCATGAGGTCGTTGCTCATGACGCGCGCCGCTTACACGAGGTTTACGGTGACACCAGGAGCGTTTTCCGCGTCGTCTTCGAGCGCGTCTTTCGCCTCGTCGAGCATGGCGCGCACGTCGTCGAGCAGCGCCTGCACGTTGTGGAGCTTCTCGTTCGTCTGCGCAAAGCCGGCATCGCCCGCCTGGTGGGCAAGCGTATGGGCCCAGCGGCGCTCCAGCTTGATGTGATCGTCGATCTGATCGATCATCTGGGAAAATTGACCCGTGTTAATACCGTTCGTGCACATAAGCAGCCTCCTTCATCGCGTCGGGCGAATAGGCGCATCTCGCGCACAATCGCAAACCCGGCACTTTGTTTCTTGCTATCATGGGTTCAGGTATACCCCTTCAGGCCACCCAATGGGGGATTGATGTGAAAGAATCCACAAGAAGTAACATTTATGAGGCGAACGGCAGCCTCGTTTGGGACCTGTACGCCGACTATGTGTCGGGGTCGCGCACGACACTCGCTTGCGCAATCGGCTCCCGCAAGGCAAGCGAGACAGCGCAGCATGCCCTTGAAAGCTCGATGGCCGCCCTCGGCTACGGCGGCGCGCTGGCCTTCGTGACCCTCGCCGTCGACGAGATCCCGCTCGGTGATGTCGACCTGTTCACCCTTGTGGAAGGAATCGATCCGCTTGCGATCGTGGCGACGGATGCCGCCGCAGCGGCCCGGCTCGCGCGCGCTTATCGGCAAAACGTCCCTGTCGACGAGACCTGTCGCATCTTCTGCCGCGACGCCGTAGCGTTTCGAGATTTGGAGGGCATGCTTGAGACCCCCGAGGGGAAGCAGCGCGCCTGGGCGCTGTTCAAGAAGCTTCCCCGCCTGGGGAAATAGGAGAAGGCAGGCCGTCATTCGCAGCCTCGCCGCGTACGTGCGCAAATCATCCCCGGAAACGAGAAAAGGCCGCGGGGGAGGCGGCCTTGTTCTCGGACGAGTGGAGTGAGGAGAAATCTTTGGAACGATTAGAAGAATAGCCCTTCAATTATTCCACGTCAAGGATATATTTATCCTCAAAGAGAAATAGGACACATCAGGCCGAAGCGTTCCGCAAATTGCGAGACGCTTCGGCCTTTAAAGACACTCCTTAGATCAGCCCTCAGATCCCTTGTCCCTACAGAATTCCCAGTTCAAATGCGTTTCTCAGCACCATAGCAACGCGTTCGCGCGCGATGGACTCGCCGGGAACGAGCGCTCGGGTCCCATCTTCAAGCTCGTAGCCCTTGACGAGCTCCACATGAAGCGCCCAGGCGGCAGCGGTTCGCGCCCACGGCGAGATATCGTCGGCATCGGTGATGGACCCGAGTGACGACGGGTCGGTAGGCGCGCCCTTTAGGTTGTACAGGATGAGCAGCAGCTGCTCGCAGGTCACCGGGTCGCTCGGTCCGAAGCCCGTGCGCTCGCCGTTTTCCCCTTCGTAACCGTTGATCACGCCCGCCGAAACAGCCCAGTTCGCAGCTCCGGTGTACCACTCGCCATTCGCCACATCGGGAAGGCCCGTCTCGTTCTTTGACTCTTCGGCGACAAACGCTGCTGCGGCGTCGGGGTCGGTGTATCGCCAGAGGATCATCGCAAGCTCGGCGCGCGTCAGGCTGTTCCCCACGCCGAAGGCATCGGAATCCGAGTAGCCACGCATGAGCCCCTTCGCAACCACGAATGAAACACCAGGTGCGTACCACTCCCCGTAGTCGACGTCGCTGAAGGTGGGCTCGTCGGGGCCGCCAGGACCCTCGCCCTCGACCGTCACCGTGATGTTCAGCCGCTCGGAATACTCGTCTTCCAGACCTTCCTTGTAGGCCGCGATGCGGTAGTAGCCGTTCTCCGTCAGCGTGATGGGGCCGGCGTAGACGATGCGACCCTCGTCTCGGCACGGGCAGGTGTTGTTCGTGCTGTAGTAAATGGTCGCGCCCTCTTCGGCGGAAAGCACAAGACGCGTGCCCCACGGTACCGTGACGTAGTTCTCCTTAGGAGCCGATGCATCAAGCGTTACGCTGCCGAGCGTCGCTACCGGACGAGCGGGGCGCACTTGGTCAGCGCAGACGCGCACGTCGACGTCCTTCGCGAGCGTCGTATCGTCAACAGCGACGAAAAGCCCCGACAGCCCCGCGAGGACGCCCTGCACGTCAAACGTCGCCTTGCCCTCGGAATCGGTCGTCACGGCACCGGCGGAAAGCGACGCGATTTCGGTGGAATCGATCGCCGCGCTCACCCTCACGCCCGGAAGCGGATTGCCGCTTGCGTCTCGCACGTATGCGACGACCTGGGCCTTGTCACCTTCGATAACGGATATTCCCTGCTCAATGTTGAGTTTCAGCTCGGCTGGGCGCATGCCAACGGTAAGCTCGCCGCTCGACCATGTGCCGCCGGCGACCGTTGCGCCCGCGTAATTCTTCGCACCCGAAAGACCAAGGCTCACCTTCGACCCTGCAGGAAGCGGGGTCGCGGGCTTTATGCGCAGCACCTTGGAAAGCTTCTTCCCGCCGGCTCCGTCCGTCGCCTCGATCCATTCGAACGCGACGTCATCGAGTCCCGCAAGCGAAAGCGCATCCACAGCGCCCGAGCTCGCATCCATGTACTGCGAAAACTCAATCTCGATGCAGTCGGTGTAGGCGTTCGCGCGCGCTACGGTTGGCGCGTCGGTCGACACGAGCCCCAGCTTGATGCCGAGCTGGATGGGCGGCACGGGAAGCCATGCGGACCTCGCCTCCCCATACCCCGCCTTCGTCACGCGAATCTGGTACCATCCCGTCGGAACGTCCCAGTTGAAGACGCCGTTCGCGTTGGTTGTAAGCGGGTTTTCCTGCTCGTAAGGCTCGGCGTTCCATTCCCGCTCGTTCGCCCCCTGATCATCATCCGCTTCCCAAATCGTCGCCGTCGCGCCCTCGACCAGGTTCGACTCCACCGCTTCGTACACGAAGCCCGACGGATCGACGGCGCAGTTCGCGCGGTACTTGGCGTAGCGCGCCTCGAGCGCGGTTTGAGCGTGGGCATCACCGTGACCTGCGCGCTCGGCGAGCTGCGCGTCGGTCATCTCGCCCGGATTCATCACGATCTTACCCTCGCACGAGCGCTCGCGAAGCGCTCGCGCGTATTCGTAATTGGCCTGGGCCTCGTTGAGCTTCTCGGCGCGCAGCGTGTTCGCGGTAACCGACGACGCGTCGTTCAGCGCTCCCGTAGTCATGATGGCCACGCCCGCCGTGCCGCCGCTCGCGAGCGTTGCCGCAGCGCTTCCCGCCGTCAGCGTGATGGCAACCTTCGCGTTCGACTCGTCCTGGTACGCCTGAACCTCAAGCAGATCGCGAAAGATGTAGCCCTCGGCAAGCTCCTTATTCATGGCGTTGAGGCATTTTATGTCGTCCTCGGACTTCGGATCTTTGCGCGCGAGGTTGTCGCGCTGGATCTCCAACCCCTCAAGGTCGCCCTTGAGCTGGTTGTATGCCGTCCACGAAGCCTCGTAGTTGCCGATCGCGTCATTCGCCGCATAGCAGGAGAAACCCGCATCGAGCGCGCCTAAGCCGGCGCCGATCGGGTTTTTCATCTTTGCGGACACGCCCCACATCTTGGCTTCGACCTCCATGCCCTTCAGGCGGCGCAGGTTCCGCGAGACCTTGCCCGCGAGCTCGTCGACGCCGACCTTATTCCCAAGTGCTGTGAATGCCTTGCGGCGAGACGTCACCATGCTCGTGATGTTCTCGTACGCGCTGGCGGCGACGGCTATCTTGTTCGTGTCGACGGAAAGCTGCTGGTCGCTTTCGGCGATGTCCTCGAAGTCAGCCTCGAGATAGATCGGGTCCTCGTCATCGCTTTCGTTGTCGTAGATATACGCCGAATAGCCGCTGATCGTGTCGTCGTCTTTCGGTTTGAAGCCCGCGTTGCCGCCGAACTGCTGATATCCGCTCGGGTTTACCTTGCTCCGCTTCACTTTCACGCCGGCGTTCTTTGCGAGCGACGCGGTGAAGGCGTCCGTCCACGAGTCGTACTGGGTGAGCGAGCCCACGCCGATCATCTTGCCGATTTCGTCCTCGCAGCGCTTGAGCGCGGCATCGTTTTGGGAAACGGCGTTCTTGATGGCGGCGATGTCCGCCTTCGTCGCGGGGTCGGCATTTGCCTCGGCAGCCGCCCAATCGGCGTACCATTCGTCATCGGGACTGTAGGCGTCCTCGAAGATCATCTTGTCGATGGTGATGCCGTCGGCATTGCCCGAGCCGCCGAGAACGGCCGAAGCGCTTCCAACCTGGCTCTTAATGGCGCTGGCCAGCTCCTTGGCGCTCACGCCCTCGCTGTCCTTTGCCAAATCTTCCGCAATCCCGTCGATCAGCTTGTCGAACTCCTCGTCGATCGCTTTCGCCTCATCGGCAAGCTCGCCGCTTCCCTTCACCAACACGCTATTGAACTCGGCTTTCTTCTTGTCGGCCGATTCATTCGCCTTCTTCATCGTGATTTCAGCGTCGACCACCACGAGCCCGAGCGACGTAGTCGAGATCGCGTAGGTCTGCGGCACGAACACGTTCTCATAGGAACCTAAACTGAAAGGCCTACCATCTTCCTCCCAGTCTTTCACCATCTTGAGATAGCCCTCATCGACGTATTCGCCGGTGAAGCGCGCCGCGTTCTGTCCTTCTTCGCGCTTTTTCAGGGGAATCTGCACCGTCTGCCCGCCCATGCAGAGCACCATAAGCGACAGGCCGTCTTGCAGCTTCGCCCCGTTGGCCGTGCTAAGCGTCAGGTCGAACGTCCAGTACGCGTTGCGCTTGTTCGCGAGCTGATGCCGCGTGACGAGGCCCTTCCTCGTTTCCTCGCCGTTTTCGATAAGCGTCTGCGTGTAGCCGCGATTGGTCACCTTGAAAGTGCTCACCTTTGCGCGGGGGACGTACTTCACGTAGGCGGTGTCGCAGGGTTTGCCTGCAAGGGCCGTGCACGCCTCTTCTTCGCTGTCGCCGTAGGCCGCCGTCAGCCTTACCCGCTCGTTCATGATCGTGCCAGCGGGAAGATTGTACGTGAGCGACGCGTAACCGTACCCACCGACCAGCCCCGTCGCAACGGGGCTTCCATCGCCGTCGCCAGCCCTCAGGGCCACATACTTGTCGTACGGAGCATACACGAGCGCCTTGTTGCCAGATGCGTCTGCCTCGTCGGAATCGAGCGAAATGAAGCCACTCACTACATCAAATGCCGCCGAGCCCAGAGGCACCGTGGCGCCGTTTTCCAGCGTGAGCGATGCGCTTACGCTGTACGCCTGCTTGAGCTTCGGGGTCAGGCAGATGTCGATCGCACGCGATGCGCCCGCATCATCGTCGTTCGAAAGGTCAAAGATCAAGGCGCCGTCGGAAAATGCGCCATTAAAGCGCTTGCACTCATCACGTGACTCGCCGCGAATAATTGTGCTGGCGCTGGGATATTCCACCTGGTCGTCCGCGAGCGAGAGCGCAAGCTTCGTCGCTTTCGTGCCGTTGCGGAGCGTATAGCTCGCACGCAGGTAGATTTCGCCGCCCTCGACCACAGCGCTGCTTCGCGCGATGAAGCCGCAGGATTCGATCCCCGCGCTCTTGCGCCACGAGGAGACGTCGAACGCGGGTGCCTCCAGCACGACAAGCTTATCTTTGCCGTTCTCGATGGCAATCGTCGTCTTCGCGTACTGTTTGCCCTCTTCAAGCCCCGCGAGCTCGAACGCGGCGAGCGTCGGCGCGGTAAGCTTCACGCCGCTTTGGCTCACCGCGACAACGGTGTATTCGCCCGCTGCAAGCTGGGGCGTCTTCGCCTTCATGATAGGCGTTGCTTTATCGGTGTCGTAGCCCATGAACGCCGTGTCACCGCTCGCCGCGAGCTTACCCTGCGCATCGAACGCCATGACGGTGCTTGCGCCCGCAAACGAGCTTTTAACCTGCACCGTTGCGGTTCCCAGCTTCAGAAGCTTCACGTCGAAGGCCCCCGCCTCGGGCTTCGCCGCAACCGTCGCGCCGGCGAGTTTCAGCGCCGGGTCGGGCTCGACGGAAAGCGTGAGCTCCGCGTTCGCCTCCGAAAGCGTCTCCGATAGCACGAATCCCCAATTCTGTCGCTCGAAATCCTTTCCCTCGCCCTCTTCAAGCGGCGTGGTGCCCCGCGAAAGCGTGAGCGTAAGCCCGTCGGCAAGCGCCATCGGCTCATAGACGGGGCTGCCCGCGTCGTTCAAACTCGTTTGCGCCATCACGTTCACCGCCATGTTGCGCGAGACGGGAACCCTCTCCATGCAGTTAGCTCCCTCACCGCTCGTGACGATCTCGCCGACGCTCCATTCGCCCGCCATCTCCGATGCCTGGCGCGTGATTGCCTTGTCGTAGTAACCGGCAAGCGAGACGCACACGGTCGCCGACGCGTTCGTGAACGCGAGCGCCTTGAACGTGCCGTCCGCGGCCACTTCGACCGCCGTGCGCTTGCCGTTTTGCAGAAGCGTCACGCTCGCGCCCGCGGGAACCTTGCCCGAAACCTGCACCTGCTCTTCCATCCACTGGAACGTGTAGGCGGGTTTACCAGGGTTCTTCTCGTCCATTTGCCCCGCGACGGAGTCGGCGAAGCGCTTGATCCACGACGGTGTGCCTTCCGAGTTGGACGCATAGGCGATGATGGTTTGCCCGATGGAGAAGGGGTTTTTGCAACGCTGTCCGTCAAGCTCCAGCGAGCCGCCGCTTTCAAACGAGAAGTCGGGGTTCATCACGCGCAGCAAGGGCGCGTTGCGCTTGCATATCGTCTGGCCGGAGCCGTCCGCTTCGTTGATTTCGTTGTTGAAGACGTCTTCCCCCATCGACTTCACGCTTTGGGGAATCACCACCTCCACGCCCTCAAAGGACGGGATTGCGCCCCCAGCGCCGTTCGATAGGTGGTAAAACGCCTGGTCGCCGATGTATTCCACACCAGAACCGATAACGACGGAGCGAACATGGGTGCACTCCCGGAAGGCGCCCGACTCGATGCGCTTCACCGTGTCGGGAATCACGATTTCCGTGAACGGCTCGTCCGTGCCGCCTCCGTAGGTGTCGGACGCGCAATTCACGAACGCTGCGCGGCCGATCACGGTCACGCTGGCGGGAATACTTGCCACCACGTCGTCGGAAAGCGACTTGCACCCCTGAAACGCATATTCGGGGATGGCCGTGAATTCGGAGTTGTTTGGCCAGTTCACGGCTCGCAAACCTTGACACTCGCTGAACGCCGACTCGCCCATCGACTTCAGGCTGTCGGGCAGCGCGATGGTCTCGATGGCCGACTCGGCGAAAGCGCGCGAGCCAAGCCTGGCCACCTGGGAACGCTCGGCAAACGTCACGGTTTTCAGGTTCTTTCGCTCCTGGAAACCGCCGACCTCGACCACGGGGTTGCCGTCGATGGCTTCGGGAACCTCGGCCGCCGTCGCGCCATTATCGATACCGGTGACGGTAATCTCGTTCGTTTCCCCATCGATAGTGAAGTACAGCTGGGCGGGCGTGGTTGCGCCTTCCACATACCCGCTGTCGCTTTCAGTCTTTATGCCCGCAACGCCCTTCGACGTGGCCCAGCGCTCGGCTTCCGCGTCGTAGGTCGCCTCGGACGAGTCGCCCTGAAGCGCGATGTCTTCGGTCGAGGCCGATGGGGCCGAAGCCGCCTGCTCGTTCGAAGCCGCCTGCTCGCCCGAAGCCGTGAGCTCTTGCCCGCTCGCCTTGGGCGCGCCTTCTTCCGCAACCGATGCGCCCGCGCCTTCGGTCGCCTCGGCGAACGCGGGCGCCGGCACAAGCCCGAACGCGAGCACGCATGAGAGAGCGCACGCCAGGACCTTTCTTCTCGCTTTGCTCTTCTTGCTCATAGGAGCCTCCTCGCCTTCGGGGGATGAGTTTAAACCGGCAGGAAACGGTGCCAATCCATCTCATCATTATGAGAAAGCAAGTGATGTTGCCTAGGTTCATATATGCGAACCAGGATGTTGACCAGCCCTTTTTCGAGCGCTCAAAATCGAGCCTTCGCCGAGGGGCGAAAGCGCCGAAGCGCGAAAAGGTCGATGCGAATCCCGAAGGTTCCTTACGAGAAGAACGTGGCGTTCAGCCACGGACCGTATTCGCCCGTCCACATGGAGCCAAGCTGGTCGAAGACGACCGCCCAGTCGATAGTTTGCCCGAAGAACAGCTCCAGATAGTTATGGCTGTCGATCACGCGCTCGGGCGCTGCGGACAGATTCTCCTGCGCGATGGTGTACGTGCAGGTGGGGCACATGGTGACAAGCGTGTTCGCGCCCGTTGAGCGGGCTTCGTCAACCACGCGCATGACGCGGCGCTTCGTGATGTCGGGGTCGTAGCCTGCAACGGCGCCGCCCGCCCCGCAGCACAGCGTCTGCTTGCGGCGCTCGTCCATCTCACGAATCTCAACCTGCGGCATATAGCGACGCAGCACGCCGCGAATCGCCCGGCCATGGCGCCCGTCGTGGCGATCGTGGCACGAGTCGAACACCGTGACCGAGGGCACGATCGAGGGGGAAAGCCCCGCCGCGCGAACCGCCGCGTCAACGTCTTCCGGCATGCCATCGGCGCGCAGTGCGACCCCTGCCGTGCGCTCCATTTCGCGACCGCGCTCCAAGATGAGCTCGGGCAGCGGGATGATATCGATATCGTCGGCCATAAGCTCGGCGAATTCTTCACCGCAACCAGGGCAAACGGTTATCATACGCGTGATGCCCGCGGCCTTTATCTGCTCGAAGATCTTCTCGCGATGCGCCGCGGCGCGATCGAAGAAGCCCGCGCTCATGAGCGGACTTCCGCAGCAGTCGTCGGACATGCACCATTTGAATCCCGCAGCGGTAAGCCATTCGCCCACGCGGCGGGTCAGATCGGGCGCGTAGCTCACGAGCGAGCACCCGGGGAAGAACACCATATCGAACGTTCCCGGCTCGTACGCCGCCGCGTCGCGCAGTGCGACGATTTCAGGATAGCCAATGCCGAAGATGGCGCGGTAGGCGCTGAAGATATGCCATTCGTTGTCGACCATTGTGAGCTTTTCGGGCTGGTAGAGCCCCGATTGCATGAACAGCTCGCGCCAGTCGCGCATACGGTCGGGGGCGAGCATGTGAACCGCGCAGTCCGCCGTGCAGTAACCGCAGAAGCAGCAGCGGCGAAGCGCGTGGTACATGTCGTAGTTCGACTGCATGAGCTCGGCCACCGCGGCGGGGCGCTCGTCAGCGGGAAGGGACATGATGCGGTCGTACGCTTCCTGAACCGTGCCCACATCGAGGCCAGGTTCCTTGAGCACCTCGCAGCGAAGCGTGCAGCGCTTGCAATGCGCGCACTGCATCTTCTTGTTTGCCCAGCGTGAAAGCATGCTGAGCGCAGGAGAAGCCGCCTGGTCGATCTCGGCCAGCTCGTCTGCGGTCAATTTCCGCACCCTCGTTTGTTTGAATTGCCCCGTTTTCATGAGGAACAGTGTAGCGCACAAGAAACCCGAAGCATACGAAGAAACGCCACGAGGCGGGGCAATCTCGCGAAAGGATAGGCAACGAACCCGAACGCGACTCCAGGGGCGAGCAAAGCGACCCGAATGCGAGCACCCAAGCGCAAAGCGAGCGGGATACCTTTTTATCGGGCGTGGTTGCGCGCAGGCAGATTGCGTGGCGGCAAGGGAGCACAAGAGTTTGCTACCATGCAGCCATGAATCGGTTCACGAACAAGGCAATCATTCCCGCATCTTGCCTGGCGGCTGCAGGCTGCGAGCTTTCGCAACGAGGAGCCACCGAGATTGCAAAAGGAACCTGCGAGCTGGCACTTTCCCTCGCCGTCGCACATTGCAAGGAGCGCGCATAGCATGAATGAAGCAGGCATCGCACAAGACGCGATTCCGCAAGAAGACTTCCTCGACACAAGCGGCCCCAACGAGGCAGGCATGGTCGCGCAGCGCTTCCTCGCGTTCAACACCGCAATCACGCTGCAGGCGTTCGCACCCGAGCAAGCCTGCCTCGCTGCTTTCGAGCGCGTGCGCAAGGGGGCGCGCAGGTTCGAGCGGCTCTTCTCAAGAACGCTTCCCCATTCCGATATTTCACGCTTGAACAGGGCGAAAGGCATCCCTATCGAGATTTCGCGCGACACGGCCGACCTTTTGGAGTGCGCGCTTTCCTACTGCGCCGACAGCGACGGGCGATTCGACATCACGATGGGCGCTGCCGTGCAACTGTGGGATCTGCGGCGCGCGATTATTCCCTCGCAGGATGCGCTTCGCGAGGCCGTCGCTCATGTCGACTGGCGCGGCGTCCGCGTATGGGAAGAGGGCGGGCGCCATTTCGCCCAGCTCACCGACCCGCAAGCTGCGGTCGACGTCGGAGGCATCGCCAAAGGATGGATCGCTGACAGGTTCATGAACGCCCTCGTCGAAACGGGGCTGGAGAACTTCCTCATCAACTTGGGAGGCAACGTGGTAGCGCACGGGGAAAAGCCCGGCGGCACAGCGTGGAATATCGGAATCCGCGACCCCATCAACGAGGGCGCTATCGTGGGAGCGGTGCCGCTTCGCGACGCGTCCGCGGTGACGAGCGGCATCTACGAACGCTGTTGCGAGGTCAACGGGAAGTTCTACCACCATATCCTCTCGCCCGAAACGGGGATGCCCGTGGAAACCGACGCCGCAGGAGCAACCGTTATCGCCAACCGATCGGTCGACGCCGAGGGGTATTCCACCACCTTGCTCGCACTTGGCACCGCGCGGGGGCTCGCCTTCGCGCGAGAACATCCCGCCATCCGCAAGGCGATTTTCGTCACGCGCAACGGGGACGTGCTTGAATCGTAGCGGAGCCCATCGACGCTGAATTTCACCCCTCGTTCCGCTCGGGGGTGTTCAATTGAATCGCGGAGGAAACGGAAAGCCTGAGATACAAAAGACCCCGCCGAAGCGGGGTCTTGAGTTTATGGTGGTCAGAGGGGGACTTGAACCCTCGGCACGCGGATTTTCAGTCCGCTGCTCTACCAACTGAGCTACCTGACCATATG
>NZ_CAKUAL010000066.1 GCF_934636505.1 uncultured Ellagibacter sp.
GGTGTCGACGCCCGCCTCAAGTCCTACGCGCACGCCTTCCGCGCTCTCGATATGGGCCGCTGTCGCCATGCCGAGCTTGTGCGCCTCGTCGACCGCCGCAGCTGCGATCTCGGGCGACATGCGCAAAACGCCCGGCTCTCCTTCCTTCTCCGCATCGAAGACACCGCCCGTGATGAACAGCTTCACGAGGTCGCATTTGCGCGCGAAGCAGTCGCGGACGATCTCGCGCGCCTGCTCGGGGGTCTTAGCGATGTGGGCGAACAGCCCCGCGCCGTGGCCGTTCGGCACCGTGACGCCGACGCCCGAAGTGAGCAGGCGCGGCCCGGGGTACTTTCCGGCGTTGATCGCGTCGCGCACGTCCACGTCGGCAAAGCCCGGGTCGCCCACCGAGCGCACGGTAGTCACGCCGCTCGCAAGCTGCTGCTGCGCATGCTTTTTGATGATGCGCCGCAGGTACCACATGCCGATCGGGTTTCCCACCACCTTGTCGATAAGGTTGCCCGCAGCACCTGCGCTCGTCGGCTTGCCCGAGCCGCAAAGGTGCACGTGCAGGTTCACGAGGCCGGGCGCAAGGTAAGCTCCCTTAAGGTCGATCTCCTGAGCGTTTACAGGCGGCACGATTTCTTCCGCCGCACCGATCGCCGCGATTCGGCCCTCGTCGTCCACGACGACGGTGGTGTTGGGGCGCGGCTCCATGTCGGCGGTGCCGTCGAGGACGGTTGCGTGGGTGAAAACGTAGGCCATGGGATTCTCCTTAAGAGCGCGGCTGCTTGAGGTTTCACCTATTGTATCGTGTGAGGTCTCGAATTACACCCCATTTGTTGAATATTGCACTCGCGTTTGGTCGCGCCCGTCGTTTCGTTTCCTACGACTTGGTAAAAAAGGGTTTACGGCGCGCCCTTTGGCTCCTTCGAGCACGTACGTTCGGTTACAATCGAGGCGATAGATTGATTCACGGAAAGGCAGCCCGATGGCTTTTTCAGATAACATGGCCGATCAAGTTGCAAACGCTGCGCAAAACGCCGTGAAGTCGAGCGATTTCAGCGACCTCCAGTCGACCATCGAGCGTGTTGCCGGCGCCGCCGCTGAGAGCATCGGCCGCGGGATTGCGCAGGCATCTGACGGTATCCGCCGGGGTCAGGAGCAATACGCGCTCATTCAGGAGCGAAAGCGCAAAGAGGAGCTCATGAACCTGCGCTATGCGAGCGCCACGACCCAGCGCGGCGGCGGCATAGCGCTTGTAGTCGCAGGCGTTGCTGTGGGAATCCCGCTTGTCGCCATAGGGCTTATCATGCTCCTCATCAAGCTCGCGGCTGCCGTGCCGTTCATCGCCGCAGGCGCCGTGCTCGGCGGCGCGCTCGTGTTCGCGGGCACTCGAAAGATCCGTCTTGCGGGCGCCTTCGATCGCTACCGCAACGCCATCGGCCTGCGCGAGTCGTACAGCCTGAACGAGCTCGCGCAGCGGGGCTCCGAGAGCGTCGCGGACGTGCAGAAAAACGTGAGGAAAATGCTTGCGAAGGGCATGTTCAAGCAGGCGACGCTCGATGAAACCTCGGGCCTGCTCCTCATGACCCCCGAAGCCAGCGAGAGCCACGAGCGTGAGCTTGCCGAGGCGCGCCGTGCTGAACGCCAGCAGGCGCTCGTGCAATCTGCCGGCTCGAAGGAAAGCGCTCCGCTCACCGCCGAGCAGCAGCAGCTCTTAGACCGTGGAAAGGCGTTTATCGCGCTCATCCGCGAAGGCAACGACGCTATTCCCGATGAAGAGATTTCGCGTACGCTCGACCGGATCGAGCACGTGGTCACGGCCATTCTCGACGCCGCTGCCGAGAACCCCGAGCTCATCGACGATTTGGACAGGCTCCTCGACTACTACCTGCCCACCACGGTGAAGCTGCTCGAGACCTACCGCGAGCTTGATTCCCAGCCAATCCAAAGCGACAACATCGTCGACTCGAAGCGCGAGATAGAGAAAGCGCTCGATAGCTTGAGCGTCGCGTTCGAGAAGCTGCTCGACTCGCTCTTTCGCGACGTGGCGACCGATGTGTCGTCTGACATCACGGTGCTCCGCACCGTGCTCGCGCAGGAGGGTCTCACCGAAAGTCCGTTTGACAAGGCCCGATAGTCAAACCCCTACCGAAAACGGGCGAGCATGCGTCCGTAAGGAACCGAAGAAAGGTATCGTCATGGAAAACAGCACCGAATCGAAGGCAACGCCCGAGCTCACGCTTACGCTTACTCCCGAGCTCGACGATGCGCCCGCTCCTGTTCTTTCCGCCCAGCCGGTGGAGGAGCTGGCGAAAGACGAAGGAGGCCTCGCCCTCGATGACTCAATGCTCTCCGATGACGAGAAGAAGATGGTTGAATCGTTCTCCGAGCAGATCAATGTGCGCGACTCGGCCGCCATCATGCAGTACGGCGCCGGCGCGCAGAAGAAGATGGCCGATTTCTCCGAGTCGGCGCTCGAGCGGGTGCGCACGAACGATTTGGGCGAGGTGGGCGACCTTATCACCGGCGTTGTCAACGAGCTGCGCGGGTTCAATGCCACCGAGGAGAAGGGGCTGTTCGGCTTCTTCAAACGCGGCGTCGACAAGGTGCAGTCGCTTCGCACGCGCTACGACAAGGCAGAGGCGAACGTGAGCAAGATCGTCGACCAGCTGAAAGACCACCAGATGACGCTCGTGAAGGATGCGGCGACGCTCGACAAGATGTACGAGCTGAACCTCACGTACTTCAAAGAGCTCACGATGTATTTGCTCGCGGGCAAAAAGAAGCTCGCTCAGGTTCGCGAGGGCGAGCTCGTCGAGCTTGTCGAGCATGCTCGTGCTACCGGTCGCGCTGAGGACGCCCAGGCTGCGCAGGACCTCGAGGCCATGTGCACGCGCTTTGAGAAGAAGCTTGGCGATCTGGACCTCACCCGCACCATCGCCATGCAGACGGCGCCGCAGATTCGCCTCGTGCAGAACAACGAGATCACGCTTGTCGAGAAGATCCAGACCACCATCGTGAACACCATTCCGCTGTGGAAAAGCCAGATGGTGCTCGCGCTCGGCATTGCGAACGAGGCTGAGGCCGCCCGCGCGCAGAGCGCTGTCACGAACATGACGAACGACCTGCTCAAGAAGAACGCGGAGATGCTGCACACCTCGACTGTCGAGATTGCCCGCGAGTCCGAGCGCGGCATCGTCGACATCGAGACGCTCAAGAACACCAACGAGACGCTCATCAAGACTTTCGACGAGGTTATGCAAATCCAGGCGGAAGGCCGCCAGAAGCGCGCCGAGGCCGAGGCGGCGATGCGCGAGATGGAAGCCGAGCTCAAGCAGAAGATGCTCGAGATTCCGCGCGTGTAGCGTTGAGATGCGGGTGTGC
Source organism: uncultured Ellagibacter sp. (assembly GCF_934636505.1). Taxonomy (GTDB): domain Bacteria; phylum Actinomycetota; class Coriobacteriia; order Coriobacteriales; family Eggerthellaceae; genus Ellagibacter. The sequence goes on from NZ_CAKUAL010000066.1 coordinate 3,370, forward strand.
GGGCTACGCGAGCTGCCCGCACCCCCCGCACCGGAAACCTTGCTTGCGGGTAGGTTGCATAGCAGTCGAAATCCGCTGTGCCGGCGGCACTTGTGATTCACGTCCAGTCAGATAGCATAGCTGATGAGATTGCCCACTGCGAACCTTGTTTGTTCTTTCACGACTGTGGCTCTCCGTGGACAAAATCAGTCGATATGTGAGCGCCGACGGGGCTTACTGCTCCCACCTCACGCGCCCGCAGATTCACGACCTGGGCATTCTTTGCCAAGCCGCGCGGGAGAGGCGCTCGGAGAGGAAGAACGGCTCACATATCGACCGATTCTGTCCACGCCACCCCGATTCTCAATAAAAAGGCTCATGGCAAAGAAGGTAAGCAATCTAAAGCTCAATAGGGCTCGAAGGAGAGGGTTGGTCCTCATCGCTTTATCCCTGGGTTTATTTACTTCATCGAAATTGATCGATGAATGCTTCCAAGTCCCTTATAAAGCGCTGATTCTGCTTATCATTGCCTCTTTTGCATGCGGCATGGGGGGCTTATGGTGCCTCATCGTAGAAGGGAAAAGCCCCTCGTCTAAAGGCTAAACGCAAGCTCGGGAGCTCACCATAAAAAAGGGACGCTTTCGCGTCCCTATCTTGTTATACATTGAACTTGAAGTGCATGACGTCGCCGTCTTGTACCACGTATTCCTTGCCTTCCTGGCGAAGCTTGCCGGCATTGCGGCAACCTACCTCTCCGCCGAGCTCCACGTAGTCGGTAAAGCTCGCGGTCTCAGCCTTGATGAAGCCGCGCTCGAAATCGGAGTGGATGACGCCTGCAGCCTGCGGGGCCTTAGCACCGATGGGAATGGTCCATGCGCGCGTCTCGGTCTCGCCGCTCGTGAAGTAGCTCTGCAGTCCGAGCAGCTTGTACGCCTCGCGGACCAGGCGTGCCAATCCCGACTCGGAAAGCCCCATGGCCTCGAGGTACTCCTTCGCTTCCTCGGGATCGAGCTCGGCCAAGTCAGCTTCCACCTTCGCCGAGATGGGCACTGGCGCGCACCCGTCGATTTCGGCCAAATCGGCGTCGAGCGCGTCCTCGTCGACGTTCGCGATGTAGAGGATCGGCTTCATGGTGAGCAGATGCAGGTCGTAGATCGCCGCCTGCTCGTCCTCGTCCAAGCCGAGCGTGCGGGCGCGATGGCCTTCGTTCAAGCCCTCGAGCACCTTCTTGGCGACCTCGAGCTTCTTCACGCCGGCCTTGTCGCGCTTGGCCTCTTTCTCCAGGCGCGGGATGGCCTTGTCGAGCGTGCCGATGTCGGCCAGGATGAGCTCGGTCTTGATCGTCTCCACGTCGGAGGTCGGGTTGACCTTGCCGTTTACGTGCACGACGTCGGGGTCGCTGAAGAAACGCACAACCTCGCAGATCGCGTCGGTCTCGCGGATGTTCGCGAGGAACTGGTTGCCCAGGCCCTCGCCCTTGCTCGCGCCCTCCACCAGGCCTGCGATGTCGACGAACTCTACCGTCGCGGGAACGATCTTGGCCGGATGGTCGATCGCCGCAAGCGCGTCGAGGCGCGCGTCGGGCACGGGGACGATGCCCACGTTAGGCTCGATGGTGGCGAAGGGATAGTTCGCGGCCAGCCCGCCCTTGTTCGTGAGCGCGGTGAACAGCGTGGACTTGCCGACGTTCGGCAGGCCGACGATTCCGATGGAAAGCGACATGGAAGCTTCTTTCTCACTCAAAAGCGCCGCCGCGAAACTCGCGGCGGCGTGTGTGCAGTCAGTTCGGTTCATAATACCACAGGCCGTGCGCAAACGGCCAAGACGTGCGCCCTACCTCGCGTCCTTGTCGCACACGAGGACGCCCTGCGAGAACACTTGGCGCACGTTGTCGGGCGTTGACAGGTAGAGGATGCGGGCAAGCCGGTCGATCGGCTCGTCGAACACGCCGAAGCCCGTAAGGTCGCTATTGGGCCGCTTCACGTCGATGACCTGCAGGTCGAAGGCGCGCCCCGGCTCGAAGGTCGCAAGCGGCAAGCCGAGCGCCTCGGCGCCGCCTGCGGTGGCGAGCCAGAACGACTCCACGAGGGACAGCCGCGTGCCCTCGCCGAGCCCGCCGCGTTCCTCGGGCGGGAGCTGTGCGTTCACGCCTGTCTCGAGCAGGCGCGATACGAGCACTGCTTGGCGAATGTTCTCGTACATGCTAGGGCTGTAGCCGCCCGATATGTCGGTACCGAGTCCCACGTGGATCCCCTGCGAGCGGAAGCGCTGGACGGGGGCCACGGCGCTTGAGAAGTAGGAGTTCGCCGTCGGACAATGGGCGACGGCGACGCCCAGCTCGGCGAACATCTCGCCCTCCTCCTCAGTGAGATAGGGACAATGCGCCATGATGGAGTGCTCGCGTAGCAGGCCGAAATCGCGCAGGGCATAAGGATCTGTCTTGCCGAAGCGCTCAAGCACGACGTCGTGTTCCCACTGCCCCTCGTTGCAGTGCGTCTGCACGTAGGCACCTGTGCTTTCAGCCAGATTGCCCAGGCCGCGAAGCACTTCGTCGGTGCAGCTGGGGATGAAGCGCGGCGTGATGACGGGCCAGGCGCCCGCCCGGCTTTTCCGTCCGATGGCCTCCACCTCGCGGATGAGAGCTTCGGTGTCGCGCACCGCCTGCTCAGGCGATGCGTCGCGGTAGTAGTCCGGGTTCGCTGCGGGGTCGTCCATCACCGTCTTGCCCACGAGCGCGCGCTGGCCGCGCTCGGCACAGATTTCAGCGAGCGCCACCGTTGCCTCCAAGTGGGCGCTGCCAAGGTACACCGCCGTCGTCGACCCTCGAGCAAGGAGCTGATCGACCAGGTCGGAGTACACTTCCTTCGCGAAATCAACGTCCGCGAACTTCGACTCCAGGGGGAACGTGCGCTCATCGAGCCACCGGTAGAGCGGCTCGTCAAGCGCGAGCGCCGCCTGCGGCCACTGGGGCGAGTGGGTGTGGATGTCCACGAAACCCGGCAGCCCGAATCTACCCTCCCCCAGCTCGTAGAGCGTGCCGGCCTCGCGGGCCTTCGCGAGCGCCGCAGCTTGGTCGGGGTCGTCATGTGCGATGACGCGTTCGATCGCGCCGTCTTCCCCTACTTCTATGAGGGCGCACTCCAAATACTCGAAGCTGCCGTATTCGGGCGTATGGAAAAACGACCCGTAAAACGCCCTCGGTTGCGTAGTCTTTGCCATTGCGCGCCCTATTCCACGACGCCCTTGATGGGGTCTTCGATCTGCAGCGTCATCACATTGATGAAGCCGTGGTCGGTGATGGCGTACGCGGGCAGCGCCGCCAGGCAGATGAAGGAGAGGAACATGAACGGGATGGAGATGATGCAGCCGCGCTCGGCGCAGGCGGCGTTGAGAGCGTTCTTCCGCGCCGCGAGCTCCTCGCAGGAGAGGTCGGTGAGCAGGCCGCAGACGGGGTATTCCACGCACTCGATGACTTCCCCGCCGTCAACCAGGCACTGCCCGCCGCCGATTTCGATTATGTGGTTCACGGCGACCGCCATGTCCTCGAAGTTCGTGCCCATGACGATTACGTTGTGGTTGTCATGTCCGACCGAGGAGGCGATGGCGCCGCTTGTCATGTGGAAGCCGCCCATGAACGCGCGGCCGACGTTGCCGTTGATTCCGTAGCGCTCGACCTGCGCGATGTAGAGAACGTCTTGGGAAACGTCGCAGGCTACGTAGCCGTCCTTGCACTCGAGCTCGACCTCGCGCGGCTGCGTGACGGGGATCCATGGGAGCGTGTCCATGCAGGTCACCTTCACGCGCTTGGCGCCTTCGGGGGCGGCGATCTTGAAGCTGTCGGGCGTGATGGGGTTCAAGAGCTTCGTGGTGTTGAGCAGGCAGGGGTCGTGGGTTGCCTTCTCGTAGTGAACGAGCAGCTCGCCGTGGTCGACGACTTGCTTGCCGCGCGAGAAGACGCTTACGACCTGGAAGTCCTCGGCGGTGTCGCCCGAGACGATGTTCACGTCGGCGCGCTTTCCGGGTGCGAGCGCTCCGATATCGGTGAGCTCGAAAGCGCGCGCGGCGTTGATGGTGACCATCTGGATTGCCTTCGCGAACGGCACGCCAGCTTCGAGGGCGAGCTTCAGATGATGGTCAAGATGCCCCGTCGACGCCAAGTCGCAGCAATGCAAGTCATCGGTGACGATGCTCATCATGGAGGTGTCGATATCCTTGCCGACGATGCATTTCAGCTGGTCGGAGAGGGTGCGAGCGGCGGAGGACTCACGCAGCATCGCGTGGACGCCCGCGCGTGCGCGGTCCATGATGTCGTCGGCGGAAAGCGCCTCGTGGCAGGTGGAGATGCCGGCGGCGACACATTTGTTGAGGTCCTTGCCTTTCATCTCGACGAGATGCCCTTGCGCGGTCATGCCCTTCATCGAGGCGACGTTGTCGAGCGATTCGAGTAGATCGGGCAGCTCGGCGAGAACATAGGGACCGACACATTCGGAGATGCCCACGGCGTCGGGGCGCTTCAGCGCCTCGCGGATGATCTCGGGGTTGAACTTGCCGCCGCTCGTCTCGAGCGCAGGCGAGAAGGGCACATGCGATGGCACGACGAAGTACAGATTGAGATCGGTGGCCTCGTTTTCCTCAAGCACGGCCTCGATGCCGGGAAGACCAGACACCACGCCGACCTCGTGAAGGTCGGTCATGATGGAGGTGGTGCCATGCTTGAGCACGGCTTCCGCGAAGGGGCGGATGGCAAGGTCGGAGCTTTCGGGATGGATATGCCCGTCGATGAAGCCCGGGGTGATGAAGGCGCCCTCGGCGTCGATCGTGCGCGTGCCCTCGCCGATGCAGTAGTCGACATCGCCGACCGCCGCGATGGTTTGGTTGCTAATCGCCACGCCGCCGTCGTAGATCTCGCCCGTGTAGACGTTAACGATGCGACCGCCCGTGATGACCACGTCGGCCGGCTTGGTTCCACCTGCAACGCTCAGAAGTTCCCTGTCCATGCGCTTTCCTTTCGCGTAACCGCTCTCGTCTTCTAAAACGCAAAAGCGCACAGAGCTTTTCGCCCTGCGCGCTTATCGCCAAGTGAAATATGTCGTGTCGCTCGAAGCCCCGCACGAAGATGGCGCGATTTCCCCTTTTTTCCATGGGAATTGAGGGGCGCGGAGGCCGGCATATGAGCCTTTCCTGTTGCTATGCAGGGGAAATGCACTGTCTCGACGCTCCTTTTCGTCTAACGACATGGGCGAACTATATCACGCCTGCGCTCGCAAGTCCACGCGTCGCTGCGGTTCGCGCTGCAAACAAGATGCGCCCCCGAGCGCGCGAGAACGCTCGGGGGCGCATCTTGTTTGTGCGTGCGAGGGCGCGGGGCACGAAGCTTCCCAGCGCGCCCGCGTTAGTTCATGCGCTCGAACACGAGATTGCACACGGTTCGATCGCCGCCGCCGATGCCGGTGGATCCCGCCGTCGACTGCGCGAACGTGTGAAGGCGGTAACCTTCGGCGTACTGCTGGTTGCAAAGCTCCTCGATCTCGGCGAAGTTCTTCGATCCCTTGCCGACGAACTTCTCCCTCAGAACGACCTGCATAACGCGATATTGACCTGTTCCAGTATTGATTTTCCCAGCCTCGTCGTTAAAGCTGCCCATGACGTTGTCCATGAATCCCATGTCGGCTCCTTTCGATGGTCGACACCAGCTAGGCTGGTCTTTACATGCAAAATAATACCAACGAGCTCGGCAACCCCATGTCTCAAAAGAGGGACATTAGAAGATCTACTGGCCAATGTCGGGCAGCAGTTGGCTTCCCGGTTTTGACGAATCAATATGCAAACGTCAAACCAGGGGAAAACTCCTTGCGACGCTCATCGCGCAGACTCTTCGCCTTGATAGGACGGTGATGGACCCGCCGCCGTGGCGCGAGCACCCCGATGCCCCTGAAGAACGTTAGGAACCTATAGGAAGCTCCATTTCTCCCGACTCAGATACGTGAAGTGTTCGGTGCGCACATCGCCGATAAGAGGGCAATCGACGCCTTCCTCGGTATGATGGAAGGTGAATCCGCACTTCTCCTGGACGCGCTTCGACTTCCCGTTGCCGTCGTAGTAGCCGCACCAAAGTGCCGTGCAGCCGAGGTCCTCGAAAGCATGTCGTTGAATTTCGCGAACCGCCTCCGGGATGTAGCCGCGGCCCCAGAACGGGACGCCGATCCAAAAACCGATCTCCATCTCCGTAGGCGGCGCGGCGATCTGGGTCTGCTCAGGCGGGATGAGGCCGATGCTTCCGATGGCGCGCCTGTCCTCTTTTAGGCACACCGCGTACGTCTCCTCGGCGGAAAAGACGTCGCGGATGATCTCCCGGCTGTTCTCGATGCTCGTATGAACAGGCCACCCTGCGGTAGGGCCCACTTCTGGGTCGCTGGCATAGCGATAGAGGTCCTCGGCATCGGATTCCATCCAAGGGCGCAAGAGCAATCTCTCGGTTTCAAGCATCATCAGTTACCCCCTCGTTTTCTTCAGCTATCTCCCATGCCGCGGATCGAGGCGCAATCCCGGCACCGCGTCAAAGCCCGAAAGGCAATGTTCCAGCTACCGCTCTCGTCGATGAACGCAGCAGCCCAACGCGTATTTCCAGCACCGAACAGGATAGAGCAGCCTCCCCCTCTTTCTTTCCCAATCCAACGAATACACCGCAAGCCCACCGCCGCCAGCGCAATCTCCAGATGTAATCAGGGACAACTATGCTGTAATGATTTAGGATATAGGCAAAAAAGTGTGTCCCGGGCTATTCGCCGGCATGGGACCACGGATCGCTCGAGTGGAACTCGCTCCACACCACCGCGTCGCCCCATCTCGCCACGGACTCGTCCCTTGCGCCGAGCTCGGCGGCCTTCTCGTCAGGCCGTCTATGTCGTCGTCTGTCGGCATGTCCCTCAGGATGCTCTCGGGCGGAGGCGGGCACTCGAGCCTGCTCGCGCAGTACCAGAACACGGCTTTGACCATATGGTCCAGCCTCATGCCCCTGTGCTCGTCCAGCACGATCCTTATCTGCCTGTTCACCCCGCC
>NZ_CAKUAL010000067.1 GCF_934636505.1 uncultured Ellagibacter sp.
CTTGATGAGACGATCGAGGAGTTCCCCGTCGCTCTCCAGGCCTCTGTCGAAGCCATTTGCGACCAGGGATTTGAACTGGCTGAGGAAATGGGCGACCGCATCAAAAAGGATTTCCTGAAACGCAGGGAGTTGATGGCTTAACGTCGGAGCCTCTCTTCGCTGCCAGGGGCCCTGTTCGGTCGTGCGTCTCGCTCAATCGGTCGACTGCTCGCAAGACGCAGGAAGGCCCCGGCAGTTCGCATGCCGGTGCCTTCCCATAGCGCTCGCTTGCGGGCTTAGCCCTCGCTGTTCGCGATTGCCTGGTCGATGAGCTTGCTGAGCGTTTTCTGCTGCTCGGGGGACGTGATTGCGCCGACGATCGGGTCTCCCACGATGTTGCCGTTCTTGTCGACGACGTAGGTGGTCGGGTACGAGAACAGCTCGGAGGTGAACTTCCCGGCCTCGCTGCTCGACGCGAACCAGACGTTCTTGTACGTGACGCCCTTCTTCGCGAGGATGTCCTTCGCCTCGGAAATCGCGGTCGCGTCGCCGTCGAGCGTGAAGGAGTTCACGCCCACGACCCGGCCGCCCTTGCCGGCGAGCTCCTTGTTGAGCGCTTCCAAGTCGCCCAGCTCGCCCACGCACGGCTTGCAGGTGGTGAACCAGAAGTTGACCACCGTCACCTTGCTCCCCGAGAAGAGCTTGTCGCTGGTCACTTCGTTGCCGTCGAGGTCTTTCCCCTGGAAACTCGGGAACTTGCCCGCACTGGTAGCGGCGCCTGCGCTATTCGGCATGCCGGCGCTCGACGCGTCGACGCTCTCCCCCGAGCTCGGGGAACTACCGCATCCGGGGAAGTCCTTCTCGAGGGCCGCGAGCTTGTCCTCGATTTCCTTCACCTGCTGCGCTCCGGTCTTGAGCGTCTTCAGCTCCTCGGCCGAGAACTGGTCCTTGGCCCCCTCGATCGTGTCGAGCAGGAAATCGCCGTAGTTCTTGCCGTCCTCGATCATCGGTGTGTCCTTGTTAGCTGCCAGAAAGACTTTCTCCCACAGCTTCGAGTTGCCGGAGAGGATCTCGTTTTCCTTCTGCATGAGCTGTTGGTGCAGCTCAGTCGCTTCCTCGGTGTTCTTCGGCTGCGTTGCCAGCAAAGCCGCGATATCGGTGTTGCCGCTTGTGGAGTCGGCTTTGCTATCCTTAGGAGCCGAACAGGCTGCAAGGCTGAACGCCAAAAGGGAGACCACCAGCACTACCGCAATTTTCGTTAGTTTCATAATCATTCCTCCATTTGCACTTGTTTGCATTGCTTGTCGTTTTCTCAATTCGTCAGTTCTCTTCGCACTGCTGATCCGGTTGCTTTTCCGGCAAGCTCAGGCCGTAGCTGAAGCCGATGGCGTCGGTCGGGCAGGCCCTTATACACTTGCCGCAGCGGATGCACTCGGTGTGATTGGGCGACTCGGTGACCTTGACGTCCATCTTGCACGTCTTCGCGCACGTGCCGCACGAGATGCATCGGTGCTGGTCAACCTTTATTCCAAGCAGGGATACCTTGTTCATGAACGCATAGAGTGCGCCGAGCGGGCAGACCCATTTGCAAAATGGGCGGTAGATGAGTACGCTCAAGACGACCACTGCGATCAGGACGACAAGCTTCCAGGTGAACAGCGCCCCTAATGCGGAGCGTATGCCGCTATCGACGATGGCGAGCGGAATCGCGCCTTCGAGCACTCCTTGCGGACAGAGGTACTTGCAGAAGTACGGGTCGCCCATCCCGACGTCGTTGACAAGCAGCGCGGGCAGCAAGATCACGGTGAGCAGCAGCACGGCATACTTCAGGTACCTAAGCGGTTTGAGCTTCCTTGTAGACAGCTTTTTGCCAGGGATTTTATTCAGCAGCTCCTGCAGCCAGCCGAAGGGGCAGAGGAACCCGCACACGAAACGCCCCAACAGCACGCCGATGAGGATCAGAAATCCGGTCACGTAGTACGAGAAGCTGAACTTCGACGAGCTCACGATCGCCTGAAACGACCCGATGGGGCAGGCTCCTGTGGCAGCGGGGCAGGAATAGCAGTTCAGGCCAGGTACGCAGACCGCTTTGCCCTGCCCCTGATAGATAGTGCCCTTGAAAAAGTTCGGCAGGTGGATATTGGTGAGCAGCGTCGCGCCCGCTTGGATCCAGCTACGGAAGCGGCTCAAAAACTGCGATACGGGGTTTCTTCTCTTATCCAATTCCGATGCACTCCAAGCACAGTCGAATCGCCTTGGCCAGCACGGCTTCCGCCTCGCTCCTCATCGCGCCGAAACACACCATGGCCACTCCGGCTGCCAGCAAGGCAATTTGCGCCGCAGGCTTTATCGCTTTGAACAATCCAATCGCTCCTTTCATTCACTTTCTAATATTTGATCTGCGGAAACCTACTCTTTGAACAGATCGAGGAGGTATCCGTAGTCTTCGGAGTGCATCTTCTCGTACGGCACGAAGCGCAAAGACGCGCTATTGATGCAGTAACGCACGCCGTTGGGGGACTCTGGGTCATTGGTGAACACGTGGCTGAGATGGGGATCGCCAGCGCGGCTGCGCACCTCGGTTCGACGCATTCCGAGGCTGTTGTCCTCCTTTCGGGAGAAATAAGCCTATTCCTTCCGTTCCGCGATCCATTGGAACATATCGCCTATAAAATCCGTGTTAAGAGAGACGGCGTCTATGCGAGGAGGCCCGCATGCGCATTTTGGTTGTTGAAGACGAACGGTCGCTGGGCGATGCGATCGCGCGCAGCTTGAGGCGCCTTGCGTACAGCGTCGACTGCTGCCACGATGGGCGGGAAGCGCTTGACCTGCTTGCGGTTGAGAACTTCGATCTTGTCGTGCTCGACCTGAACCTTCCTGGCGCGGATGGCATGACAGTGCTTAGGACACTGAGAGAAGTTGACTGCGAGACCAAGGTGCTCATCTTGTCGGCGCGCAGCGAGGTTGCCGAAAAGGTGGCGGGCCTTGACGCGGGCGCGAACGATTACCTCACGAAGCCGTTTCACCTCGAAGAGCTTGCGGCGAGGATACGCAGCCTCACGCTCAGACGTTTTACGCAAAATGATGTGCTGCTGACCTGCGGAAATCTCACTTTCGACACAAAGGCGCGTCGGGCGGCTGTAGGCGAGGAGGCTTTGTCCCTCACGCGAAAGGAAATCGGGATACTCGAGTATATGATGCTCAATCAGGGACGGCCGGTCAGCCAGGAGGAGCTGCTCGAACACGTGTGGGACAGTAGCGTGAACAGCTTCAGCAACTCGATCAGGGTGCACATCTCCGCCTTGAGGAAGAAGCTGCGCGCTGCCTTGGGGCACGACCCCATACGCAATCGCATCGGGGAGGGCTACGTGATGGAGGATGTCTCATGAAAAGGCTCTCGCTGCAGTGGCGCATCACGCTGATGACGGCCCTTCTCGTGTGCGTGATGTGCGTGCTGATGAACTGCCTCATCGGGTATTCGGGAATGCGTTACATGGACTCGATCGGCAGTGGCATATCGGCGTGCGCCGACATCGACGGGGGTGCCGCCGCGTCGTTCGACCCCGACAACCGCGAGCTCGACGAAGAGCTTACGATCGTTGTGAGCAACGCACAGGAATCCTTCAGTGCGACCAATTGGCTTATCACGGTTGCGGTGACGCTGCTCGGTGGCGTGCTGGCGTACTTCGTCAGCGGCCGCGCGCTCAGGCCACTGCGGGCTTTTGCGTCGCAGGTCGAGAACGTGCAGCCGAGCAATTTGGCGGACATGAAGATCAGCGAGGACGTGCTGCCCGAGTTCCAGCAGTTCAGCAAGTCGTTCAACAGCATGATCGACCGCCTTGACGAGGGCTTTAGCGCACAGCGGCAGTTCACGGGGAACGCTGCGCACGAGCTGCGGACGCCGCTTGCGCTCATGCAGGCGCAGGTCGAGCTGTTCTCCGCCGAGCATCCCGACATGGGGCCTGAGGAGGCTGCCTTCCTCGAGCTTCTGCAGGAGCAGACCGAGAAGATGTCGCAGATGACGAAGACGCTGCTCGAGATGAGCGAGCTTCGCAGCGTGCCCTGCAACGACCGAATCGAGTTAGCGCCGATGGTCGAGGAGGTTCTCGCTGACCTTACGCCCCTCGCCGAGGCGCGCGGCATCGCCCTTGAGCGTAGCGGGGATGCCCGGCTGACCGGCAGCGACACGTTGATGTATCGACTCATGTTCAACCTGGTCGAGAACGCAATTCGGTACAGCCGACCCGACACGGCGGTCCGCGTCTCCGCCTGTGAGGAGGGCGGGCGCGTTGTTCTGCGGATCACCGATGGCGGCCCAGGGATTCCCGAGCAATTCAAGGAAAGCATCTTCCAGCCGTTCTTCCGCGTCGATTCGTCCCGCAGCAGGGAATACGGCGGCGTTGGGCTGGGACTTTCGCTTGTGTGGGAAATAGCCGCACTTCACGGCGGCACGGTGGAGGTCGAGGCGAGCTCTGGGGACGGCACCGTCATGCGCGTGGAGCTCCCCGTTGGGGAGATCGCCGCGACCGCGTGACGCGCAGGGGGCGCACTGCGACCGTCCCGATGGCGCCTGCGTGCCGATTGGGGCCATTGACGTTGAAAAATCCCTCATGCGGCGAGCGCCGATTGCCGTTTTGCTGCTTACGGAGCTTTTCGAAAATTAGCTATACTAGACTTATTCGATTGCGAGCAATCGTTTCCGATGCAAAGCCTCTGCCTGTTCAAGGCGCGCGTAGCATACGTTTTCCAAATAGGAGCACTGTGGAAGCGAAGGTAAGGAGCCTTCCTTTTCATTGAGCTATGCTGCAGTTTGCCCGTCACGGGGATCGGGCGTGCGGCAAGGTTGCGGTTTCCCACAGGAGGGACACTCCGCAGGAAGCGCACGAGAAAGGGGTTTGTAATGTTGGAGATTGGCGAAAAGGTGGTCTATCAGCACCGGGTTTGCACGGTGACGGGCATTCGCGAGGCATATATCGACGGGCGCGACTACTATGAGCTGGAAGCGCTTTACGAGAGGGCCCTTAAGCTTTTCATCCCGGTGGAAAAGGCCGTTCTGCCTGATTTCAGGCCGGTGATGACCGAGCGTGAAGCGTTGAGCCTGATCGATTCCATCAAGGATATCGACGACATCACTCCCGAGGAAATCGAGTCAAGCGCCGCCTCTGCGCCGTTTGACCGAAGGGAAGAGTCTGAATATTCCCGCCGATTGCATTATTTCTCTTCTGACCAGCTTATTCGCATAATGCGATTCTCCTACGAGCGCTCGCAGGCCCGCTCTGCCCGAGGAAGGGCTGCCACCGAAACGGATAAGCGCTACCTGCGACTAGCTCAGGACCTGTTGTGCGATGAGCTGGCAGTGTCTTTGAACCTCGATCGCGAAAAAACGCCCGAGTTTCTTCTCCATCGTATCGAGAAGGTCATGAGCGGCGCTGCCTGAGTCCTGTTTTTTGCCGGCTGGGGGAGTTTCTGTAGCTGCGAGTATTCTGCCTTCGGTTGCGCGCCGGCCTCAGGGATGATTTTGGCGCCATTCCCCAATAGAGCCTATTTGTGACTGGCCCCAAACCGCGATGTGCAATTCATATCGCGGCACAACTCAGCTTGCCCATGAAGATTGCATGCGCGCGAGTTTAGTTCACGCAGATGACGTGCAGGGCATCCCCGTCTACGGTGAAGGCGACGTCGTGCGAGGAATAGGCGAGGTGGTACACGCGCGAGGGGTCGTGCTTGCTTCCCGCGCGCCGCGGGTCTTGCCTCAGAACCTCGACGAGGCCGGTGAGCTTGTCTTCCTCGATTGATTCGCGAAGTTGATCAGGGAAGTCGACCGTAAGCTCGTGCCACGGCGCGTCTTCGATCCATCCGCCGCGGGCATCGGGATGGCAGTCGGCGAAGGGGATATAGGGCTTGATGTCGAGAATCGGCGTGCCGTCTCGCAAATCGGCCCCGAGGACGTGGAGCACGGGCCCGGCGTCGGTTCGTTTCACCCGATCGAGCTTCACGCAGCTCAAGCCCAGCGGATTCGGGCGAAAGGGGCTGCGCGATGCGAACACGCCTACTCGCTCGGTGCCGCCCAGTCGCGGGGGTCGCACGGTCGGCGACCATCTGGCGTTTGCCCCGTTTTTGTTGGGTGCTGCATAATCGGTGGCGATGTCGTCGGCGGTTCCGCCGGGCACGCCGTTTTCGAATTGCCAGATCAGCCAGAGATGAGAGAAGCTCTCGATTCCCGAAACAGCCGACTCGAGTGCGTATTCGGGCTCGAACACGATGTGTCCTCGCAGATGGGGTGCGAGAAAGCTGTTGCGGGGTATCCCGAACTTCTGCGGTAGGTCGGTGCGAATGTGCGCTATCGGCTTCATGCTGTTCCTAAGCTAGGGTGGTCGTCTGACATTGCGGGTTCTATGTGCTCATCAGCCAATCTGCTGGCGCAAGGCTTGCCCCGTGCGCCAAATGAAGCGCAACCTCGCAGATGAGCCAGTCGCTACCGCTTAATCCAGGAGGTCTCGGGACGGCAGATAAGTCGCGCGTTGTTGTACGCCATCTCAATCGTGAGGCAGGTGCGCGCGGCGTAGAACCCGTCTTCGCGCTGGATGGTCAGCGCCAGTTCGGGCTTGTCGCTGGTCAGGCACAGCGGCAAAAGCAACTGGATTCTGCCGCCATAGAACTGCGGCACGGCGAGCGTATAGTTGGCCGCGGCGCGGCGGGCTGCCTCGACGACAGCGCCCTCGAAGGCGCGGCGCAGCAGCAGCGAGTTGTCTTCTCCCATGAGGCTCGCGGGAATGCGCGTCAAGTTCTCCTCATCGCCTAAGATGTGGTCGATATTGGACCGGATGGGCAGGCGGTAGTCGAAGACGAGCTCAGAGGGATCCTCGGCAAAGTGCACGCGGCAGGGCAGGTATTCGAAGGCGACCAGCATGGGGTCACTCTCTTTGAAAAAGCCCTTCAAAAACCAGTGCTGGCGCGCGTCGGGCTTGGTGTTGGGCTCGAACAGGCCGTAGATATTCTCGTAGCGGCGTGTGTACAGGCCGGTGTTGAACAGGCAGCGGCCGTCGTCGAACACCAATGGCAGGTTGGACGGCGCGGTCTGGTTCGCGTCGCGCTCGGTAAGGAACACCGCGCGGCTAAACGAGAACGACAGGTAGTTTTTGAGAATGCGGTTGTTGAGGCCCCAATCCTCGGGATCGGCCAGGTCGACCAGGCGGTCATAGCAGGGCTCGGGGCAAAATGCGAAGTCGTATAGGTTGCTGCACAGGGTGCTAGGGATTTCCATATGGCGTCCTTCTGGTAGCTGGGCGGTCAATCGGCTTGATTTTACACGTACGAGCGAGGATTGACGCGTTGGCATTCCTTAGATGTCGTCCGAAGTCTTTCGTCGCATATTGATTTGCGAGTGAGACAAATCACCCGACCCCAGTCTCGACCGAGCTCGGGGTGGCGAGACGATTTCGGCGACGGCGGGCTTTGAGTTTTTTACCGGTCAGCCGAATATGCGTGAATAGGGCCGACGGTAATAGGACAATACTCGAAATTGACATCAGAATCAGGAGGAGATGCAACATGAAGGCAAAGTTCGTGCATCGCTGCACTCTGAAATGTTAATAAGTCGTGTCATTTCTTGGGAAAAGACGCATTGGAAACGATTTCGCACGATAAAAAGGCGCCTTGTCAAGAGCAAGGCGCCGCGGATAATTCTTTTCGCACATTACCATGTTCCAAAGCATAATTGCAGACTGTCTTTTCGCCTGGTTTTCGGGTATTAAGCCTTATCTGGTTTATCAGAAAGGGTGGTGTGCATGTTTGAAGTGATGGCGCAAATTGGGTTTATCGGGGCGATGCGGGATGCGGGTTGCAATCTCTCCAACCGGGAAGTCGAGGAGGTCGTTCGGACCGAAGCAGCTTGCCTGGCGGAAAGCAGTCGGATTTGCTTCGGGGAAGGGGCGTCAGCGCGACTGATTCGGACGTTTTCGGATTCCGCTTACTTTACGGGCAACGCTGCGAATACTTTGATGGAACTTGTCGAGTCGTTCTACGAGCTGCGCGATGATCTGCCTGCGCAGGTGGCCGACCAGGAGATTGTCGAAGCGCTGCGGGAGTGCTTCGACGGCGAGGCGGCTGGTGACGTGGGGCTGGCTCTTTCGTTGTCGAAGGACAGCCTTTCGTCTTGCGAGGGCATGCGAGCGTATGAGATCACGGACGAGGACGGTCTGCTTTATCGCTGGGATCCCGATGAGTGGCTCGACGACGTGATTGCCGACGGATGGTATGGCGAACGTTGGGGTGAAGACTGTGACTAATGCCTTGTTGAGCCTGGACGGCTTTAGCTCCGAGCGGGCGATGCGGGGATTCGCCGAGCTGATGACTCACGTCTGCCAGCTGTATACCTTGGGGGGATCCTCCAGCGTGTCCCAGCAAGAAGGCTACGACTTGGCAGAGTCGGTGCTGTACGTGTTGGGCTTCTTCGGCGAAGAGCCCGAGGTGGCGGTATCTCTTCTGGAGTCGGAGGACGTGGTGGGGGCTTGGACCGAAAGGCGAAAGCTGCTGGAAGCTCGCATCCCGGAGGTCATGAGTCTTTGGCGCCAGGTGGTGGTGACTATGCCTCCATTTCGAAACATCGCGCTGAGGGACACGCTTGCCAGCATTGAGAGGCTTCCCAACTGCTACGACACGTTCTTCGCTGCGCATCAAGTCCCTTGCAGCATCGACTACCCGTTGAGCGCTCCTGTTTCCGAGGAGCTGAGGGGTCTGGATTACGTCGAGATGTGGCTTGCCCAACTGCTGGAGGAGGCGCGTTTTCTTGCGCGATTCGATTTGGATGACATGGTTGAACATTTGGAGTCTTGGTGTCCGGACTATCGAGGACTGCTGATCAACCTGTATGAACCAATTCGCGATCGCTTTGCTTGATAGACGACAGTGCATCCCGATAGCGCCGAGGCGCACTAATCGAACCATAAAAAGTACTTGAATATTGGGGGCGGAAGCTCCGAACCCATCCTCTTTCGTCGAGCCTGCTTCAGCTAGTTCTTCTTAAAGGCGCTGATGCCGCTGAAGAACTTGCTGCATGTCTTGCCGTCCTCCTTTTTCCGGGGGAGCGCCGCAATCTTCCGCCACCGAATTTTTTCGCGCTCATTCTTGACAACGACGTAGCGTCATCGGAAAAAATATGATGGATACCGTGTTACGAAGAGGCAATGATGTGCAAACCTATTGGTCAAGACAGCAAAGAACCCGATCAGAATCTTATGACGGTCGGAGAATTAGCCGCACGTGTGGGTGTTACCGTTAGAACTATTCAGTACTACGACCAACGCGGTTTGCTTCATCCCACCTGCAAGGGCGAACAAAACCTCAGGCTGTACTCGAAAGCTGACGAAGAGCGCTTGTATCGTATCGTCACGCTTAAATATTTGGGCCTGTCTCTTTCCGAAATTCAGCAAAGCGAAAATCAAGAAGTGCAAGAAGAGTTGACAGCTGCTCTTTCCAAGCGGGAGAGGGAGCTCGAGCAGAAAAGCGCTGATATTCTTCGCGAGATGAATACGCTTAACGAATTGAAATCTCACGTCGAGTCTGGAGAAGAGACCGGATGGCAAGCGCTTGCAGAAGCGGTTGGCGCAGCAAAAGAGCGCGAGAATACTCTTTGGTTTGCTATTGCCGGCGAATCGAGAGGTAATGCGCCCGTGCCTGAGCTTTCGAAAGACGATATTCGCGCTTGGCATGAATTGATGGGCGATACGATTGAGGCAATGCATGACGGGGTGCTGGTTTCGGACGAGCGAGCTCGGCAGCTGGCTATCCGCTTTTCTGCATTGGGCGGTATGAGCCATGCGCTTGCAGGACTCAAGCGATTAGCCAATCAGCGCAAAACCGGTCCAAAGCAATATGGCCGTGACTTCTATGCCGGCATTCAACGGCGCACGCTGAGCTTTCTTCAAGATGCTCTTGCGTATTTCGACCTTGAATAGCCGATTCGGTTGGCGATGCGCGGCAAGTGACTCTTCTGCGACCGTTTGCCCTTTCCTCGTCGCTTAGTGTTGACGACGACGTTGCGTCGTTCGATATCGTCCTTTTTCGCGATAAGGAAGCGAGAGAGGAGCAGCCGGTGATCGTATCGTGGATGACCACAAATTGCTGCAATCTGAAGTGCGCTCACTGCTATCAGAACGCCGATGAGCGCAATGGGCGCGAACTTTCTACCCGTGAAGCGAAAGTCATGATCTCTCAGATTGCTCAAGCTGGTTTCA
>NZ_CAKUAL010000068.1 GCF_934636505.1 uncultured Ellagibacter sp.
ACCAACAGCTTCGCATCACGCGCTTCATGATCGACGCGGTGCAGCTGCCCGACGATGTCGTGGAGCCGAAGCTTCGCCGCTATATGTTGAACTACCTGTCCATGATGATGTGCATCTGCTCTATCTTCTGCCGCATGATCGGAACGCTCGAGGCAGACGAGAAACGCCACGCCATCTGGGAATACTTGAAGGAGAAGAATCCGGGTGCGTACGGTGCGGTTCGCCGCAGCGTGCTCAATGTGGGAACGAACCTGCCCGGCGAGCTCGGTCGTTCGCTCGGCATCTCCGGGTATCATCTCGCGCAAAAGGTGTTCAAGTTCAACTAACGCGCCTGCGAGTTGCCTGTGAGTTGGTGTTTGGTTTCTGCTGGTATAGCCTGAGAAAGCCGCCTTCGGGCGGCTTTTCTGCGTCTTCGGACCCCGCTCCCCATCGTGTTCACGCCGCGTTTCGCAGCCCTCTCGCACTTTGTATTTACGCTTTCGTGTTCAAATCATTACCTTTGCTTGATATAGCTGAACACTTCCCGTATCCTGATCTGAGGTCAAAATTCATGTTCTCAGCGCGGGGCTTTGGGTTGTCTTGCGCTTTTGCATATAGTTTGGAAGGACACCCCCTATGCTTTCCCGCTCGGAATTCGATGTGATGCTCGCTTTGAAGAAGACGCCTGCGGCCTCGCAGCGCGCGATCGCCTCGGAGTGCGGCATGTCACTCGGTGCAGTGAACGCGGTTGTTAAATCGCTTGGCGATCGCGGCCTCGTCGAGGGTGGGACACTTACGGCGGAAGGCGAAGACGAGCTTTCCCCTTATAAGGTGCGCAACGCCGTCATCATGGCGGCGGGACTCTCGTCGCGCATGGCGCCGCTTTCTTACGAATGTCCGAAAGGCGTGCTCAAAGTTCGCGGTGAGGTCCTCATCGAGCGCCAAATCCGCCAGCTCAAGGAGGCGGGCATCGACGACATCACGGTAGTCGTTGGGTTCAAGAAAGAGGAGTTCTTCTATCTAGAAGATCTCTTCGGTGTGAAGATCGTCGTCAACACCGATTACGCGACGCGCAACAACCACGCGACGTTGTTCCAGGTGCGCGACATCATCGGCAATACGTATATCTGCTCGTCGGACAACTATTTCGTGCGCAACCCCTTCGAGCGCTATGTCTACGACTCGTATTATGCGGCGGTATTCGAGGAGGGCAAAACCGACGAGTACTGCCTTCAGACGAAGGGTCGCGACAAGCGCATCACGGGTGCTGTCGTCGGCGGGTCGCATTCGTGGGTTATCATGGGGCACGCCTACTGGACCCGTGACTTCACCTGCGACTTCATGCGATTCCTGTCCCAGGAGTACCATCTCACCGAGACGGTTGGCAAGCTGTGGGACGACATCTTCCTCGAGCACGCAGACGAGCTTCGCATGTACATGCGCCCCTACGAGAAGGGCCAGATCCGCGAGTTCGACTCCCTCTATCAGCTACAGGACTTCGACCCGCTGTTCATCGAGAACGTGGCCTCGAACGTGCTCGACAACATCTGCGCGACGCTCAACTGCCAGCGCGGCGATATTTCGAACGTGAAGCCGATTAAGAAGGGGCTTACGAACCTCTCGTTCTACTTCGAATGCCGCGGCGAGGCGTTCGTGTATCGCCATCCTGGCGCCGGCACCGATGAGATCATCAACCGCCAAGCCGAGACCTACGCGCTCAAGATTGCCTCTGACCTCGGACTTGACTCCTCGTTTGTCTATGAGGACCCCGAGCTTGGGTGGAAGATTTCCCGTTATGTTCCCGATTGCGTGCCGTTTGACTACGGCAACGACGAGCATGTCGGACGTGCTTTGAGCCTCGTGCGGCGCTTGCACGAGAGCGGCGCAGATTCCCCCTGGTCGTTCGACTTTTACGACGAGGCGTGCAAGATTGAGTCGCTGCTTGCGGCGGAGGACTGGTCGTTCCCTGCGGACTTTTCCGAAGTCAAGGGGAAAATCGAGCGGCTCGTCCCGCTCGTTCGCGCAGGATCTGGAGCGCCAGTTCTGTGCCATAACGACTTTTACGGCCCGAACATCCTCGTGCACGGCGACGAGCTGTGCCTCATCGATTGGGAATATGCTGCGATGGGCGACTACGGCTGCGATTTCGGCAATTTCGTTGCGCAGGGGTCAGGCTACAGCGTCGAGCGCGCGAAGCAAGCCGTCCCTCTGTACTTCGGGCGCGAGGCCACCACAGACGAGGTGTTCCATCTGATTGCCTGCACGGCGATTGTCGGCTGGTATTGGTATGTGTGGGCCATGCACCGCGAGCTCAAGGGCGCGCCGGTGGGGGAGTGGTTCTACGTCTGGTACCGATCGGCAAAAGACTACGCGGAGGCTGCGCTTTCCATAGCGGAGGCGGTCGGGATGCCGACGTCGGGCGCCGGTGCGCTTTCCTACGAGGAGTTTGTCGTGCTTGCCCAGGCCGAGGCAAAGACGCGCAATACCGTGCACCCCGAGTCCATCGACGACGCTTCCCGCGATGCCGCATGCGCCCGTCTTTGCGAGGAGGGGCTGCTTGCGGACGGCGTTGTGACCCCACGTGGCCTTGCGGCGCTCGAGCCGTATCGCGCGAAGCGGGCCGTGCTTTTGGCCGCGGGCTTCGGCAGCAGGCTTCTTCCCGTCACGGTGAACACCCCCAAACCGCTTGCGCGTGTCCATGGGGTGCGCATCATCGATCGTCTGATCGACGCGATCATGGCCGCGGGGATCGACGAGATCTATATCGTGCGCGGGTATCTGGCAGAGGAGTTCGATCAGCTTCTCAGTAAGTATCCTAACTTGCACTTCATCGACAACTCGCTGTTCGACCAGACGAACAACATTTCGTCGGCGGTGGCTGCATGCGGTCATTTCGAGCGCGCCTACGTCTTCGAGAGCGATTTGTTCCTCACGAACCCGACATTGGTGAGCAGGTATCAGTATCAATCGAACTACCTGGGATTTCCCGTCGAGAGAACCGACGACTGGTATTTCGACGCCGACGGCGAGGGCGTCATCGAGACTTTGGCGAAGGGCAAGGATGCCCCATGCTGGCAGATGGTCGGCTTGTCGTATTGGAGCGCGGCTGATGGAGCGCGGCTTGCGCGCGACATCCCCGAGGTGTTCGAGCGCGATGACGCCCGGCAGATTTTCTGGGACGACGTGGCGATCGTGCGCCGACCTGAGGAATACTCCGTGCACGTGCGCCGCTGCAGCCCCGACGATATCCTGGAGATCGACGATTTCGACGACCTGCGCCGCATCGATCCCGCATACGTCGTGCGTCACAAGGACGCCTAGCGGCTATAATCGGGGAACTCAAGTAAAACGAACCGCGCATAGCCGTTGCGCTCAGCTTTTAGGGAAAGGGGCCATCGCATCATGTCTCAATCAAAAAAGGCTCCTGTCCGCTCGGCCTTCGTGCTTGCAATTGACGTGGGGAACACCCTTACGCGCTTCGGGCTGTTCGAGGGCGATGAGCTCGCCTCGACCTGGTGCGCGACGACGCATTCCGTCATCACGGTCGACGAGGCCCATGCCATGCTGCGCGAGTTCTTCCTCATCCGAGGGCTCTCAAGTCCCTCGCATGAGGTTTCAATCGAGCGCGCCATCGTGTCGTCGGTCGTTCCTTCAATTACCGATGCTTGGGTGCAGGCCGCTCATGCGGTGAGCTCATCGCGCCCGCTTGTCGTGGGGCCTGGCCTGAAAACGGGACTCAAGATGCGTTTCGACGATCCGGGCGAGGTCGGCTCCGACCGCATCGCCGACATGGTCGCTGCGAAGGAACTCTTCGGCTTTCCGCTTATCGTTGTCGACTTCGGGACGACGACGAACTTCGAGGTCCTCGACGAGGACGGCGCGTTTGCAGGCGGCATCATCGCGCCTGGCCTGCGCCTTTCCCTTTCGGCACTCTCTTCCGCGGCAGCGAGGTTGTCCATGGTTGAGATGAAAGCGCCGGCTTCTATCGTCGGAACCAACACCCGCGCTGCTATTCAGTCGGGCGCGGTTATGGGCGAGGTCGCGCGCATCGACGGCCTCATCGATATGATTTGGCGGGAGATGGGATGTTCCGGCGGCGTCGTCATGTCGGGCGACGATGCTTCGGCGCTTGCCGCCCTGTGCTCGCACGAGGCGCAGGTCGAGCCCGACTTGACGCTTCTCGGACTCGGCATGCTCGAACGATTGAACCGGCGCAGGTAGGATCCTTATGTCGAATGCTCTTGCCGAATCGCTCCTGCAGCCGTGGGAGGGCCCGGCGATCCTGCTCGTCGATCTCGACGCCTTCTTCGCGTCCGTCGAGCAGCTCGACCATCCTGGCTGGCGTGGAAAGCCTGTCATCGTCGGTGGCGACGCCGACAAGCACGGGGTCGTCTCGACGGCATCCTACGAAGCGCGCGCCTTCGGTGTCCACAGTGCCCAGCCCGCATCGGTTGCACGGCGGCTGTGCCCCGACGCCATCTGGACGCACGGGCACTTCGATCGCTATCGCGAGATGTCGGAAGCCATCATGGGCATCCTGCGGGACGAGACCCCGCTCGTGCAGCAGGTGAGCATCGATGAGGCGTTCGTGGACGTCTCTCCCACCAAGGTGAACACGGAGCATCCTGTGCGCATCGCTGAGCGCATCCAATCGCGCGTCGAGGCGCTCGGCGTTACCTGCTCGGTGGGCGTGGGCACGTCGAAGACGATCGCGAAAATCGCCTCCGACATGGACAAGCCGCGTGGGCTCACTGTCGTTTACCCGGGAAGTGAGCAGGGATTTCTCGCGCCTTTGCCCGTGCGGAAGATGAGCGGCGTGGGCGCTGTCGCCGAGCGTGAGCTTGTGAGCCATGGTGTGCGCACGTTGGGGGACCTGGCCTGCGCGGACGAGTCGCTTTTGCGCCGCATCTTCGGGAAGAATGCGATTGTGATGCGAACCCGTGCGCAGGGCGGCGACATGACGCCCGTCGAGGAGGGGGAGGCCGCGAAGTCGGTATCGAACGAGATGACATTCGCGAAAGACCTCACATCGCGCGTCGATGTGGAGGCGGCAATCGCCACGATGGCGGCGAAGGTAGGCCGCCGCCTTCGCAAGAAGGGACTCGCAGGCCGCACGCTCTCTCTCAAGCTGCGCTTCGGCGACCGCTCCGTGCGCTCGGTCCAGAAACGCCTTCCCGCCCCGAGCGACGACGAGCTCGCCTTCACCCCGCTGCTCTACCACATGGTCGATGAGATATGGCGCGAGGGGATTCCCATTCGTCTCCTCGGCGTGGGGATGAGCGGGTTTCGCGAGGATGAGTTCGTGCAGGATGCGCTGTTCGACGTCGCGCGCGAGGCGCCTTCGACGCTTGATGCGGAGCCCGTAATCGCCGACGACGCGAAGCGCCGCGGCCTGCTCGACGCCACCGATGCTTTGCGTGACCGCTTCGGGGAAGGCGCCGTGCGGTTCGGACACGAGCTGCGCAACGCGGGGAACACGACGGGAACGGGTGCTAAGAACCCTGACGATTACAAGTAGGCTCAGCGGCTGTGCTGCGCGGGCGTCTGCACCGGCGTCTAGCGCGCGCGTCTGCGGCGGGCGTACGCAGCTGTGTCGCGACGTCCGCGGCATATTCCCCGCTTTTCACCACAATGCCGTATACTTCTCCTTAGAGGAAAACGACCCGCGCTTCGGGGTGCTTGCGCGAGTCTTGTCAAGAAAGGATAGCCATGGATTTCGAGATCGTCACCGACTCAAGCTGCAACCTGAAAGAGGAAATGATCGACGAGTTCGGTCTCCACGTGCTTCCGCTGACGTTCATGGTCGATGGCGAACAGCGCCAAAGCTACCTTAAAGGCCAGGTCACCGACTTGCAGCAGTTCTATACGATGATGCGCGAGGGCAAGGTCATCACGACTTCGCTTCCTAATCTGGCCGATTCCGAGGCGCTTTTGCGTGGCCTTCTGGAAGCGGGCAAAGACGTCCTTTACCTGGGATTCTCGAGTGGCCTTTCGGGCACGTACGAGGCGATCTCGCTTCTGTGCAACCAGCTTGCCGCCGAATTCCCCGATCGCAAGATCTTCTGCGTCGACACGCTTGCCGCGTCGGGCGGCGAGGGCCTGCTCGTGTGGCATGCCGCGCAGAAGGCGCGCGAGGGCCTCTCGATCGAGGAGCTTCGCGACTGGGTGGAGCAGCATAAGCTCAACCTGGCGCACTGGTTCACCGTCGACGACCTTATGTTCCTGTGGCGCGGCGGGCGCGTTTCGAAGACGAGCGCCTGGGCGGGCACGCTTTTGAATATCAAGCCCGTCTTGCACGTTGACGATGAAGGCCATCTCATTCCCATGGAGAAGGTTCGCGGTCGCAAGAAATCCCTGAACGCGCTCGTCGATCACATGGAAAAATCCGCCATTCCGCCCGTTGCCGACCAGATGGTCTTCATCACGCACGGCGACTGCCTTGAGGATGCCGAATACGTTGCCAACAAAGTGCGCGAGCGCTTCGGCGTGCGCGACGTCGTCATCAACTACGTCGACCCGGTCATTGGAGCCCACTCCGGTCCCGGCACGATGGCCCTGTTCTATATGGCGGAAAGCCGCAATTAGCGATTATGTCCGCCCCTGCAATGCCTGCGACCACCCGTCGCACGCTCCATTACTACTGGCAAGTCACGCGAGCTCACTTCGGCCTGTTCGCGGGACTTGTCGCCTCGACGCTTGCCTATGTGGCCCTGCTCTCGTATGCGAACCCTTATCTCATGTCCATGGTGGTCGACCAGGTGAGCGCAAACCCCGTTGCCGCCGACGAGGTGTTTTCCACGTTCGGCCCCTTCGCGCTTGCGCTCGTCGCTGTGAACGTGTTCGGCCAAGCGGCGAGTAAGCTGCAGGACTATTGCATGTACCGCTTGCAAATCGCAGCGTCCTACGACCTTGCCACGATGAGCTTCGACGCGCTGTGCAACCAGTCGATGTCATTCCATTCGAACCGCTTTGGCGGAACGCTCGTGAGCCAGACGTCGAAGTTCATGAGCGCCTATCAGCTTCTGTTGGAGACGCTGTCGTTTCCCTTTTTGCCGGTGCTTTGCTCGGTCGTGTTTACCTGCGCTGTGCTAATTCCGCGCGTGCCCGTTTACGTTGCCGTCCTGATGGTGCTGCTCGCGATATACGCATATGTGTCATACTATATGTACAAGCGGATTCTCGGGCTCAACGAGAAGGCAGCGAGCGCGCAAAACCAGCTGTCGGGTGAGCTGTCCGACTCGGTCGCGAACATCCTTGCCGTGAAGACCTACGGACGCGAGGATTACGAGCGCGCGCTTTTCGACGAGGCGAACCGCTGCGTCGTCGAGCGCGACAACCGGCGCATGCGCGCATCGCTCGCGCGCGGTATCGTTACCGCATGCATCGCCGTCGTCATCATGAGTGCGGTCACCGTCTTCATCATCGGGGGAAATGCCTGGTACGGCATTACGCCCGGCACGCTCGTGCTCATGTTCACCTACACCTACACGGTGACGAACCAGTTCAACTTCATCAACAACGGTTTGCAGAAGATGAACCGCGCGTTCGGCGATGCGAGCGGGATGACGCAGGTGCTCGACGAACCGCGGCTTGTGGCCGATCTTCCTGGCGCTCCCGATCTGCGGGTGAGCAACGGGGAAATCGACTTTCGCGATATCGGGTTCTGGTATACCGACGGTTCGGCGACAACGCGCGTGTTTGAGGATTTCAACTTGCATATCGCCCCAGGTGAGCGCGTTGGCCTCGTCGGTATGAGCGGGGCGGGCAAGACCACCTTGACGAAGCTTTTGCTGCGCCTTTCCGATATCCAGGAGGGGAGCATTCTTGTGGATGGGCAGGACATCGCCCGCTGTACGCAGCAATCGCTTCGCCGTCAAATCGCCTATGTGCCCCAGGAGTCGCTACTGTTCCACCGCACGATTGCCGAAAACATCGCCTACGGTCGTCCCGATGCTACGGAGGAGGAAATCCGCGAGGCGGCGCGGTTTGCGAACGCTCTCGAGTTCATCGAACGGCTGCCTGAGGGCTTCGACACGATAACCGGCGAGCGAGGGGTGAAGCTGTCGGGCGGGCAGCGCCAGCGCGTGTCGATTGCGCGCGCCCTTTTGGCCGATTGTCTCGTGCTCGTGCTCGATGAGGCCACAAGCGCGCTCGACTCCGAGAGCGAGCAGCTCGTCCAGGACGCGCTCTCGACGCTCATGCGCGGGCGAACGTGCATCGTGGTGGCACATCGCTTATCGACGGTGGCAAGCCTCGATCGCATCGTCGTTCTGGATGATGGGCGCATTGTGGAGGATGGCCCGCATTCCGAACTTGTGGCCCAAGGCGGGGAATACGCCAACTTGTGGGAGCGTCAAACGGGTGCCTACCTGGAATAATGTTGTCCCTCGGACGCTTTCTCCGATATTGCGCAAAACTTAGTATCCTGTTTGGATTTCATGGCTGAGCGGTCGAGCGGTAATGCTGCGCCCTTTTTACCTGTGCGGTTCCTTATAGTGTGGAATCTATGAATATGGGAGAGACAGACAGATGTAGCGTTCTTAAGCGAAAGCCTTCGCCTGCCCTCGGTGCGGTGTTCGGCGCCAACGTTCGTCGCCTTCGTGTGGCCTCGCTGATCACGAAGGTGGATTTCGCCAAACGTTGCGGGGTGGGGCGCCCTTACCTCGACAAAGTCGAGCGCGGGGAGGCGAACCCGACGCTTGAATACCTTGAGCGTTTCGCGGTGGCTCTTGGCGTGGACCCCCTCTGTCTGCTCACGCCACAGCCTGTGCGTTGCCGCGATGACGCGAACTCTGCAGACTACGTACGAGAATGAAACTTGCGTGTTCGGATGAACTTGCGAATCAACTTTTCCCTGCCGTCTATCGTGATTTTGGGAAACCGTGCGCTGTGCCAATTACCGAGCCTTCTTCTTGGCTTATACTCTTGTGGTATAAACAAAACGCTCTGACCTGGGGTTTTACTAAAGTTTTGCCTAACTTTGCCTAAGTCCGAGAAAGTACTCTGCGTACTGGGACGAAAACGTCTCATACAATTGGTCGATTGTCGGCCTTAGGTAATGGCTTCCCGACACACCTGGAAGCTTGTGACCCATGAGAAGCTCGAGCGTTGTCGCGTCTACGTTCCATTCGAATTCGGCGAACGTCCTCCAGGAGTTGCGGCAATTGGCGAACGGGATGCTCTTTTCGTTTTCGGTATTCCACTCGTGTCTCAGCTGCCTCGTTGTCATGGGCAGTCCGTCGCCGCGGTGCGTCATCCACTCGATGTTTTCCGCTCGTCTTTCGTCGGCGATCTCCAGCAAGCGGAGCGAGTAGGGGGGAGGGACGATGATCGTGCGCTTGCTGCTTTTGGTCTTGAGCATGTCGGTCGGGAAGTCTCCCTTCCTTTCCATTTGGCGCGCAATCGGGGCGAGCGCGAAAACGAGCCCGTCAGTCTCCCTGCGCTCAAGCTCGGCCACCTTGACGCCAAGCGACTCCCCCGTGCGGCACGAGCCGAAGCACGACAGGATGAACGCCGCTTCGGTCGCCTTGCCGTGAAGTGTTCCGAACACGTCCGCCGCTTCCCTCAGCGTGTAAACGTCTCTACTTCGCTCTCTCGACTGCTTCTTCGGCATGTCGAAGACCTCGCGGAACTTGTTCGACTCGGCCAGCTCGTAGCGCACGCACACGTCCATGATCTTCCTCAAGATGCGGATTGCCTGATTCGCGTTGCCGCGGGAGAGGGTGAGCAGCCATTCCTGGATGTCGAGCGCCCTCGTGGAGTCGACGGGAACGCGAGACCATCGAGGCTCGATGACCTTCTTCCAAATGTGCGTGTACTGGCTCAGCGTGTTCTTGGACGCTTCGCCGTCGGACACGCGGCGCTCAAGTTCTGGGAGAAACCACGTCTTGTACGCTTCTCCGATTGTCGGGATGGGCTTGTCGGCTGCCCGTTCAACGCGAATCTGAGCGAGCCTCAAGTCTGCTTCGCGGTAGGTTCCGTAGAACGTCTCGCATCGCCTCTTGCGTCCCTGAGGCGTGTTCTCGTGCCACCTGAGAACGTACTTCTTGTTGGGCACCGCAACGTCAATCGACCCCCACGCGCGGCGCCTCTTCTTCCTCGGCATGATATACTGCTCCTTGCCTTCCGTTAACTCGGTAGGGTCTTTTGGAAGCCTCGCGCTAGGGCGGCAACCCTACGATGCGCGGGGCATCTT
>NZ_CAKUAL010000069.1 GCF_934636505.1 uncultured Ellagibacter sp.
TCGCTTAGTGTTGACGACGACGTTGCGTCGTTCGATATCGTCCTTTTTCGCGATAAGGAAGCGAGAGAGGAGCAGCTGGTGATTGTATCGTGGATGACCACAAATTGCTGCAATTTGATGTGCGCTCACTGTTATCAAAACGCCGATGAGCGCAATGAGCGCGAACTTTCTACCCTTGAAGCGAAAGTCATGATCTCTCAGATTGCTCAAGCTGGTTTCAAGGTCATGATTTTCAGTGGCGGCGAACCGCTTTTGCGCGGCGATATCTTCGAATTGGTGGAGCATGCGGCGTCATGCGGGTTGCGCCCGGTGTTCGGGACCAACGGGACGCTGATCACGCCAAAGGTCGCGCGGCGCCTGAAAAGCGCGGGCGCCTGCGCCATGGGGATCAGCATCGATAGCGTCAATCGGGAAGAGCACGATAGTTTTCGCGGGGTGCAGGGCGCTTACGAGGCTGCGCTTTCGGGCATTGAGGCATGCAGGGAAGCGCGGCTTCCGTTTCAGATTCACACGACCGTCACCGATTGGAACCGTGAAGAGATTTGCGACATAACCCGGTTCGCAAAAGAGCTCGGCGCGATGAATCATTCGATATTTTTTCTCGTGCCGGTTGGTCGCGGCGCGGATATCGCAGATGAGATTATCGGTATCGAGCAAAATGAGAAACTGCTCGCCGATATCTTGCGCACGGGTCGCGAGGTAGGCATAGAAGTGAAACCGACGTGTGCCCCGCAGTTCATGCGCATCGCCGACCAGATCGGTATCGAAACGCGCTACAGCCGGGGCTGCTTGGCGGGTCTTACGTATTGCGTGGTGGGGAGCGAGGGCATTGTGCGTCCTTGCGCTTACATGCAAGAGGCGGCAGGCGATGTTCGCTCGCAGCCTTTCGATGAGATTTGGCGTACCAGCCCTCTTTTCCAAAAGTTGCGCATTCAGGCGTATAAGGGCTCGTGCGGCGTTTGCGAATACGAGTCCGTTTGCGGCGGATGCCGTGCCCGGGCCGCTTTCTATCACGACGGAGACGTCCTGGAACAGGACGATTATTGCGCGTGGAGCGGACGGGCTCGATAGGACTACTCGTTTTATTCCAGACAGCGCCGTCCGGGCGCTTTATCGCAAAAGTGATATCTAGCAAGTGGCTAATGAAGAGCGCAAAGGAGCACTCATGAATCCTATCAAGAAAGTTGTATTCGTATCTGTTGGTTGTCTGTGCGTTGCCTTGGGCATCGCTGGTGCATTCATGCCCGTATTGCCCACGACTCCGTTTCTCCTTGCTGCGGCCTTTCTGTTTTCGCGTAGTTCGCAACGATTGAATAACTGGCTGATCAAAACGAAAGTGTATAAAGCATATGTCGAGCCTATCAATTCCGGCGAAGGTATCCCTCTTTGCAAGAAAGCCTCGATATTGGGCGTTTCCTATGTCGTTATGGCGATAAGCGCATTTGCGGTTGCCCGTCCTTCGGTATGGGTCATTTTAGGTTGCGTGGCGGTGTTTTTGTTCTGGCTGATTGGGTTCCATGTTCCAACGGCTTCCGCAAAAGGGGTTGAATGATAGGCGAGCAGCGCTAGATCTTTTTGCGCCAGGCGTCGGACGAGTCGTCATGAAATAACTCTCCGCTATTTGCGAAACGTTCTTGACAACCACAGGCCTCACTCTAATATGCGAACGGTTCTCAAATTGAAGGCAGGCGGAAGGTATGCGCGAACAATACAACACGGCACAGCGGCAGGCTATCATCGATTGTCTGTCCGAGGCGGGCAGTCACATGACCGCGCCTCGGCTGTGCATGCCGCGCTTGTCGAGGGCGGCCGCAAGGTTTCGTCTGCCACGGTGTATCGCCAGCTGGAGAAGCTCGTTCTTGAAGGCGTCGTTGTGAAATCGCAGCCAATCGGCGAGAAGAGCGCCTGTTTCGAGCTGCTCGATAAAAGCGCGTGCGTGCCCGAGCGTTGCTATCACATGAAGTGTCTTTCGTGCGGTAAGCTCATCCATCTTAACTGCGAAGAAATAGACTTCCTGTGCGCCCATATGCTGGCCAATCATGGCTTTCGGATCGATATGTCCAGCACTGTCCTGTTCGGCACGTGCGAAGCGTGTGCGAAGGAACGCGCTGCGAGCCGCGGGGAGGGCCTCGATGAATAGCGTGCGCACACGTATTGCCGCGCTGGTTTTGACCTTCGTCTTGCTCGCGCCTGCGCTGTTCATCGTTGCCGAAGCCCAGCATGACTGCCAGGGCGATGAGTGCCAGGTTTGCCAGGTACTCGCCATTGCTTCTTCTATCATCCAAACCGCCGCTGACGTTTCTGCTGCGGCGTCCGAAGCTGCTCTTTTTGCTGTATTCGTGCTGCTGATCGCCGCGCGATCCTCTCGTGCGGCGTCCAATACATTGGTCGGACTTAAGGTGAGGCTCGACTGCTAGGGTGCATCTTCCTCGATATATGCAAGTCATGCCCGCAAAAAGGCATTCCTAGCAGGAGATATATACCAATGGTGAAACTGAATAAGATGATGTACGCAGCTTTCGCGGCTGTGGTGGCCGTGCTGTGCGTCGTGGGGCTTTCCGCATGCTCCGGCCCCTCGAACAACTCGAATACGGCTGCGAATGATAGCCAATCCTCAAACGAATCCCAGAAGGTCCAGGTGGTGGCAAGCTTCTACCCGATGGCCGACTTTGCCCAGAAAATCGGAGGAGGACACGTTGAAGTCACGAACCTCTGCCCGGCGGGAACCGAACCGTATGAACGGGAGCCGTCGCCGAGCGACGTCAAGGCCATCGAAGGTGCCGATGTCTTCGTCTACAACGGGGCGGACATGGAGGGCTGGGTTAGCGATACCCTGGCTGATTCAGAATCACATGTCTCTATCTCGATCCGGTCCATCGCAGCTCGATTTATCTCGTCGCAGGCGAAGCGATGGGCAACGGGGTCGCGGGCATGTCCGACGACCTGAGCTCAGACGGCACGCCCGCAGGCCGAAGCTCAAGCAAGAAGCCAGCGCCACGCGGAAGAGGCGGAGGTGCGCTTCGAGCAGCGAACGCTGAAGCGCAAGCAGAAGCATCGCGGGCATTGATCGGTGCCGGCACAGACCCTAACGTGAACAGGGCTACGTCCCCTGTTCACAAACGAAAAGCCTCTGACCTGTTGGTACAGGTCAGAGGCTCGGAAACGCTAGATATCGGCCTATTTCCGCTCAGTGGCACCGGTTTTCTGTCTTGCCATTCCAGTTACATCCGGTTTGCGTGTCGTCGGCTTCTTGGAACGGGTCCGCGGTCAAGATGAACTGCAGGAACCATGACGAGTCGATACCGCTCGCAAGCCTCCTTCGGAATAGGCACTGAGCAGCTCCTGTGCATGGGCGAACTTGGGCCCTCGCCTCCAACCGAGCAGGCGGTTAACCGCAAGATTTCCCTGGACGTTATGGGCGAAGAGCAGATGGGCTTCCTCGCGCGAAAGCCCGGTCTTCTCCATGATCGAGGGAACCATCTGCTCAGCCCCGCGCTCGATGACGCGCTGTGCCACGCGGGCGTACGCATCGTCATCCGAGTAGATCAGGTAATAGTCTTCATTTGCCGGCGGGCGCTGACAGAGGGCTCCCGTCTCCACTCCCTCGAGCGGGGGTGCCGCCGCCAGGGCCTCGTCGATAAGTGTGTCGAGCAGTGCGAACTTGTCCTCGTAATGCAGATAGAACGTGCCCCGGTTGATATCCGCGCGACGGCAGATATCCGCCACTGTCATCTTTGCGAAGCCGACCTCGGCCAGCAGCGCGAAGAACGCCTCCCGTATGACCGAGAGCGTATAGCGCCGGCGACGGTCGATCTTCCCTGCTTCCATGGCTCCTCCGTTCGATCTGCCTAACAATATTCGACAAGCGCTCGTTTATCGACAGCGCTTCGCAGCTGTTCATTGCTCTCGCGCAAATCAACATAGATACTGATTATCGACACCTGTTTATTATAGCTGAAAGAGGGTATCGAGTGACTTCGTACGAGCAGCTCGTTATCGAGCTCACACACCGATCATTTTCCCATCAGGCAGCCTATCGAAATGGCGGCACACCCTACGACCTGAGCGATTGCAACCCCGTCCCCTACGGGCAGCAAATAGAAACGTTTACCCGCATGATCGAGGAAGCCGACTGCGTGCTTGTAGGCGGGGCCTCCGGGCTCTCCGCGGCGGGCGGCGGCGACTTCTACTATGAGGACAACGCGACCTACCGCAAGCATTTCGGCAAATTCGCCGAGCGTTACGGTTTCAGGGGAGCTTTCGAGGGGTCGTTCTACCGTTGGCCCACCGCCGAGGCGCGCTGGGGCTACCTTGCCACCTTCCTCGACACCACGCTCAACGCCCCGCTGCGCGAGCCCTACAAGGACCTTGACGCCATCCTTGCCGAGAAGGACTTCTTCGTGCTCACCACCAACCAGGACACGCAGTTCATGAAAATCTACCCCTGGGAGAAGGTGGCCGAGATCCAAGGCGACCACCGCTTCTTCCAGTGCTCCCGTTGCTGCACTGACGAGGTGTGGGACGCGATCGAACCGGTCTCCCGCATGGTGGAGGCCATGGGGGATGGCCTAGTAGTTCCAACAGAGCTCGTGCCGCGCTGCCCGCACTGCGGGGCGAAGGCGTTCCCTTGGGTTCGCGGCTACGGCAACTTCCTGCAGGGCGAGCTCTACGAGGAGCAGTACTGCAAGGTCTCCGACTGGCTCGACGTGCACGCGCAGCAGAAGATTCTTTTCCTTGAACTGGGCGTGGGTCGCATCACGCCCGCGTTTATCCAGGAGCCGTTCTGGGCCCTCACGGCGCAGCTGCCGCAGGCGAGCTACATCGCCGTGAACAACAAGACGCGCTTTCTGCCCCGCGCAATCGAAGGCCGGGGCATGGCGATCCGCGCCGACATAGCCGACGTGCTTGTCGATGTGCGCAAGACGCTGGGGAGGTAGCGCATGGAAGCGGTGAAAACGGTTCGCATAGGCCGGGCGCTTGCCGAGGCGGACCTCATCGTCATCGGAGCTAGCAACGGGCTTGACATGGCGGAGGGGCTCAACCTCTTCTGCGCCGACGCCCATTTCCGGGAGACATACGGGGACCTCGCCCAGGCCGACGGCGTCGGCTGCATACTGCAGGGGCTCGCCTCCCCGGATGCGAACGTGCGACGCCGATGGGCCGAGCGGTTCCATCAAAAGGAATATCTCGAATATGAGCCAAGCCCGCTCATGAACGGGCTGCGGCGTCTTACGGAGCACGCTGACACCTTCGTGATCACATGTAATATCGACGGGCACTTTGCGCGCGCGGGGTTCAACGAGAACCGCGTGCTCGAGACGGAGGGGAGCATACGCACGTCGATCGACGAGAGGCGTCTCGCTCATCCAGATGCCCTCGCCGCGGCCCAGCTCGAAGAGCTCGCGCGCCTTGTGCGAGTTCATCGCAATGGCAGGGTTGCCATCCTCGAGCTTGGCGTGGGACTGCGCAACGGCGTCATAAAGCGCATGCTTGCCCAAATCGCGAACGCCAGCGAACACTCCACCTACATCGTGTTCAACTACAACCAGGCCATGGCGCCCGATGTTTCGTGCGAGACGATTCTCGTTGATGGAGATATGGCCTCGGCTTTCGAGGAGGTCGCCCGATGCCGTCTCTAGAAAGAGAAGCAAATAGGCTTCGAAGTCTTATCGACGATGCCGACGCCATCATCGTCGGCATTGGCTCGGGCATGTCGAGCGCCGCCGGGTTCAACCATTACAGCCGTGCGGGCATGGCGCGCGCCGGAATGGGGGACTGGCAGCGGGCCTTCGGCTTCAAGAGCCTTTTCGACGGTTTCTACCACCTCTACCCCAGCCTCGAGCAGCAATGGGCCTACTACGCGCGATACATCGATTTCATGCTGCGCGAGTCGGCCTCGCAGCCCTATCTCGACCTGCGGTCCCTCATCTGCCAAAAGGACTACTTCATCCTGAGCACCAATGTGGACACCCAGGTCGAGAAGACGTTTCCCACCGAGAGGATCTGCAACTACCAGGGAAGCTTCGCGCACCTTCAATGCAAACAGCCATGCTGCGACGAGCTCTTCGACGCGGGCCCCTACGTCGAGCGCATGCTCGCGGGCATGGCGGGGTTCGAGGTCCGCAGCGAGGATGTCCCTCGATGCCCGCACTGCGGCTGGCAGCTTGCGCCGTGGGTGCGCGACGACACGTTTCTGCAGGGTGCGGCATGGCGCGAGAGCCTCGGACGATACGAGCGCTTTGTGCGTGAGCGCAGCGATGGCCGCGTGCTGTTGCTGGAGCTTGGTGTGGGTGAGATGACCCCTGGCATCATCACTCTCCCGTTCTGGAGCATGACCGCAAAGCTGCCGGATGCGCACCTGTTGAGCGTCAATATCTCGGGCGGCTCCGCTCCGCTGCAGCTTGGAGGCAAGGCAGAGGCGATTCAGGCCGATTTGAGCACGCTGCTCTCGGCGGCGCAAGCAGGCGACGAGTAACGCGCGAGGCTTTTGCGCATTCGTCGAAACGTACAGGAGAAGATGACATGAAACGTGACGTGAGAATAACGATATTGAAATCCGAGGTCGACGAAAGGCTAGCCGAAGAATACGCGATTCCCAACTTCGGCCCTTGCCCTTTCCACAAAGCCGGGCAGGTGTTTGTTAGCGATGGCGAGCACAAACCGAATGGCCTGTGCGAGTATGCATGGAAACCCATAGAAGCAATGGTCGCATCGCTTTCCCATGGGGAGCTCCTCCAGCCAAAAGGAACATGGATGCGCGATGATGACAAAGGAGTGTTCGCCTGCGTAGACGGACTGCGCCCGGTCATCATGCTCATAGAGGCGATAGACGCGGAATGAGTTTTAGCCACGGCTTCCGAACCAGGGGTTCGGAGGCAATTATTCCCGCTATTCCCACTCTTTCACGCTCGTTTGCCGTGACGTCATTCCAGCCTATTCCGGTTGGGTCGTCGATTATAGCCGTCTTACCGCCAAATCCCGCTGCGTGACTTCGCGTGGGTGTTTGGGACGATACGTGGGACAGCGCAGATAACTTTTCGGCTGCCGAAGGCCCGCAGTTTCGTTTTTGTCCCCGGGACAAAAAAGAACAGGTTATTGGGGTTCGGAATTACTCGAAACGAATGACAAAGCGGGTGATTGTCTTTATTGAAGCCTATTTGGCGAAGCGAATCGTAGCCGGTGGCTTTATCGGCTCGTGCTCCTGCAAGTCAAGAGGGATGCGCAAGAGAGATAAATTAAAGAGTCGTTACTGGCGGCTTTATCTTCGGCCGCTGGAACAGCGTTCGCTTGCAATCTATCAAAGGTATGCCCTTGGTAGATTGTCTGCTTGCTATCAGTCCTGTCGTCGCCAGGGGCGCGCGTTGAATCGATGCGGCAGGCGCATAGAAGCAAATGAAGGCTAAAGACGCCCATTCAAGATCAGCCGCACGCAGGCGGGTATCGAAAGGAGGCATTGCCCTCCTAGAATGCTCTCCCTTCCTGCATGAACTCGGGGATGTTGGCATGAATGATGCCGTCCCTACGCTGGATGGGGTCGCCTCGCGTCAGCAGGTACTTGGGGTAGTTGTCCCTGATCTGTTCGAAGGGACGGTACTCGCGCTCTTCGGTGGACCGGTCTGCCATGATGGTCATTGCAACCTGAACGTATGCATAGCCCATCTCGGGGGTTCTGAGGATGAAGTCGCATTCCAGCTTCCCGATGCGTCCGACGCTGACCTTGCAACCCTGCGCGAGAGCGTAGCGGTAGACGATGTTCTCGAGGACGGGCCCGTAGTTGATGCGGTTGTCGGTGTTGAGGGCGAAGTAGAAGCCCAGGTCCGCCAGGTAGTACTTTTGCTCGCCCCGCAGCGATTTCCGGGACTTCAGGTCGAAGCGGGCGCACTTGCTGACGATCTTCGCGCCCTCGAGGATCCGGAGGTACCGCGCGAGCGTCTCGCGCTTGATTTTCACGCCCTGCTTGCTCTCGAGGTCCGATCGGATGTTCGCAAGCGACGTGGTGGCGCCGAAGTTGTTGATGACGTAGTCGCGCACCTGGTTGAACACGGAGACGTTCTTGATCTTCACGCGCCTGCGGATGTCCTTCTCGAAGATTTCCTCGATAACAGCAGCAACGTAAGCGCGCTTGTCGGCGAGCTGGGGGTAATCCATCGCTTTCGGGAAGCCGCCCTCGAGGATGTAGGCGTCGAACTCCGCGACCGGGTTCGGGTTCACGGGCAGTCCCAAGAAACGCTTCATCTGGCAATACTCGCCGAAGCCCAGCGTCTGCATCTCGAATTCGATGTAGCGCCCGGTTAATTTCGTGGCCAGTTCGCCCGAGAGCAGATAGGAGTTTGACCCGGTGATGAAGATGGAGAAGCCGCCTTCGGTGCGCAACCCGTTGAGCACGTCTTCGAAGCCATCGACGTTCTGTACCTCGTCGATGAAAAGGTATTTCGTCCCCGAGACGGCGAGCAGGGGCTCGACGAGGGCCTCGAGCTGTTCTGAGGTCTTGACGGATCGGTACCCGTACCGGTCTAGGTCGAAAAAGACGATGTGCCCATCATCGACGCCTTCTGCCCTCAGCTCTTCGGCGATGCACTGCATGAGGCAGGACTTGCCGCAGCGGCGGACGCCGGTGATGACCTTGATCATCCCGTCGTCATGGTAGAAGCTGCGGATCTTCTTCAGGTAGTTCTCTCTAGGGAACAAACGCATTCTGGCTCCAATCTTCATTGGAGCCAGAATATCAAATTAGAGGTTTATTGGGGTACTCGTTATCGCCTAAGCGATTTATACCCCCATAACTAAGGAATTTTCTACTCTCACTCGATAGTTGCGGTTCTGCCGTCCCGTCATTCCAGTTGCGCCCAGTTTTCGGTGCCGTCTCGAGCCGAGTGCCGCCAGGTAACGCCTCGTCGCGTTTCGTCGGCTTCGGAGACAAAAGTCGGGACAACTTCAAAAACTTTTTTCAAACTCAGGGTTTTGAGTTTTCGCTTTTGCCCCAAAAGGCGCGGCGAGCCGCCTTTGGAGGCTCGATAGCACCGAAAACGCCCCTTTTAAACCCACCCGCTCTTTAGTGCGCAAGCCGCCAGTTGCAATCGCAAGTGAGTTAACGCGGGTGGCTTGCGCGTCGTTCGCAAAACCGCAGGTTGCAGGTCTTCATTGCTAGTAGGAGAAATGAGTAGCCTCGGGTGGCTTTCCCATGAGTCGCGGAACGGGCCGGGGGCTTCGCTTGCGTCCAGATCGATTTGTGCGCGTTCGAACTCCTGCGCGAGCGATGATATGAAGTGGATGATTTTCCGCCAGAAGGGCTTCCAAGTGCCGGGGCGTTTCCCTCGGCTTTTTCTTATCCGGCAGAACCCCGCGACAGCCCTACGCGACGCTCAGAGCCCATGCTCGCCGCGCAGCCATCTCGCGGGGTCCAGCACGAGCACACCCTCCGGGATATAGGGCTCATGCCTCGTGCGGGCAACGAGGGCCTTCGGGAGCGCGTCCCTGATGGGCAGAAGCGGCGCGAGCTCCCTCTCGAGCGTCGATTCGGAGCTTATATTGTCTCTCGCTTAGACTCTGCTTCCCAGTTTCGAAACTCAAGATCTTTTAAAGTTTCGAAACCGAGAAGGCAATATGTGCAAGGATGCTTCGAGGATCGAATCCCGGTCGCGCCATGTCGGCAGCGATGTCGGGGCGCATCCGCGCGTGCTACAATGCGGGCATCAGAGATGAAAACACAGTCCCCGTCGGGTAGTCGTGGGCGTGCGGAAATCCGCATCAGTAACCTGCCTCCTTGGTTGTCCCTTCTCTGCATGGTCATCTACATAAAGGAGGAACCAGCCATGCAGATCAGCGTGTCGTCCACCCTGACCGTATATCACGACGGCCAATTCTGGGTCGGGCTGGCGGAGCACGTCGAGGGCGGAAGGTACGGCGCCGCCCGCATCGTCTTCGGCACGGAGCCGTCCGATGAGGAGATCCTGCGATTCGTTACAAGCGAATGGGAGAAGCTCTCGTTCTTCGGCGACGAGTCCACGGAAACAAGCAAGCCCGCGAAGAACCCCAAGCGACGCGCCCGCGAGGCAGCGAAAGCCCTTAAGCGGCCCGCGGTGAGCACAAAGGCGCAGCAGGCACTCGTGGCACAGAGAGAAGCGATGAAGCAGGAGTCAGCTCATGCAAGAAGCCGACGCCGCGCGGAAGAGGC
>NZ_CAKUAL010000070.1 GCF_934636505.1 uncultured Ellagibacter sp.
TACGGGGCGATCATCGTGTTCATCGGCATCCGCAACCTGCTGTCCAAAGAGCAGCGGTTCCTGCCGAAATGGCTGCTCGCGATCATCGTCGCGGCGGCTGGGCTCATCCAGGGCATGTTCGTGTCGGGTGGGGCGTTCCTCGTTATCTACGCCGTGCAGAAGATGAAGGACAAGCAGCAATTCCGCGCCACGCTTTCCGCGTTGTGGGCCATCCTGAACTTTCTGTATGCCCTGCTTGCCTTCACTCAGGGGCATTTCACGGGCGATGTGGTGCTCACCGTGGGCATCTGCATCCCCATCGCCATCGTGGCGAACATCCTGGGCCAGGTCATCCAGAAGCACATCAGCCAGGAGAAGTTCCTCAAACTTACCTACGTCCTGCTGCTGCTGGTTGGCCTCGTGCTGCTCATCACGTCCTAGCGGGGAGAAAAATCTCGGTTGCAATAGAGAACTTCGTTCAACAAAACGAAAATCTCGGTTGCAATAGAGATTTCCTTCCAAAACAGTAAGAATCTCGGTTGCGATAGAGATTTCGCTTCAATCATGTTAAAATCTCTATTGCAACCGAGATTTTAACGGAAGACATGAATCATGGAATACGCACCCCGCCCCACTTATGAAAACGAGCTCAAAGCGCTTCGCAATACCGAGGACATTAAGGTTCTCGTGGGCGTTCGTCGCTGCGGCAAATCGACGTTACTGCGGTGGCTCCAAGGCGACCTGCTCGATAGCGGCGTCGGGGCGGGCAACGTGTTCTACCGGCGCATGGACTTATTCGGCATGCCGACGAACCCGAACGCCGAATGGCTGGTGAACGAGATATCGGCTGCAATCGAAAAGAGCGACCCTGAAAAGCCGTTCTATGTGCTTCTCGATGAGATTCAGGACGTAGACGGCTGGGAGCGCGTTGTTCGTCAGCTGCACACAAGGCCGAATACCGATGTGTATATCACGGGGTCAAATGCCTATGTCCTCTCTTCCGATCTTGCAACGCTTATAGGGGGGCGTTATGTGGAGATGAAGGTGCAGCCGCTTTCGCTTTCCGAGTATCTTTCTTTCTCTTCCTATTACGACGTGCATTTCCCGAATGAGGACTCGGCATTTGCGGAATACTTGCGTTACGGAGGCATGCCGGCCTTGTTTCACCAAAAAGAACGAGACCAGGATCGTATGGCCCAGCTGCTGCGTACGGTGTACGAAACGATTATCCTCAATGACGTGGTGGAACGCACGAAAATCGGTGATGTGGACTTGCTTTCGAAGCTTGTTCGCTACGTGTTCACAACCTCGGGGTCGCTTTTCTCTGCGAACAAGATTGCCAACACGCTGACAAGCTACGGTCGCAAGACTCGAATCGAAACAGTGGAAGCGTATCTACGTGCGTTGGTCGATGCTTTGATCCTTCACGCGTGCGAGCAGGTCGGGTTGTCGGGCAAGGATATTTTGCGTCCGCAGCGTAAGTTCTACCCGGTGGATACGGGATTGAGAAACCTCGCAAGTGGATTCGTCTCGGGGGACATTGGCTTTCAGATTGAAAATGTGGTTTGCAACGAGCTTCTGCGACGTGGCTGGAGCGTGTCGGTGGGCTCGCTTCGCGTTGGGGAAGTCGACTTCGTCGCCGAACGCGCGCAGAAGCGGATGTATATACAGGTGACGGAATCGCTTGTTGACCAGGGGGTGTATGAACGGGAAATATTCCCTCTCCGCTTGATTGGCGACTCGTGGCCCAAGTTTATCTTGACAGCCGATCGCCTTCGATGTGGCGTGACTGAAGAGGGGGTTGCCATAATAAACGTCATCGATTGGCTGCTGGATAGGTAGAGGAATGCTTGGGGTTTCTTTTTGCTCTGCTCCGTTTCTATCCTATTATTTCGCTCGGGAAACTTTTCTGTGATGGACCCCATTTAGTCGTACAATGGCGTCTAGATTCAAGGCTTTAACGAAAGGGGACTGCCATGTCTGCCATTCACTTGTTCCCGCGCGTGTTCGCATCGCTCGACGGCGGATCAACGCAGGATATCGTCGCGCGTCGCGCTGTCGCGATCGCCGCTGCCAATAACGCCGACCTGCTGTTCGGCCACGTCGTCGACTCCGTTCCGTTCGAGGCGAACGGCGCCGACTTCGACGCGCTGTGCGAGTCGCGCAAAGAGCAGCTCGAGGCCGACCTTGCCGACATCCTGGAAGAGGCGAGGAAGAACCCCGACATCAAATCGGTCGATCTTCAGGTGCGCGCCGGCCGCATCACCGATACGCTGTCCGAGCAGCTCATCGAGCCCTTCAAGCCCGACCTCGTCATCTGCGGCGAGCGCGGCCTGTCCAATATGCAGTACGCCTTCGTCGGCAGCGTCTCAAAGTATCTCATCCGCACTGTTCGCTGCGACGTTCATGTCGTCAAAGCGTAGTTAGAAAGGTTCTCCATGCTCAACCAACGCGCGACCGAGCTCGGCTCCGCCCCTAACAAGATTCGCGAGCTTTTCGCCTACGGCCTCAAGCGCAAGGCCGAGATCGGCGAGGAGAACGTGTTCGACTTCTCCATCGGCAACCCGAGTGTCCCAGCGCCCGACTCCGTCGCCGAGTCCATCGCCGAGCTGATCAAGGAGCCGCCCTGCGCGCTCCACGGCTACACGCCGTCTCCCGGCGCTGCCGGCCCGCGTCAGGCAGTGGCCGACAATATCAGCCGCCGTTTCGGCATCGAAGCTACGGCCGACCAGGTCTATCTTACCGCTGGCGCCGCCGCTGGCCTCGCCATCAGCATCTATGCGATTACCAATCCCGGGGACGAGATCATGGTGATCGCTCCGTACTTCCCCGAGTATGCCGTGTGGGCCGAGACCGCCGGCTGCACGACGATTGAGGTGCCGGCGCATGAGCCCGATTTCCAGATGGACATCGACGCCATCGATGCCGCCTTCACGCCGAAGACCGCGGGCATCATCATCAACTCGCCGAACAACCCGGTGGGCGCTGTCTACACGCGCGATAATCTCGAGGCGCTCGCTGCGCTGCTCTCGCGCAAGGAAGAGGAGTATGGACACCCGATTTACCTGATCAGCGACGAACCGTACCGCGAGATCACCTATGGTGCCGAGGTTCCCTACGTGCCCACGATTTACAAGCGCACCATCGTCTGCTACTCGTATTCCAAGTCGCTGTCGCTCCCGGGCGAGCGCATCGGCTACATCTACGTGTCCAACCTCATGGACAACGCGAAGGAGGTCTACACGGCGGTGAGTGGCGCGGGTCGCGCGCTTGGCTTCATCTGCACGGCCGTGCTGTTCCAGCGTGTGATGGAGAAATGCGTGAACGAGCCCTCCGACGTCGAGGCCTATCGCGCAAACCGCGAGCTGCTCACGAAGGGCCTTTCCGAGTTGGGCTACGAGTTCGTCGAGCCCGATGGGGCATTCTATCTGTGGGTTCGCGCGCTTGAGCCCGATGACGAGGCGTTTTGCGAAAAGGCGAAGGCTCATGAGCTTCTGCTTGTGCCCGCCACGTGCTTCAAGTCCCACGGCTGGGTGCGCATCAGCTACTGCGTGTCCGCCGATGTCATCAAACGCTCCATGCCCGCTTTCAAGGCGCTTATGGAGGAATATAAGTAGCGCGCTTGGCTTTCGGCCGAGGGCGGTTCGCGGCAAGTCGGTCGCGAACCGCCCTTTTTGTTGTGCCCTTGCTTCGGGTGTGCGTTCCCGTCTCCGCCAGGCGCCCTGACCCCGAAGCGAGACCCCGGGTCCAGTCTCTGCCCCAGGCCGCAACCCTAGGACGTGTACTTCTCCATGTAATCGAGGATTTCCTGGCGCGAGTGCAGGCCGGTTTTCGCGTAGATGCGCTTGATGTGGGCATGCGCCGTCCCCGGGCTGATGAACAGCTCCTCAGCCACGCGCTTTTGCGTCCAGCCGAGTGCGTAAAGCGAAAGCACTTCGATCTCTCGCTCGGAAAGCAGGAACTGCTTGCCGACCTCTTCAGCGTTGTGGCGCATAGTGGCCTGCCGCACATCGGCCAGGCTTTCGTGATGCTCGTCGAGGCCCATGATTTTTACGACGGGGCTTGCTTGCGCAGCCTCTTGCTGATGGGCCATCTCTTCTTCGGGTATGGCCTCGAATTTGCGCACGTTCAGGAAGTTAATGAATGCGACCTGGGTCGAAATCACGATCATCGTGAACACGGCGGCGAGCATCAGAAGGTCGTTTTGCGACACTGCCGTCACATTGATGAGTGTGATGCGGGCGATGCCTCGGCATCCGAGCCAGACGATCCATCCAGCAATCGCATAGTAGTAAGGGCAGCGCCAGCCGTAGCTCATGAACGCGAGGATGATGTACCACGAGAAGGCGACGAGCAGCGCATTGAGGTTGGTCGTGAAGATGGCGCCGATATCGAGCGCGTCGGGCCAAGCCGAATAGCACAAAAGAGCGATGCAGGCGAGCGCTTCCATGACGACGAAGATGCCGACGGTCATGACGCGATGGTGCCGCCTGCACGCGAACAAGATAATCGCGACGCAAAATGCGAGGATAAGTACAAGATCGGCGAATCGCGTTGTCGCCCGAAATGCGATCGGCGATCCATCGGGGTACCCGCGCAAAAAGCCGTCGGCACACGCAAGCACGCCGATGCTCACGGAGATGGTGGCGAGGAAGACCTTCGACGTCATGGTGTTCTTCGTGAAACTGAAGAAGTCGTTCTCGCTGGAAATCGTCTTGATGTCGCAGGCGAGGGGCTTCTTTCGGGCGAGCGTTATGCAGGGAAACTGCAGCAGCACAAGCGCCACTGCGTAGAAGCTGGAGATGCCTTTCGCCATGAATATCGAGGCAAAGATGAGCAGCTCGCTTACAAACAGCGCGCCGAATGCGTATATGACGGCGGTTGTCGCGGTGCAATCGCGTGCGCGGCGCAGCCAGTACGACATGCAAGCGAGGCCGCCCAATGTGCAAAGCGTGCTTGCAAGAAAGTGGTTCGCGGCCGTATTCGTCTCAGCAGGCCCGATTTCCAGCAGACCTGTCATGACGAGGGAAAACGCCTCAAGGAGAATCGATGCAAAGGCGATGCCCCTCACGACGCGATGCGAAAGATGGCACTTTGTGATGGCAATCAGAAGCCACAGCACCGCTAAAATCGCGAGCGCGACGAGCATGACTCCGTCGGAAAAGACGCCCTCGTCGCTGTGACGATAGCTGCCATAACTGCCGATGATGAGCCCCGCGCGGCAAAGGGCAAGACCCAGAATCGACCAAGCGAGCGGTTTGTGCCGGACAATCACAGCACTGATGCTCTCCATTTTTTCGGCTGGAAAGACTGTGGATTCTTCGGAAGGAGTCTTTTGATTTTGGGTGCACGAAAGGGAAGGCGACGATTGGTTCGTCTTTCCAGTCATGCTATCCCCTGCTTTCATAGCGGCCTTTGAACAGGCGCGATTGTTTTTTATCCCCAAAGAGGGTATGTCCCCCTGCCAAAAACTGGCATCATAATAGCATCAATTTGTTTCGATTCGGAGTCTTGACATGATTATCCGTAAATCAAGATTTTCGGTTGAGGGAGAGGGAAGCTATGGGGGACGGACGAGACATTTATCGTGAACCAGCCGAGCGCGCGCTCATTCGCACTGCCGACGTGTATCAAACGAATCTCGACGAAGGCGTTGCGGGGTATTCCGACACGCTGCTGTCGATCGTTGCCAATTTCACCAACTCTGGCAAACCGGAGGGCTTTAACGCGGAATCCATGGTGGGCAAATCGAAGCGCGGCGAAGTGGCGCTGCGCCTGTTCGCCGTTGTCGGCGAGCCCGAAGACGGTGGTGAGCCTCGCTTCCTGCGCGCTGGGTTCAAGACGCGTGGATGCCTTGCCATGACCGCCTGCGCAAGCGTCATCTGCGCGATGATCGAGGGCAAGACGTTCTCGGAGGCGCTTGCGATCACGCCCGACGACGTGAAGGCTGCCGTCGACGGCGTGCCCTACGACAAAGCGCATACCACAGTGTTCGCGGTCGAGGGCGTGCGCGGTCTGATTGGCGACTGGTATTACCGCGGCGGCATAACGCTCGCCGAACTTAACGAGAAGTTGCCGTGCGATACGAGCTTGGTCGCGTGCCTTCTGTGCGAGCACTGCTCGTTGCGCGACACGCGCCTCGACATGATGGTCGACGAAGCGCGTGCGAAGGCGGCGGATGCGTAAT
This sequence comes from uncultured Ellagibacter sp., assembly GCF_934636505.1. Lineage (GTDB taxonomy): Bacteria > Actinomycetota > Coriobacteriia > Coriobacteriales > Eggerthellaceae > Ellagibacter. The sequence continues at coordinate 6,167 of NZ_CAKUAL010000070.1, forward strand.
GGCTGTTGAGGATACGCAGGCTGCGGCGGCAGCTCCCGAGGAAGGGCTCTCGCAGGGAATTTTGACGGAGGCTGCATGCGACGAGGGTCCCGATGCGGCTTCTTGTGGGGAAGGCTCGGATGCTGAAGCCAGCGCGACTCCCGAAGCTGGTGCGTCCGAGGTTGCTGCGACCGGTACCGCGGGTGCGGTCGACTCGGCTGCTTCGGACGATGTGCTTGGTGAGACAGGAGAAGGTGACGTGCCAGCTGCGGCACCCGAAGCTGACGACTCCTCCGAGGCGCAGCAGGCAGAGCCCACTCCCGAAGAGCGCGAGCTAGCCGAAAACAATGCGCTCGCCGACGTGTTCGACGATGTGCGCCGCCAATCCTCCGACAGCCAGCTCGTTGTGCCGAGCAGATGGGTTGACCTGGGATTAATCCCCGGCCATATGACTTCAGACGAGTTCGAGATGCTCGTGTACGAGTACCTCGAGGACTACCGTCGCGACCACAAGGACGAAATCGCGGCGGAAAAGGCGGAGCGTGCGCGCAAGGCGAACTCTGTCCGGTCGGCCACGCGCGCCGTGGGCGTTCCCCCGAAGATCCCCAATCGTCGATTGAAGCAGATCGAGGAAGACGAGAAGGCGGCCGCGGAGAAGGCTGCGCGCGAGGCGTCCGAGGCCGAGGCGGGGAAGGCAGGTTTGGCATCTGGCACCGCTGCGGATAAGGCCGCCGCCCCCGTTGCCGAGGTCGCTCCTGACCAGCCCGCCGATGTTGCTACCGCTTCTGAGTCCTCCGCGTCATCCCAGGTCATGGCCGATTCCTCCGTGCGCGCCGACGCAATGGAGGCTCCTGTGCCCCACGTGAGCGAGACGGCTTCTGCCGCACCCGAAGCCTCTGCTGAGCCTTCGACGGACGCTGCTGCAGCCGACGATGGCCCCTTCGCCGGCCTGAAGCTTCCCGAAGGTTACAAGCTCGTGGAACTTGAGGGGGAATATGTGCTGGTGCCCGACGAGGACGCCGCGCCGGTGAAGAAGGAGATCCACTGCGAGCACATCGTCACGTTGGTGGGGCAGCACAGCTACTACCTGTACGACTCCGACCTCATGACGAAGAGCTATGCGCACTGGGCGTTTCTGGCGGCCGAGGACAATCCAATGGCAACGTTTGTCGATTGCGTGCGCGAGGACGGGCGCATTTATCCTCGTCCTTTCGCTGCGGAAGACTTGGCCAACCCTCCCTTCCGCATGAGCGCGAGCAAGGTCGAGGACACGTGGGCCGAGCTCCAGAAGTCGGGCGAGTACCCCGACATCGAACGCTGCGAAGCCTCCAACGGCGACGTCTACTTCTTCTCGACGCTCTATATGGATCGCACGCTTGCCGAATCCCTCGCGGAATATCGGTCGGTGGAGCGCCTCTCGAACGTGTAACAACTGCGTGGCAGCGGGGCGGGCACCGAGTTTTGCGCGCTTGCCCTGCCGCCCGCTTCTGCCCGCGCCCGCCAGTCGTCCGTGCAGCCGCGAGCAGCTAGCCGACCGGTGCCGGGGTTGTTGCCCCTCCTCGGCGGCTTAAGCTCTCCGACGGCGGCTGCGGTTAAAGCTCGCTGCGCTTCTCCAGGGCGCGAACCACCTTCACGTCGGCAGGGAGCCAGTCGACGCTTTCGATGTGCGCGAGGTCGAGCCACTTCGCGGCGTGATGTTCAAGCAGTTGAAACGATGCGTCCTTAAGCGTGCAGAGGTAACATTTCATGTTCAGATGGAACGTCGGGTAATCGTGCTCGACCTGCACGAGGAAATCCCTTACCGCGATTTCGGCGTTGAGCTCCTCCTTGATTTCGCGGACGATTGCCTGTTCAGGGGTTTCTCCTGCTTCGACTTTTCCGCCCGGGAATTCCCATCCGCCCTCGAACTCCCCATAGCCTCGCTGGGTCGCGAGGATTTCGTCACCCTTCTCGATGATGGCTGCCACTACGTCGATGGTCTTCATTTCCGTGCCTCCCAGATGCTTGCGCGATTTCGGTTTCGATCGTAGCTTGAAAAGGCGGGCAGGCAAAGATCTGCTCGCGATATTCTCGCATTCTGCGCATGGGAACGGCAGTGGGTGCCTGGCGGGGGTACGGGCGCTCGCGCATCTTTCCCCAACAACAAGAAGAGCCTCCGAAGAGGCTCTTCTTGCGGGTAGGGCTACCTTCTACGTCGGATGCGACTCATTCAGGGAGGTTTGCGGCGGCTCGGGGCTTCGCGCCATGCAAGCCGCCGCCTTCGTCGCATCGCTTACGGAAGGAGGTTCAGGTTCTTGAGGTCTTCCTCGACGTCGCTCATGCCGTAGTACTCGAGGCAGTCGGCCGTCGGGCAACCGAGTTCGCTGTCCCAGCCGAACTTCTCGTAGAGCATCGTGAGGCCCTTCTGGAAGTCTTGCTTCTCCATCTTGTCGGTGCCTTCGGTGAAGGGCTGCTTGTCCGGGTCCTTCGTGAACGGCCACTCGGTCATGACGTCGTGGATGTTGCGGAAGTCGTTGCAACCCATGTTGCCGTTCTTGTCCTTCATGCCGCGAGCGGTGTTCGCGCGCTGCAGCGTGATGATCTTCGCGGCAGCCTTGTACAGGTCGTCGGTGGTGACGTCCTTGCCGGTGGCAGCCTTGTAGAACTTCGCCTCGAGGTCGAGGTCGCCACGGTAGTTGCGGCTCTTCGAGGGGCTTTGAGCCATCGGCCACACCCAGTTGCACAGCGTGAGCGAGTCATGCAGCACGTCGGTGACGATGGACCACCAGCAGAAGTTCGCCTTGTGCTCGTTCATCGGCGTGTAGTTCTTCTCCTTGTCAAGCGCGTCCTCGCCGCCCCACAGTTCGGCTGCGATTTCCTGCTTGAGCTCATGCGGAAGGCCGCACTGCAGCATGTTCTGGTGCGAGTGAATCATCGGGTCGCGGTTGAAGATCATATTCAGCAGGCCGCCGACCTGGCCGTAAGACTCGATAGCGTGGTGAACCGGCCAGCCGCGGTAGTTGATGAGGCAGCTTGCCGTGGTGTCGAACCACTCCATGTCGTTCCAGCGCTTGCACCACACGATCGGGCCATGGCCGAGGTAGGACATCTCGTTGTCGTTCTTGGCGATGTGCGTGAGCAGCTCGACCATGATGGTCGGGTCGTTGTTCTCAAACTTCTTCCAGTCGAACATGTTGTACTCATCGGCCGGCAGGTTCTTCTCGAAGATGCCCTTGGCAACGCAGTGCGCGATGTCGCGGTAGATCTGCGCGTAGTTGCACCACATGCCCAGATCGTCCATCGTGCCGCCGACGACCTGGTCCCAGATGAGGCCGTCCTCGGTGCCCGATTTGATCGACGTGTGGTCGCCCAAGATCTTCGTCATATAGATGGAGAACGGGAAGTTCGGCACGCAGGTGTTGCCGGTGATCTCGTAGCCGCCGTTGGCCTTGGAGTTCGGGACGCGCATGTCGGAGTAGCAGTGAATCGGGCAGCTGTGGCAGCCGTTCATCTTGATGGTGTACTTCT
>NZ_CAKUAL010000071.1 GCF_934636505.1 uncultured Ellagibacter sp.
CGTCCCGACCACGCGGTTGTGGTGTACTCGAACCTGATCAGACGCGTGTTCAAGGACGTTCCCATCATCATCGGGGGCATCGAGGCGAGTTTGCGCCGCCTTGCCCACTACGATTACTGGTCGGACTCGCTTAAGCGGTCGATCCTGCTCGATTCGAACGCCGACCTTGTGTCCTATGGCATGGGGGAGCACTCCATCGTGGAAATCGCCGATGCCCTGAATTCGGGACTTTCGGTCAGCGACCTTACTTTCATCGATGGCACGGTGTTCCGCACGCGCTCGCTTGAGCATGTCTACGACTACGAGCTGCTGCCCGCTTACAGCGCTATGCGCGCCAACCCGCGCGCCTATGCGGAAAGCTTCGCCGTACAATACGCCAACAGCGATCATGTGACGGGAAAACGCCTGGTCGAACCCTATGGCGAGCACGAGTTCGTCGTGCAGAACCCGCCCGCCGCCCCGCTTTCGACCGCCGAGTTCGATGCAGTCTATCGCTTGCCGTTCGTCCGCTCCGCGCACCCCGACTACGATGCCGCGGGTGGGGTTCCCGCTATCAAGGAAGTGAAGTTCTCGCTCGCGAGCAACCGCGGGTGCTTCGGCGAGTGCGCCTTCTGTGCGCTCACGTTCCACCAGGGGCGCGTCGTGCAGGTGCGCAGCCGCGCCTCGCTTGTCGCGGAAGCCGAGGAGATGACGCACGATGCCGACTTCAAAGGCTATATCCACGACGTCGGCGGCCCGACGGCGAACTTCCGCGCGCCCGCCTGCCGCAAGCAGGTGGACCACGGCGCTTGCCGGGGGAGAAGATGTTTAGCGCCCGAACCATGTAAGAAACTCATTGCCGACCATTCCGACTACATCCGCCTCTTGCGCGAGCTGCGTGAGGTTCCCGGCGTGAAGAAGGTGTTCGTTCGCTCGGGCATCCGCTTCGACTACGTGATGCTCGATGAGAAGCATGGGCGGGAGTTCGTGCGCGAACTGGCCGAGCATCACGTGAGCGGGCAGCTGCGCGTCGCGCCCGAGCACGTTTCCCACGGCGTCTTGTCGTGCATGGGCAAGCCCGACCACGCGATCTACGAGCGTTTCGTCTCGCTGTTCGAGGAGGAGAACGCCCGCGCGGGCAAGAAGCAGTTCATCGTTCCCTACCTTATGTCGTCGCACCCGGGGTCGACCATGAAAGAGGCTGCTGAGCTGGCCGAATTCGTTCGCGACATGGGCTTTAACCCCGAGCAGGTGTCGGATTTCTACCCGACGCCCGGAAGTTTGGCCACGGTGATGTACTTCACGGGGCTCGATCCGCGCACTATGAAACCGATTTACGTGCCGAAAAACCCGCATGAGAAGGCGCTTCAGCGCGCGCTCATCCAATACCGCGACCCGAAGAATCGCGACCTGGTGCGCGAGGCGTTGCGCCGCGCTGGCAGGGAGGACCTCATCGGCTTCGACGCGAAATGCCTCGTGCGACCGGAGGGGGCGCACGGGGGCGCGCTGTCGAAGGGGAAGGGCACGCCGAAGGGGAAAGCGGCGCCAAAGGGGGATGCCCGCAGGAGCGGCTCTTCGGGTAGTGCTCCCAGTCGCAAGGGGAAGTTGTCTCGCTCGACCGGCGGCAGGGGTAAGCCAGCCCGGCAGAGTGGCGGCAAGGATGAAGCCTGGTGCTCGCCCGGCGGCAAGAGCGGGAATTCCCATCCAGGCGGCGGCAAGGGCAAGGTTCCCCATTCGCACACCGGCAGGGGCAAGCGCAAAGAATCCCCTGGTGAGAGACGGCACGATCGAGGAACGAAGAGGAAAGGGTAGGTTCGCGTATGCAGGAAGGGAAGGCTTGTTCCTTCGATGTGGTGGTTGTCGGAGCTGGCATTGCCGGGTGCACGGCGGCCCGCGAGCTTGCGCGCTACGACCTGTCCATCTGCGTGCTCGAGGCGGGAAACGACATCGCCTGCGGCGCAACGCGTGCGAACTCCGCCATTGTGCATGCGGGCTTCGATCCCGTGCCCGGCACGCTGAAGGCGCGCTTCAACGTCGAGGGCTCGAAGGCATATCCGCGCTGGTGCGACGAGCTTGGCGTGCAGTTCCGTCACAACGGCTCGATGGTGCTTGCCTTCGACGACGAGGGCCGTTTGAAGCTCGATGAGCTCGCCCGCCGTGCCCAGGCGAACGGGGTCGAGGGTGTGCACATCGTGTCGGGCGATCGTGCGCGCGAGATGGAGCCGAACGTCTCGCCCGAGGCTGCCTGCGCTCTCGTGGCGCCGACGGGCGGCATCGTCGATCCCTACGGTTTCGCCTTCGCGGCGGCCGAGAACGCGTGTGGCAACGGCGTGAGGTTCCTGTTCAATCACCGCGTGGAGCGCATCGTTCGCGCGGACGGCGGTTTTCGCGTCGAGGTCGCGGGGGAGCGTTTCTCCGCGCGGGCGGTCGTGAATGCAGCGGGACTTTTCGCTGACGAGATGAACAACATGGTCTCGGGGAAGCGCTTCTCCATCACGCCGCGCCGGGGCGAGTACTATCTCTACGACACCGAATACGCCACCACGTTCGAACACACGATGTTTCAGGTGCCCGGCCCGCTCGGCAAGGGAGTGCTCGTCACGCCCACAATTCACGGCAACATGCTCATCGGCCCGAACTCGGTTTCCCAGGCATCCAAGACCGACCTTTCGACGACGCAGGAGGGGCTTGCCGACATCGTCGAACGCGCGCGCCGCACCTGGCCTGCGGCTTCTCCCCGCGGTGCTATCACGAACTTCGCAGGGCTGCGCGCGGCGGGCGAATCGGGCGACTTCGTCATCGGCGAGGCGGCGGATGCGCCCGGGTTCTTCAACATCGCCTGTTTCGAATCGCCTGGCCTGACGTCTGCTCCTGCGGTGGCGACCTTCATCGCCTCTCAGGTTGCGGCTCGCCTGGGCGCAGGCAGCAACCCGTCGTTTAATCCGCGCCGCGCGCCGCAGCTTCCCTTCACGGCCATGACCGACGAGCAGCGCGAACGTGCTATTGCGAGCGATCCGGCGTTCGGGCATGTGGTCTGCCGCTGCTGCGAGGTGACCGAGGCGGAAGTGGTGCGCGCGCTGCATGGCCCCCTTCCCGTGCTCTCGCTCGACGCGATCAAGTGGCGCACGGGCGCTACGATGGGGCGCTGCCACGGCGGCTTTTGCTCGCCTGAACTTGTGGAAATCATGTCGCGCGAGCTGGGTTGCGCGCCCGACGCGATCGACAAGCGGCTTGCGGGGTCGAGGATGATCGCATCCGCCCGCGCCGACTACGTCGAGCTCGTGCGCGCGGGCGGGAGCCCCTCCAAAGGTGAGGCTCCTGAGGAAGCGGATGCGCGACATGCGGCGTCGGAGGTGCGGCGAAGCGAGCTGGGTGCGCCCGCGCGGATCGAGGGTAGCTTCGACGTGGTCGTCATCGGCGGCGGCGCGGCGGGCATGGCGGCGGCTGCGAGCGCGCGGCGTGCGGGCGCGGCTCGCGTGGCCATGGTCGATCGCGAGGAGCGCCCGGGCGGCGTGCTCAAGCAGTGCGTGCACAACGGCTTCGGCCTGCACCGCATGAAGGCTGAGCTCACCGGCCCCGAATACGCGGCGCAAGAGGAGCAGGCCGTCATCGATGCGAGCGTGATCTGCGAATACGGCGTATCAGTGCTGCGCATCGACGACGAGGGCTCAGGAAAGCTCGTCGTCGGCACACGATTCGGTGCCGAACTTTTCCTCCACGCGAAAGCCGTGGTTTTGGCGACGGGAAGCCGCGAGCGCGGGCTGGGGGCGCTCGGCATCGCGGGGGCGCGTCCCTCAGGGGTCTACACGGCGGGTTGCGCGCAGAATTTCATGAACTTACAGGGGCTTGTCCCCGGATCGACTGCGGTGGTGCTCGGTTCGGGCGACATTGGGCTTATCATGGCGCGCCGCATGTCGCTTTCGGGAATCAGGGTGCTCGGCGTGTACGAGATCATGCCGTTCTCCTCGGGGTTGCGCAGAAACATCGTGCAATGCCTCGACGACTTCGGCATCCCGTTGCACCTGTCGCGCACGGTGGTGCGGCTCGAGGGCGAGACGCGCTTGAATGCCGTCGTCGTGGCGGACGTCAATCCTGCGACGCGCCGTCCCATCGAGGGCACCGAGGAGCGCGTCCCCTGCGACACGCTGGTGCTTTCGTGCGGACTCATTCCCGAAAACGAGGTTGCGAAAACGGCGGGGGTGACGCTCTCTCCGATAACGGGGGGCGCCGTCGTCGACGAGCGCTTGGCAACGAGCGTGCCCGGAATTTTTGCCTGCGGAAATGCTCTTCATGTGCACGATTTGGCGGACTTTGCGTCCGAGGAAGGCGAGCGGGCGGGGGCTTCTGCGGCCGCCTTCGCGCGTGGCGACACGTCGGCCGCAACGCGCACGAAGGGCGTGCCGAGCGAGTCGTCCATCGAAGTGGTAGCCGGAAAAGGCGTGCGCTACGTCGTGCCCCAGGTAATTTCCCGTGATGCGGAAGAGCCGGTGACGCTTTCCTTCCGCGTATCCGATGTTATCGAGGGTGTGCGGTTCGAGGTTCGCTCGTGCGATGACGCGGGTGCGGGCGAGGTGCTTGCGCGGGCTCGCGATATGGTGGCAGTTCCCGCCGAGATGCGGCGCATGAAGGTCGATGCGGGGAGCCTTGCTGGCTGCTCGCGCATCGTCGTGTCGGCGGTAAGCGGGCTTGCCGCGCGACAGGTGCCCGCCACGGAAGGGGGGGCGCGATGAGCCGGAGAATCACCTGCATCCAATGCCCGATGGGATGCATCATGAACGTCGGGTTCGCCGAGAACGGCGAGGTTACGAGCGTCGAGGGCAACTCGTGCGGCCGTGGGAAGAAGTATGCCCAGGCCGAGGCAACTAACCCGGTCAGAACTGTGTGCGGCACCGTCTGCGCTCGGGGATGCCTGGAGCCAGTGAGCTATCGGACGAGCGCGCCGGTGCCCAAGGCGCTTGCGGGGGATGTCGCCCGCGTGGCGGCGGGGCTCTCCCTGTGCGTCCCCATCGCATTGGGCGATGTCATCTGCGAGAACGTGTGCGGCACGGGGGTTTCTCTCGTAGCGACGAAGTCGGTGGGGTAGGGCTGTCGCGCCGCCTCGTCCCACCACCGTCTCGACATGAGCGACGCGTCGCGCGCAGCCCCATCCGTGCAGTGTTTCTGCAATGCGGTCGGTCGTTCTCGCAATCGTATACAATCATAGGGTTGTATATCAGCGGCCGCGGTGCCGTTAATCCCGAGCGAGGGCACGCATGGATTTGCACATAGCGAAGCGCACGGCGCCTCTGTTAATTCTGGACATCATCGCCACGTACGTGGCCTATTGGCTGGCATCGCTTCTGACCAACGTCTACGACGAGGTGTTCACCAGCAACGAGATCTTTTTCATCCTGGGAATCCTCGCCGTGGTGAACATCGTGATCATGGGCGCGTTTCGCCTGTACAACAATTTATGGGAATACGCGAGCGTTGACGAGGCGCTGCAGATTGTGCTTTCCGTTGTCATATCAACCCTGGTGGGAGCCGTGTTCTTGTGGGTTATCAACGTGAGGCTTCCCATTCGCGTGTTCATTGGCGCGTCGATTCTGCTCGTGTTCCTCATGGGCGGTTACCGTCTTTTGTGGCGCATCAAGCGGCGCAAGAAGCGCGCATTCTCGGGCAACAACGTCGACCGCCTGCGGACGCTCGTCGTCGGTGCGGGCGAGACCGGCTCGCTTACCATCAATCGTATGGCCACGAAGGACCCGAACATGCCGGGTATTCCTATCGTCGCGACCGATGACGACCCGGCCAAGCGGGGCATGCGCATTCATGGCGTGAAGGTGGAAGGCTCGACCGACGACATCGAGGAGCTGGTGCGTAAGTACGATATCCAGCAGATCGTCGTTGCCATTCCCTCGTCGACCCCCGCCGAGCGCAAGCGCATCTACAAGGTGTGCACGAAAACCGAGTGTGTGCTCAAGACGCTGCCCAACATCCGCGATCTGCGCATCGACGAGCTGGGCGATGTTGCCCTGCGCGACGTCGACGTGACCGACCTTTTAGGGCGCGAGGAAGTGCAGCTCGACATGCGCATCGCGTATGCGTACGTTGCGGGCGAGACTGTGCTCGTCACGGGTGGCGGCGGCTCGATCGGCAGTGAGCTGTGCCGTCAGCTGGCGAAGGTCGCGCCGCGCTGCATCGTCATCTTCGACATCTGCGAGAACGACGCCTACATGCTTCGCCAGGAGCTGCTTCGCTCCTACGACGATATCGCGATCGACATTGAGATCGGCAGCATCTGCAACGAGGCGCGCGTGAACGAGGTGTTCGAGAAGTATCACCCGGCGGTGGTGTTCCACGCGGCCGCCCACAAGCACGTGCCGCTTATGGAGGTATGCCCGCGCGAGGCAATCGAGAACAACGTCTTCGGCACGTTGAACGTGGTGCGCGCGGCGGACGCCTTCGGTGTGGAGCACTTCACGTTCATCTCGACCGACAAGGCCGTGAACCCCACTTCGGTCATGGGCGCCACCAAGCGCATGGGCGAGATGATCATGCAGTACTATGCGCGTACGTCGAAGACCGTGTTCGCGGCGGTGCGCTTCGGCAACGTGCTCGGCAGCAATGGCAGTGTGATTCCCCTGTTCAAGAAGCAAATTGCGGAAGGCGGCCCCGTGACGGTGACGCATCCCGATATCGAGCGCTTCTTCATGACCATTCCCGAGGCGGTGCAGCTTGTCATCCAGGCGGGCGGCATGGCGAAGGGCGGCGAGATCTTCGTGCTCGACATGGGCGAGCCGGTGAAGATCGCAGATCTGGCGAAGAACCTCATCCGCCTGTCGGGCGCGCATGTGGACATCGTCTACACCGGCCTGCGCGACGGCGAGAAGATGTACGAGGAGCTGCTGATGGACGAGGAGAACACGCTTCCCACGTCCAACCATTCGATCATGATCTCGCAGGGCCAGGAAATCAGCCACGAGCAGGTGGCGCAGAAGCTCGGCGAGCTGCAAGAGGCAATCCGCGACACCGATGAGCAGGCAATCAAGATTCTCGAAGAGGCCGTTCCGACCTATCACTTCACGAAGAATCGCTAAAAAATGCCCGCAACCAGGGGAGGTTGCGGGCATTGCTCGCTTAGCGGCTTCTCGTCGCGTTACCTCGCGACGGAGCTTGCTGCCTACTCGTTGGCCTCGCGGGCGCGGTGCTTCTTGAAGTAGTTGGTGGTTGCGAAGAACGTGTTCACGACGCCTGTGTTCTTCAGGTTATAGAATCCCTGTCCCATAAGCCCGCGCACATAGGCGAGCTTATCGATGTGCGGGCACTCCAGGCCGCGGAGGTCGGCGAACAGGCGCTTACAGCCAGGGGAAATCTCGGGGTCCGAGAACACCAGGTCGGCGTCCATACACTCGAACATGTGGGTCGCCGCCTCGCGCACGCCCTCGCCGTCGAGCCCGACGACTTCCAGGATGCCCGAGAGGTACGTGAAGCCGCGGCTGTTGTGCGCGCGCAGGATGCGCTCGTCGGTCACGCCGAGCTTCTCGAGGATGTCCATCATGTCATTCCAGCGCTCGAGCGGCAGAAGCGTGCTGCGCTTTGCGAACGCTTCGGACTTCTCCGGCGTCTCCTCGCGATAACAGTAGTATTCCTTATCGGTGTAGAGGATGCGGTCGGTCTGGCAAAGCGTCTCGATGAGGAACGGGTTGTCAGCCCAGCCCGCGCCGGGAATCTCGCGGAATCGAATGCCCTTGTCAACCAGGTATTGCTTGCGATAGATCGCCGACCAGATGGATGGGTGATGGCACAGCAGATGCGCCGCGTCCTTAATGGCAAACGGTTGGACAGGCGGATTGATGCGTCCGTGGTAGCTGCAGTTCATCTTGCGCTGCTTGGGCGTGTCGGGCAACCAGATGCGCCAATAACCCGACTTCACGATGTCGATCGGCTCGGGGTACATGCGCGCGAGCGCGAGCAGGTCGGAATACATGCCGCTCTCGATCCAGTCGTCGGGTTCGAGGATGGAAATCCACTCGCCGTGCGACTCGTCGAGCCCGCGGTTACAGGTGGCGCCGTAGCCTTGGTTGTGCTTGTCGATCACCACGATGCGCTCGTCGCGCGCGGCATGGGCGCGCATGATGTCAAGCGAGTTGTCGGTGGAGCCGTCGTTTAAGCAGATGATTTCCAGGTTCTTGTACGTTTGCCCCTCGACGCTGTCGAGCGCCTGATCGAGATAGGGACCTGCGTTGTAGATGGGGATGATGACGGAAACCAACGGTGCGAACTGCGAAGATGACATGATGCTCCTATTCGTTTTCCTGCGTATCCGCGGACGCAGCGTTGTCGGGCGTGGCGTCCGCGCGCTCAGTCTCGACAGGCTGTGCGTCCTCGGCACTCGTATCCGCAAGCCCTGCGTCCACGAGCGCTTCCTGCACAGTCTTCCCAAGCATCTCCTTGTCGAGGCGCCCGAACTGCGAGGAATCGCCCAAGAAGGTGAGGTGCTTCACGCTGCCGCCCTTCTTCTTGATGTAGCTTATGGCGTGCGCGACGCTGTCGAGGTTTTGCGGGTCTTCCAGAAGGAAGGCGGAATCGGTCTTGGCGGCCCAGGCGCCGGCGGCGAACGCGTCGGCGGGGTTCCATACCGAGCTCACGATGAGGTTGTCGACCGTGAGTCGTGCGCCCTCGACTTGGCCCGAAGTGATAAGGTCGTTGATCTTCTCGTTGGCGTCATAAGGGTTCTTACCGATGAGGCGCTCGCTTTTCACGCCGTGCTCGGCGCAGGCGGCGAGGAACGTGTCGGGGATATGCTTGTCGACGCCCAGCGCAATCAGATCGGTGAAGTCGCCGCCCTGGATCGACGCTGCCGTGGCGTCGTCGATCACGCCGAGCTCGCGAATGTAGAACACGGGGATATGCTGGTTGAACAGCAACGGCGAAAGCGTGATCAGGTCACCCAAGCAGTCGTGGTGCGCGATGATTGCGAGCTTGCTCCAGCCGGGCACGCCGTCTTCCTCCGCCGCGCGCTTTCCGAAGTCGAAGATGAGGCGTGCAAGCTCGACCGACTCGTTGCAATCGATGCGGCAGATCGCACACCCGTCGCCTGCAGCGTCGGCCGCCTGCTCGGCCACTTCGGAAGAGAGCACGTCCTCGCCGCCCAAGACGACGATGCGGCGCGGCGCGAGGCTCGCGATTTCCTGCGCGACCACGTCGGGCAGCGACTCGTTCTTCGAGAGCAACACCGGCGCGTCGAGCATGCCGGAGAGCCCTTGCGCGGACATGCACGGCAGGCTGAAGTCGCCCGACGCCAGGATGACGCTACCACCTTGCGCGAACTTGCACTTCTCTGCGATTTTCACGGCGGTGCCGTAGCGGTTCTCGCCGGCGACGGAGCTCACGAGCCCCTCGGGCACGCGGGTGGGGGAGTTCAGCATGCTGAACACGGCGGCCTCCGACTCGGCCGAGCCCACATGCCCGCCGAGCACGCGGTAGGTGCGGCATACGTCGGCAGCCGAGCCCATCATGCGGGTGTGGCCCTTCTCAATCCAGATGGCCTTGTTGCACAAACGCTCGATCTGGTCGTTGTTGTGCGACACGATGAGCACGGTGACGTCGTGCT